>JAWUWF010000089.1:0-11863 GCA_034111985.1 Pseudophaeobacter sp.
AAACATAAAAGGCGAGGCCACGAGACAGGGCAAAAACGCCCCCTTCTCTGTCTTGTAGAGCCCCGGTGCCCCAAAGCGCCCCAGCTGATAGCCGATCATCGGAAAAGACAGCGCAAAGCCAAACACCATCGAGATGCGGAACAACGTAAACAGATATTCCTGCGGTGAGGTGTATTGCAGCGTAGGCGACGGGTCGCCCAGCGACCGCAGGGTTTCCTCAATGGGCTTCACCAGGAACTGCAGGATCGGCTCAGCCACGATAAAGGCCAGGATGACCCCCACCGCAAAGGCCATAACCGCCCGGATCAGACGGGTGCGCAGCTCAGCCAGATGTTCGATCAATGGTGCGGTCGAATCCTCGACCTCATCTGTCTGGCTCATGTTTTGGTCTCACTTCCCTCAGAGGGCGCATCAGCACCGCTTGCCTGCTCTGGCGCGGCGTCAACCGCAGCCTCGGCAGCCTGCGCATGTTCGAGCGCCTCTGCGGCTTCGCGCGCCTTGCGCTCGGCTGCAGCACGGGCTGTTGAGGCCTGAATCTTTTTGGCGTCAAGCGCGCGTTCCACGGCCATTTTGCCTGTTTCAGTGCCCGGCTTGAACGATGTCGGGTCAATCGATTTGGCCATATCCTGTGCCGCCTCTCTGACCCCGTCCATTGCCGTGCTGACAGGGTTGGTCGCCGCCTTCAGCCCCTTGGCTACGTCCCGCACGCCGCTTTCGTCGGCGGCATCGTTCATCGCAGAGCTGAATTCACGCGCCATGCCTTTGGCCTTGCCCACGAAACGGCCAACGTTGCGAAACATCACTGGCAGGTCCTTGGGCCCGACAACAATCAGCGCCACAACGCCAATAACCAATAGTTCGGTTAACCCAAGATCAAACATCAGCGCTTACGCCTTGTCTTTTTCAGTCGCAGTCTCAGCGGCTGGAGTCACGTCTTTGGCGGCGACTGTGGTTTCTTCTTCCAGCTCAGCCGTGCCTTCGCTGACGCCTTTTTTGAACGAGGTGATGCCTTTGCCGACTTCGCCCATAAGCGAGCTGATCTTACCGCGACCAAACAGAACCAAAACGACGACGGCGATAAGCAGCAGGCCCGGAAGGCCGATATTGTTGAGCATGTGAGTCTCTCCTTCACTTCAGCCAATGCGCGGTGCATCAGCTCACTATTCTCTGACATCGGGTTTAAGCCGCCGCCGCACCAGAGCAAAGACCGACAGAGGCTCTCTCTCTCCCCAACGGAGGCAAAAACAAGTTTTTCCGCCCGGCACGCAACCCAACTGACAGGTTTGTGTCAGTTGCCTCCTGCTAGAACCGCCTCATCAACACACAGGAGATTGATATGACCAACCACGTCGCTGAAACCGTTACCTTCAAACTGAACAAAGGCGTCAGCCCGGAACAGTTCCTCAGCCTCAGCAAGGCCAGCGAAGCCTTTGTGCGCGCCAATCCCGGCTTTATCTTTCGCCGCCTCAGCAGCGGCGCGGACGGCAGCTGGACCGACACCGTCATCTGGCAGGACATGCAGACCGCGCTGGAGGTCGCCGATAGTTTTGGGCAACAGGATTTTGCCCCGGCCCTGATGGCGGCAATCGCGCCCGACACGGTTTCTATTCGCCACGAGACCATTCACTGGACCATGGCCCCCAGCTAAGGCTGCTGTCTTGACGCCGCCCCCGTCTGTGCGCCAAGGGTAGCGCCATGCGCCGAACGGACCGCCTTTTTGAGATCATTCAGATCCTGCGCGATGGGAAACTCCATCGCGCAAAGGACATTGCTGCCCGCCTTGAGGTCTCCACCCGCACCATCTACCGCGACATGGACACATTGGTGGCCTCAGGCGTGCCGGTAGAGGGCGAGCGTGGCGTTGGCTATCTGGTGCGCGAACAGATCACCCTGCCGCCGCTGACCCTCACCCCAGAAGAGCTGGAAGCGCTGAACCTTGGCATGGCCATTGTTGCCGAAGCGGCGGATGCCGATCTAAAGGCGGCGGCGCAGTCCCTTGCTGCCAAGGTCGATGCAGTCTTGCCGGTGGCCACCATCGCCGAGGCCGATGCCTGGAAGTTCGCGGTCTACCCTTTTGCCGATGCCGCCCGGGGCTTTGCCCATATGCCCACCTTACGGTCCGCAATAAAGTCACGCCAAAAGCTCGCGATGCAGTATCGCCGCCTAGATGGCACCCTGACGGACCGCATCATCCGGCCTTTGCATATGGAGTACTGGGGCCGCGTCTGGACCCTCACCGCCTGGTGCGAGACCCGCGGCGCCTTTCGCGTCTTTCGGGTTGATCTGATTGAGGGCGTGCGCGCCCTGCCCGAGCTGTTTACGGATGAGGCGGGCAAAACCCTGGCGGATTATGATCCTCACGGAAACAAGTCCTGAAGCTCGCGTTCCTTCGCTGTACGGTCTTGAACAGTCCGTTCAATAGCCAGCTAAGCGTCGGTCAGTCATCAGCAGGGCCTTGGTCAGGCGGGAAAGACGAAACACCGGTTGCGGGGAACGGTCAGCCACATGACGCGGCCAACTTCGGGCAAAAAGACCCGCGGCACGGTCACCTTCAGGATCGAGCCATCATAGTCCATCTGGAACTCCACCAGGCTTTCATGCCCCAGATACCGCGCTCGTTTCACCACGGCGCGCGACGGCACGCCATCTGTCGCCGTGGGCAGCGGGCCTTTGCCGCCCCTGTCAAAGTCGATCCGGACATGTTGTGGACGAAAAACAATCTCGACATCGGTGCGATCCGGAATCCCCGGCGCCAGGAACTGACCAAAGGGGGTCTCGGCCAGCGCGCCATTCACCTGTGATTGCAAAACATTGATATCGCTAAAAAACGCCACCGCAGCCTTGTCGTGAGGACGCGTATAAACGTTGTAGGGAGCCCCCTGCTGCACGATCTTACCATCGCGCATCAGCGCGATCTCATCCGCCATTCGCATGGCCTCTTCCGGCTCGTGGGTGACCAAAAGGACAGCCGCGTCTTCTTCTTTCAGCAGCGTAAGCGTCTCATCACGAATGCCATCCCGCAGGCGGTTATCGAGACCCGAAAAGGGCTCATCCATCAGCATGATGCGCGGACGCGGCGCAAGAGCACGGGCCAGGGCCACACGCTGCTGCTCGCCTCCTGACAGTTGATGCGGGAACTCGTCGATGAACTGCGTCAGCGAGACCTTTTGCAACAGCTCTTCTACGCGGATGCGTTTCTCGTCCTTGCTGCCTTTCAGGCCAAAGGCGACATTATCCGCCACGCTCAGATGCGGAAACAGAGCAAAATCCTGAAACATCAGCCCGATATGACGCCGCTCTGGCGGCACGCGAAACACCGTGTCGCAGATCAGTTTACCGTCCACATAGATCTCACCACTGTCCTGCATCTCAACGCCGGCGATCATCCGCAGCGTGGTGGATTTGCCGCAGCCCGAGGGCCCCAGCAGGCAGGTCACCTGCCCGGCCTGAATCTGCAGCGAGACATCATTCACCACAGCACGCCCGTCAAAATAACGCTTGAGATTGCGGATTTCGAGACGCGGCGGGGCTATGGCCTCACGCAGGGACGGAGGGGTGGTTCCTATGCTCATTCGGCCTCGCAAGCTTTCCGACTGGACCATCGGCTCCTGCGGCAAATACCAACCCCACTGCCGCCGCGCAAGTCCTCAGCAGCAGCCCGCCACAAGGCGGCAGCACGGCTGCGAACGAATATGCACGCGCCTTGTGGTGAAACAAACTGTCTTGTCGCACACCTGCGGCAAAACCGGGGCGACAAGATCGCAGTCAGGCCAGCAGCTCAAAGCTGCTCTGCGCCCGCACCTGCCCATTGACGAGGATCTGCAGCTGATGCGTTCCCGGGTATAATTTAAAGGTCGTAGCGTCACCCTTTAGCCGATGTAGCTTATTAATTTTCAACTTTCCGTCTTTCAGTTGAGATTTTCTAATTTTGAAAACTTTTTGTGAAGTTTTTCCTGCAGGGCGCTGAAAGGTGATAATATAGTCAACAATTACCGGCACGTCATTCGTGCAAGAAACCTCCATCTCAAAATCAACACCCTCTCCAATTCGGACATTTCTGGCTTTTAGCGCCAAATTGACTGTGACCTCGACATCCGGGTCATATCCAAGCAAACGCAGGGCTTTGGCATGGCCCGATTTAACCAGGCCGCGGCAGGCATGCGCGGTCAGCCAGTTCAGCTCCTTGTCCTGCTGCACGCCCAATGCATGCCAGCGTTCAAGACAGTCCAGAACCAGGTCGGGGTCTTTCTTGGCAATGTCATTCAGGTGATTGGCAACCGAGCGCGTTACGTAGCGCGTAGGGTCGCTGTGCAGATGGTCAAGCAAGGCCAGCGGGTCTGTCAGTGCCAGGGTGACGCCCTGCCCCCAGGGCAGACGCGGCCGGGTGCCTTCGCTCACCAGGCGGCGCACATGGTAGCTGGGGTGGCGCATCCAGTCCTGCATGCGCGTCAGCGTCAGGGTCTGGTGCTGGTTCAGAAAGGGACGGATCGCCCATTCCATAGAAAAGCGCTGCGTCAGCTCGGCCAGCAGATCAAGTGCCAGCTCCGGATGCTGCTCCAACCCGCGTGCCACCACAAATTCACCCAAAGGGGCAAAGATGAAATCGCCAAAATCGTCATCGCTTCTTTCAGGATCCAGCGGCGGCGGCAAAGCCTTTAGCAGGATCGGCGCCACCTCCGGCAACGGGCCTTGCAGGTGCTGCCCCAGCACCTCGGCGATCCAGTGGAGGCGAGCCTTCAGCTCCAGCGGCAACAACCCCGCCATCACATCCGCCTCAAATCGCTCGGCCTGAAAATCAGGCGAAGCACTGGCAAAAAGACCCGCCAGATAGCGGGTCTTTTTGAGATTGAACAATTGGTCTTTTAGAGAATACCCGCTGGCCATGGCTGCGCCCCGTTACGACATGATTGAAAGAGACAGCCTGTCAGGGCAGCCCGTTAGAGAGTCATATTGGTGGCCCCACCATCCAGAAGGATGTTTTGCCCCACGATGAACCCTGCGTGCTGCGAGCACAAAAAGGCACAGGCGGCACCAAATTCAGCCCGGGTGCCATAGCGCTTGGCGGGAATGGTAGCGGCACGTTGGGCCTTGGCCTCTTCTATGCTGATCCCCTGCTGGCTGCTTACGCCACTGTCGAGCGAGACTGCACGGTCGGTAGCATGGATGCCCGGCAACAGGTTGTTGATGGTCACACCACTGCCGGCAACCTGACGCGAGGTGCCTGCGACATATCCCGTCAGACCGGCGCGGGCAGAATTGGACAGGCCCAGCACAGCAATCGGCGCTTTCACGGATTGCGAGGTGATATTGATAACCCGGCCCCAGCCGCGTGCCATCATGCCCGGCAGCAGCGCCTTCATCAGGGCAATCGGGGCCAGCATATTGGCATCCAGCGCCTTGATGAAATCGTCACGCTCCCAGTCGGACCACATGCCCGGAGGCGGGCCACCTGCGTTGTTGACCAGGATATCCACACCCTGCGCCGCCGCGAGCAGTTTTTCCTGCCCCTCAACCGTGGTCACATCCGCCGCAACCGTCTCGACTTCTACGCCATAATTGTCACGAATCTTTTGAGCCGCCTCCAACAGCGCCGCTTCGCCGCGCGCATTCATCACCAGATTTACACCGGCTTCGGCCAGAGCCTCGGCGCAGCCCAGACCCAAACCTTTGCTGCTGGCACATACCAAAGCGCGTTTTCCTGCGATCCCTAGATCCATCCATCTTCTCCTATGCGTCATTTATGCGTTTTGTCCAAAATGCACTGCGCCCGCGACAATGGCCAGCCCCGAAAAGCCCCGAAACCCCAAGTCGCGCCCTGCATCACCACGCCCAATTCCGGTCCACAAGACCCGGTCAACAAGGCTGCTGGTCGGGTCTTGTGGCAGAGGCATTTGGGCAAATTTACACTTTGTCAGGAATTCTGCTCGTAATTGTCGGTATCGTGCCATAATTCCTCTGTAGGACCTGTCTCAGGGGATTTTGCCAACCCAGCACCCCGTCCGTGCCAAACCAATGACCAGCCTTGGGGGCTCCTTTGACAGCAACAGATCGCGCCATTCAATCGATACCGGCCTATCCGGCGGAACAGTTCAAGGTCGAGATTGGCGCCAATATGGGCGACCAGCTTGGTGTGCTGGATGAGCTGATGCTGGATGACATCTATCAGCTATCGCCCCCTGCCCATCCACAAAGGCTTGCCATTGCCAGCCGCGCCGATGGCAGACTTTATGTCGCCGAGGACACAGTTCTGGGCACGATTGGCGCCCAACTGCATCTCGATTGCTGCCTGACTTTGATGCCGCAGTCTGGTGATAATGTCGAAGCTCTGGTCATGGTCGAGGTCGACACCGGTGGGCTGATCGCCGCGATTTACCTGTTGCCGATGGCACCGCTCAGCATCCAGCAAAGCTATACCCTTGTGCGTGCAGAGCAACAGCCCGCCCGGCGCAAGCTGGCGCAGATGGCCTGTGTGTCCTTTACCCGCGGCACCCGGATCACCATGGCCACAGGGGCGCAAAAACCCATCGAAGATCTGCGCCCCGGGGATCGGGTTCTGACCCGCGACGAGGGCGTACAAGAACTGCGCTGGATCGGCGAAAGCACCTCGCGGGCTGTGGGACGCATGGCCCCCGTTCTGATCCGCGCCGGGGCGCTGAACAATGCCGCCGACCTGCTGGTCAGCCCTGATCATCGCCTGCTGGTCTATCAACGCCACGACGAGCTGGGCACCGGCTGCCCCGAACTCTTGGTGCGGGCGCGGGATCTGGTCAATGGCGACAGCGTGGTGGTGCAGGATGGCGGTTTTGTTGACTACTTTCAGCTGCTGTTTGACCGCCACCATATCGTCTACGCCGAAGGCATCGCCGCAGAATCGCTATTTCTTGACGCCCTGACCCAGCCCGCCCTGCCGGATGAGCTGCTCCGCCGTATGGGGCCCAGTCACACCTCGGCGCAGCGCCGCGACAGCCATGGGCTGGAGGTGCAAAAAGCCCTGCTGGATCATCCGGATGCGGTGGGAATTCTGCGCCGCTCTTCGCTCAGATAGCTCAATCCGCGCAGCAAGGCCCAAGCCCCCGCAGCCGCGGCAGGTTTGGGCCTCCTGTCTTTCTCCTGCGCAAGGGGGCTTTATCTTGCCTCACCGGGCAATCCAACCTATACGCGCGCCATGTTGGATACCGCTTCAAACCGCCCAGACCTGCCGCCCGAAATCGCGCGGCGCCGCACCTTTGCGATCATTTCGCATCCGGATGCGGGCAAAACCACGCTGACTGAAAAGTTCCTGCTGTATGGTGGTGCGATTCAGATGGCGGGGCAAGTGCGCGCCAAAGGCGAAGCCCGGCGCACCAGATCTGACTTTATGCAGATGGAAAAGGACCGTGGCATTTCGGTCTCCGCCTCGGCCATGTCGTTTGATTTTGACGGTTTGCGGTTCAATCTGGTCGATACTCCCGGTCACTCGGACTTTTCCGAAGACACCTATCGCACCCTTACGGCCGTTGATGCGGCCGTCATGGTGATTGATGGCGCCAAGGGCGTTGAGAGCCAGACGCAGAAACTGTTTGAAGTCTGCCGCCTGCGGGATCTGCCGATCCTGACCTTCTGTAACAAGATGGACCGCGAGAGCCGCGATACCTTTGAAATCATCGACGAGATCCAGGAAAACCTGGCCATCGACGTCACCCCGGCCTCATGGCCCATTGGGGTGGGGCGCGATTTTGTCGGCTGCTATGATATGCTGCGCGACCGGCTGGAACTGATGGACCGCGCGGATCGTAACAAAGTGGCCGAAAGTATCGCCATCGAGGGGCTGGATGATCCAAAACTGGCAGAACATGTGCCTGCGCATCTGCTGGAGAAACTACTAGAAGAGGTCGAGATGGCGCGCGAATTGCTGCCAAAGCTGGACCCGCAGGCGGTGCTGGAAGGCCATATGACGCCGATCTGGTTTGGCTCTGCCATCAACTCCTTTGGCGTTAAGGAACTGATGGACGGTATCGGCAAATATGGTCCCGAACCGCAGGTACAAAAGGCCCAGCCGCGCAATATCGCGCCCGAAGAGAAAAAGGTCGCGGGCTTTGTCTTTAAGGTGCAGGCCAATATGGATCCAAAGCACCGTGACCGCGTGGCCTTTGTGCGCATGGCCTCGGGGCATTTCATACGCGGCATGAAACTGACCCATGTGCGTACCAAAAAGCCCATGGCGATTTCCAACCCGGTGCTGTTTCTGGCCTCGGACCGCGAATTGGCAGAAGAGGCCTGGGCCGGCGACATCATCGGCATTCCCAACCATGGTCAGCTGCGCATTGGCGACACCCTGACCGAAGGCGAAGCCCTGCGGGTTGCAGGCATCCCCTCCTTTGCGCCAGAGCTGTTACAGACCGTACGGGCAGGTGATCCAATGAAGGCCAAGCACCTTGAAAAGGCGCTGATGCAATTTGCCGAAGAAGGCGCGGCCAAGGTGTTTAAGCCCTCGATTGGCTCTGGCTTTATTGTCGGCGTTGTCGGCGCCCTGCAGTTTGAGGTGCTGGCCAGCCGGATCGAGCTGGAATATGGCCTGCCGGTGCGCTTTGACAGCTCGCAGTTCACCTCGGCCCGCTGGGTCAGTGGTGACAAGCAGGCGCTGGATAAGTTTGTGGATACCAACAAACAGCACATTGCCTATGACCACGATGGCGATATCGTTTATCTGACCCGCCTGCAGTGGGATATTGACCGTGTCGAGCGCGACTACCCTGATCTAAAGCTGACAGCGACCAAGGAAATGATGGTCTAAACCGGCCCGCACACGACGTACACGACCTACTGGGCGGGCTTTGATGGCCCGCCCTTTGTGGTGACTGGGAAGACAATCAAACCGTACAATGCCGCCCTACCCACGCCATAGGGGCGACTTCTTTCACTGGCGCTCTGGACTAATCCGCGCCGGACAAGGCAGTGTCTCTCTGAGATAAATACAAGAGCACAGTTATACACGAACACGGACAGGTGGAGCGGGCCATGGCGAAGGTGACGGCAAGAGGCGGCGCAAAATGGGGCATTGTCAGCACCATAAAGGCGCCTGCTGAGGCGATCCTCAACTTTGCCGCCTATCATCTGGAGGCCGGCGCCCACCGCCTGTTCCTCTATCTGGATGCCCCCTGCCCCGAGGCGCGCCCGCTGCTGAAAGCACATCCAAAGCTCCGGGTGTTTGACTGCGACGATGCCTCCTGGCAGCACCGGCGCAAAGGCGGCAAACCGGAAAAACACCAGGTCCGCCAATCCCTCAACGCGACCCGCGCCTATCGCCGACAGGCCAATGACCTCGACTGGCTGGCCCATATTGATGTCGACGAATTCCTCTGGGCCAAAAGCCCAATTGCAGACATCCTGAGCCCCCTGCCAGAGACAAGCCTCTGCGCCAGATCCCGCCCGATTGAAGCCCTTGCAGGCGACGGCACCGCCTTTAAGGGCTATATTCCCGGTGGGCCAGACCGCGGTGCCATCGTTGCGCGGCTCTATCCCCGCTATGGCGAACACATGAACGGTGGGTTTCTCAGCCATGTGCAGGGAAAGATCTTTGTGCGCACCGCGCTTGCCGGATGTGACCTTGCGGATCCACAATCTTTTTCAGGGCTCGGCATCGGACGGCGAAATCGAGAACCCTGGCCTCCAGGAACTGCCAGAGGTCGATCTTTGTCACTTTCATGCCCCAGATTGGCAGCACTGGCTGGCCCACTACCGTTTTCGCCTTGAGCGCGGCTCGTACCGCCAGTCGCTGAAACCAGCGCGTCCCCGCGACAGGGGCGGCATCACGCTTCATGAACTCATGCAAGCGATTGAAAAAAAGGCCGGCACCGATGGGCTGCGGGCTTTTTATGACGAAATCTGCAACGATAGCCCTGCGCTGCGTGCGCGTCTCGAAACGGAAGGCTTATTGCGCATTCGCGCCCTGAAGATTTCATCTGCCCGAACCAAGCATTTCCCAGAATTCGTGCAAACGGCCTAAAAGACAGCGGAGCACGACAGTGGCACAAAACGCGCACCCACAAACAACTGAGCAGTTTCCGGCAGTTTCAGGCGCAGCACCGCACCCAATAATTGACCATCGGGCTAGATTTTGGTATGTCCCGGCAAAAGCTGGACGTTGTAACACCGCATCTTTGTGCGGACCCAGCTTTGTAAAACACGCGCGGGCCAAATCAGTGTCCGCTAAAACGGACGCATATGACAAAATTTTCCGATCTGAATCTCAACCCCAAGGTCCTCAAAGCTATTGAAGAGGCCGGTTATGAAACCCCAACCCCGATCCAGGCAGGCGCTATTCCGCCCGCTCTTGAGGGTCGTGACGTGCTTGGTATTGCCCAAACGGGCACCGGCAAAACCGCCTCTTTCACCCTACCAATGATCACCATGCTGGCGCGTGGCCGTGCGCGTGCCCGCATGCCGCGCAGCCTTGTTCTGTGCCCAACCCGCGAGTTGGCAGCCCAGGTGGCTGAGAATTTTGACACCTATGCCAAGCACTTAAAGCTTACTAAGGCGCTTTTGATTGGGGGGGTCAGCTTTAAGGAGCAGGACCAGCTGATCGATAAGGGTGTTGATGTTTTGATTGCGACACCAGGCCGGTTGCTGGACCATTTCGAGCGCGGCAAACTGCTGCTCACGGGTGTGCAGATCATGGTGGTGGACGAAGCCGACCGCATGCTCGACATGGGCTTCATCCCGGATATCGAGCGGATTTTCTCGCTCACACCCTTCACCCGCCAGACCCTGTTCTTTTCGGCGACCATGGCGCCAGAGATCGAGCGGATCACCAATACGTTCCTCTCTTCTCCAGAGCGAATCGAAGTGGCACGTCAAGCAAGCGCCTCTGAGACAATCGAACAGAATGTTGTTATCTTTAAAGCTTCGCGCAAAGATCGTGAAGCCAGCGAGAAGCGTACGGCCTTGCGGGCTCTGATTGATCAAGAAGGTGACAAGCTCACCAATGCGATCATTTTCTGCAACCGTAAGACCGATGTGGATATTGTTTCTAAATCGCTGAAAAAATACGGCTATGATGCGGCGCCTATTCACGGCGATCTCGACCAGAGCCAGCGTACCAAGACCCTTGATGGGTTCCGGGCCGGTGATCTGCGCATTCTGGTGGCCTCTGACGTGGCGGCCCGCGGTTTGGACGTACCAAGCGTCAGCCATGTGTTCAACTTTGATGTCCCCGGTCATCCCGAAGACTATGTGCACCGTATCGGCCGCACCGGTCGTGCCGGACGCGAAGGCAAGGCGATCACCATTTGCTCAAGCCGCGATGAAAAAGCCCTCGCCGCAGTCGAAAACCTGCTGCAAAAGGAAATCGCACGGCTAGAGAACCCGGTGAAAAAGGCAGAGCCTGCCAAACGCGCCGCGCCCAAGAAGGCGTCGGAAAAGCCCGAACGAACCTCTTCGCGCAGCAAGCCTGCTGACGTTGTAGCCGAGGCAGTAGCAGTAGAGAAGACACCGGAAAAGGTTGAACCGACAAAGGTTGAGCAGGTTGAAGCGAGCACGTTAGAGGTGAGCACACCTGAAACGAGCAAGCCCAGATCTAGCAGGCGTGAAGCCAGTAAACCTGAGCCTCAGAAAACAGAGGATCAGGCGACAGCGGCCCGCAAAACGGATGGCGACGACAGGTCAGACAGCCGGTCGCGCAGCCGCAAGGCCCCTGTTAAGGCTTCAGAGAAGCCGCAGCCGCAAACAAATAACTCCGGTTCCAAGCCCCAACAACAACATGGGCGTGGTGGCAAACAACAGTCTGGTCGTCGTGACGATCGCGCTGTGGTTGGCATGGGCGATCATATGCCCAGCTTTATCGCCCTCTCCTTTGACGAGCGGCGCGCCGGGTAACACCTGCGTT
>JAWUWF010000090.1:0-22898 GCA_034111985.1 Pseudophaeobacter sp.
CGATCCGGCGAGCGGTAGAATTCTACCAGTCCACCAAGGTTCGCTGCGCGCTCCGAGAAGCTTTCGGGGTGGACCGAGCTGTCACGAATGAAGGTCAGACCCACGTGGGACTTTTTCCCGTCGACAGTTTGGGCGACCACAAACTGGGCATAGAGCCAGGCCGCTTGCGAACGCTCCAGAGGCGTGGACTTGAGGAAGGTCCAGGAGCCAACGTCCTGATAACCAACCTTCTGGCCCTCTTCCCAGTAGGGGCCATGCGGGCTGGGCGCCATCCGCCACAGCGGTGCACCGGCATCATCCACGGTGTTGTTGCCTTCGGACTTTGGCTTTACCATATCGGCGGTAAAGGCGGTGTACCAGAAGATCTGCTGGGCAACATTGCCCTGCGCCAAGGCTGGCAGCGACTGGTAAAAGTCATAAGACGCAGCACCGGGAGGTGCGTATTTGCGCAGCCATTCGTCCCATTTGCGGATCGCATAGACCGCAGCCGGACCGTTTGCAGCACCACCACGGGAGACACTTGCGCCCGCAGGATTACAAGAGCCGGCTTCCATACGGATGCCCCACTCATCGATAGGCACTCCGTTTGGCTCACCTTTGGAGCCGGCACCGGCCATCGAGAGCCAGGCGTCGGTCATCCGCCAGCCAAGGTCAGGCGCACGTTTGCCGTAATCCATGTGGCCGTAGATTGTCGTGCCGTCGATTTCTTTCACGTCTTCGCTAAAGAACTCGGCGATGTCTTCATAGGCCGACCAGTTGACCGGAACGCCCAGGTCATAGCCGTATTTTGCCTTGAAGGCTTCCTGCAGGTCCGCCCGGTCAAACCAGTCCTTGCGGAACCAGTAGAGGTTGGCAAACTGCTGATCGGGCAGCTGGTAAAGATCGCCATCAGGACCCGTGGTGAACTGGGTGCCCATGAAATCTTCGAGGTCGAGACCTGGGTTGGTCTGATCCTTGAAATCACCAGCCATCATATCCGTGAGGTTATGTGCCAGCTGCAGCCGCGAGTGGGTGCCGATCAGATCCGAGTCATTGACATAGGCATCATAAAGATTGCGCTGTGTCTGCATCTGGGTCTGAACCGCCTGCACCACTTCACCCTCACCGAGGATCTGGTGGTTCACCTTGATACCGGTGATTTCTTCAAAGGCTTTGGTCAGAACTTCCGATTCATAGGAATGCGTCGGAATGCCCTCGGAGAGCACGTTGATCTCCATGCCTTTAAAGGGCTCAGCTGCGGTCATGAACCACTGCATTTCGCTCATCTGTTCGTCTTTGGTCAGGACCGAAGGCTGAAATTCCTCATCGATCCATTTAATTGCGGCTGCCTCATCAGCAAAAGCCGCCTGTCCCGCAGCCACGGCGCATACCGCTGCTGCGGACAAAAGATACCTGCGCATCTTTTCCCTCCCTAAAAGTCTGTAAAGCCAGCTGCGCTCTCTCGCACCTGGCTGGTATTTAGGTTTCATATTGGCGTCACAGTTGTCAAACTAAAAATTTAGTTACTGCCTAGGTCGCTGAATTTTATGAATTATTTATGGTGATCCAAAGGGGCTGAAAGGAGGTTGTTCCACCAAACTAAGGGTCAAGCTGGTGCCGCACCGCAGCATTTCAGGCAGCGAATTTGGGATTCTTCAAGGTCACAATGTAGCGGTACATAGATGTCCCGAGATCTGCGGTATCAGCGCCTCTCGCCCTTGATATCGACAGAAAACGAAAGGTCGAAAGGCGCGTGTCATTTCGCGAGAGGGCAGTGGTACTCCGTGACATGTTGTATTCGCGTTGGAAAGTTCGCAAGCATATGAAATGTATTAATGTATTATAATTTGGAGCTGACTTGTGACCGGAATAACGCTTCATCTCAAGCACAAGGATGTCAGTCCAAGGCTGGAAGGCTGGCATCTCCGGCTCTATCGGGTCATCCGCGATATCTGCGTCAGCCACGACATCACTTTTGAAATACGAGAACGGGACAAGGACATCCGCGTGCCAACCCGCAGGGTCAAAGATCAGCGCTTCCAGGACGGAAATCTACATATCATCGATGACCGTTCCGTACGTGCGGAGGGTGTTTTAAATGCGGGTGTCGCCTATTTTTGGGAGTTTTGGCACCTCGATCCAGTCGGCACAAAAGCTTTTTCCTCCATCGGCTTGCAGCAATACGACCCCAATTCGGTCAAACCCCAACGCGCAAAGAATTTCAGCGACAACCTTCGTAAACGCTATCTCAGTCAAAGGAAATCCAAATACGGCCAACCCTCGGAATGCTCTGACTTCCCTCCGGGAGCGGTCGCCGTTTTCTTTCAGGGCGACTATCCTGCGAACTCTGGCGCGACGCGTTTTTCCGACCTGGATGTCCTGCAGGCGGTCCAAAGTGGCGCGGGCGACCGGCCGATCATTGTGAAACCGCACCCTTTGGCAAGCACGTCCTCAGATGCAGATATCATTGCCAACCTCGCTAGGGACGACCCGAGAATAGTGCTGAGCGACGGCAATGTGCATGACATTCTGGCGGCAAGCGCTTTGACGGCCTCCGTCAACTCTACGGTCGCGCTTGAGGGATTTATGCACGGGGTGCCTGCCGTGCTCTTCGGCACATCTGACTTTCACCACATTGCGACGACGATAAAGACACCTGATAGTTTCGCCGCAGCACTCGACGCGGAGCTGCACCGCGATGAGGACTATGACCGCTTCCTTGCCTGGTACTTTTTGAAACACTGCCTGCCGCTGAACAGCGGCAAACTGGAAGACATGATCTGGCAGCGCTTTGAAAATGCCGGTTTTCCAAAGGCGCGCTTCACATAGAAGTCTCTCGCTCTGCTGGCCAGAGTCGCCAGCCGGGAGCTGCCAAATACCTGCCGAATATATGTGCCTGCCCTCCAGGTGGGCGCGGGGCGGGGCAAAATAGCCATCGCGGGTGATGCAAAACCACGCTACTGAGACGTCATGAGCGATTTAGACACATTTGAGATCTTCCTGACCGCAGCCCCCGGACTGGAAGCCGCCCTGCTGGCCGAGGTCCGCGAGGCCGGTTTTGCTGCAGCCAAATCTGTGCCCGGCGGTGTCACCGTCCAGGGCGATTGGCGCGAGGTCTGGCGGGCCAACCTGTCTCTGCGCGGCGCTGCCCGGGTTTTGGCGCGCATTGGCGAATTTCGCGCCTTCCATCTGGCGCAGCTGGACAAGCGGGCACGCAAATTTCCCTGGGGAGACGTCCTGCGCCGCGACGTGCCTTTGAAGGTCGAGGTTACCACCAACAAGAAGTCCAAGATCTACCATGCCGGGGCTGCCGCGCAGCGCATTGAAACGGCTCTGGTCGAGACATTTGGCGCCACGATCTCCAAAGAGGCGGCGCTGACGCTCAAGCTGCGAATAGACGACAACAACTGTCAGTTCAGTATCGACACCTCGGGTGAGGGTCTGCACAAGCGCGGCCATAAATCGGCAGTTGGCAAAGCACCCATGCGTGAAAACCTCGCAGCGCTGTTCCTGCGCGAGTGCGATTTTGACGGGGTTGAGCCGGTGGTGGATCCGATGTGCGGCTCGGGCACCTTTGTGATCGAGGCGGCCGAGATTGCCCTGGGGGTGGTGCCGGGGCGCAGTCGCAGTTTTGCTTTTGAACACATGGCCAGTTTTAACGCCGAGGCATATGAGGCCCTGAAGGCAGAGCTTACGCCGCAGCATATCGATATGCAGGGCCTCAGCTTTTTTGGCTCGGACCGCAACGCAGGCGCGGTTGACATGGCGACAAACAACGCCGAGCGGGCCGGCGTGACGGGCTGTACCAGTTTCAAGGCGCAGGCGATCAGCGATCTGATGCCCCCCGAAGGCCCGCCAGGGCTGGTTATTGTCAACCCACCCTATGGCGCGCGCATCGGCAACAAAAAGCTGCTGTTTGCCCTTTATGGCGCGCTGGGAAAAACCCTGCTGGAGCGCTTTTCCGGCTGGCGCGTTGGCATCGTGACCAGCGAGGCCGGGTTGGCCAAGGCAACAGGCCTGCCGTTTTTGCCACATGGCGCCCCTGTGGCGCATGGAGGCCTGAAGATCCGGCTGTTCAAGACGGCTCGCCTGCGCTGATCTCTGTCACTTAAGCTCTTGTTGCGCCTGTACTGTCTGTGATGCGTGCGAAAAAGTGACGTGACGATTCTCTTTACCCTGGCCCATGGCTGCGTGCTTTTGTTGCGCGGATGTAGGGCCAGAAAAAAAGAGGACGGCGCAGCGATGACCACAGCTCCTATTGATGGGCATGACGGCCCCTATCCGGCGCCCATTGCAGTCGCCTCGCAGACAGTCCTGCCCGAGTGGATCGACTACAACGGTCATATGAATGTCGGCTATTTCGGCGTGGCCTTTGGTCGGGCGATTGATCAGATATTCGTCGCCCATCTTGGCAATGGCGAGGGCCATGTGCGGGCCTCCGGGCAGGGGCTTTATGTGCTGCAATCCCAATTCCAGTTCCTGCGGGAGCTGAAGGTTGGGCAGGCATTTGACGTGACCCTACACCTAATCGACCATGATCAGAAACGGGTGCATTTCTGGTGCGAACTTTTGGTGGATGGGCAAGTCTGCGCCACTCAGGACGTTCTGGCGATGAATGTTGATCAGAAAACCGCGCGCAGCGTTGCCTTTCCTGCCTGGCTGCAAGGGCGCCTGGCGCGCCTGCTGGCTGATCACGCGCCGCTGCCCCGACCCCGTCAATTGGGGGCCAGCATCGGGATCCGCCGAAGCTGAAACAGGTGTTAAATGCCTGGCTGCCAATCTTTCCTGACTGCCAGTCTTTTCCGGTTCCAGCACTCCCTAGTACCAGCCTCCCCAGTGTCAGCTTTCCAAGTGCCAAACCGGTGGTCTTGCAAACGCCATATCAGGCTGCTCATTTCGCAAAGGGCATCCTTGGGCACAACCGATGTCATGCTCAAAGGCGCTGCTTGGGGGGTATTTGATTCTCTCCAGAGGCCGCTGCTGGCTGCCCGCTAACACCACCAGATGCGTCCCCTGATGTGCCCAAAGTCAGGCGGGGTTCAGAGCCCCATTTGCCGCACCGCGAGGTCCCGCATGATCTCTTCAGAGCCGCCGCCAATGGCCATGACTTTGACCTCGCGGTAGATTCGCTCGATCCGGTTGCCGCGCAGATAACCGGCCCCACCCATGATCTGCATGGCCTCAGAGGCGCAGAATTCGCAGGCCTTGGAGGTAAAGACCTTGGCCTTGCAGATCTCGGCCACCGGCATGCTGCCTTGGTTGATGTTCCAGCAGATCTGGTTCTGCAGCGCCTCGACGGCATCAATGCGCGACGACATATCTGCGATCTTGTGACGTATGACCTGGTGGCGGATCAGGGGTTTGCCAAAGGTCTCGCGCGCCTGGGCCCAGGCGATGCTGTCCTCCAGGCAGGTCTTCATCATGCCCAGCATACCGGCAATCAGCGTCACCCGTTCGAGGTTGAAATTCTCCATGACTGCAAGAAAGCCGGCATTCTCAGGACCCATCATATGGCTGGCAGGCACCGTGACGTCATCCAGAAACAGCGTTGCCTGATCTGAACACCACCAGCCCATCTTACGGTCCAGGGGGCTGCGCGAAAACCCGGCCATGTCGGCCTCGACAAAGAACAGCGATATGCCATCCAGTCCGGCGCCGCCGGTGCGGGCCGGGATCACAAAATAGTCCGAGGTCATGCCGCCGGTGATGAAGGTCTTTGAGCCATTCAGAACCCAGTGATCGCCTTCGCGCAGCGCGGTGCTGCGCATATTGGCCACATCAGAGCCGCCGCTGGGTTCGGTCACCCCCAAGGAAGAGCCGCGGCGCCCGGCGACGATATCCGCCAGCACCCGGTCCTTGATCGCGTCAATGGCCAAGCGGGCGATGGGGTCGATCGAGATTGTCCGGCCATTGAGCGCCGCAGAGACGCCGCCGCTGCCGCAACGGGCCATCTCTTCGTAGTAGGTCGCGCGCATAAAGGCGTCGTCAAAGCCGAGACCGCCGTATTTTTCGTCGATGCCAAAGCCCCAGACCCCAAGGGCTCCGGCTTTTTGATGCAGCTCCCAGGGCACAGCGCCGGCCTCGTCCCAGGCGTCGCAATAGGGTTGGATTTCCTGTGCAACAAAGGATTTCAGGCTGGAGCGAAAAGCGCGGCGCTCTTCGGTCTCGAAGGGGTTGATCATTTCTGGGTCTCTTCCTCAGGGTCTGAGGGCAGGCGCATCAGCAGATGCGGCGCCATGATACGGCCAAAGAGATCGACCATCTTGGTTATGATTTCGGGGTCGCGCTCAAACGGCGCCTGCGTATGCAGTCCGCGCATAAAGCTGCGGCAGATCGACCAGAGCAGCGTCAGCTCATCCTCATGACCTTTGCAGGCCTCATAGAGGTGGGCGATATTGCGATTGAAATCGTCGTTGTAGGACCAAAGCGATGGGGTGATCCGCGCGCTGAGAGCTGCATCTGTTCGGGCGGCGACCAGGATTTCCATCAGGGCGCGCCCCTCGCGGGTGTTGATCACCCGGCACCACAGCTGATGCAGCTGATCTTCGAGCGCGCTGCTGTCCGGGGAAGGGTGCAAAAGTCTCGCCTCATCTCCGGGGCCAGAGGGGCCACGCACCGGCGCCAGAAGATGCTCCAGGGTTTGCACCATGATCTCTTCTTTGTTGGGGAAGTGATGGGTGAGGGCGCCGCGCGACACCCCAGCCAGAGTCTGCACCCGATTGATTGAGCATTCCGAATAGCCCACCTCATCGAGACTGGTGATCACCGCGTCCAGAATACGCCCACGGGTGCGGGCAACCCGGGCTGAGTTGCCGCGCACCGGCGCGTCAGTTGCCGCAGCTTTGCTTTTGCCAGTGACGTTCGGTTGGTCTTCGGTTCGGGTGCGCATCAGCCTATCCTTTGCACGAATCGTAAAACAGAACGACTGGTCTGTTCAATCATGTGAATGCAGGCCGACGTAGCGGCATTTGATCGAAAGAGGGAGCGAGACATGCAACAATCCGAAGATTTCCGCGCAGAAAGCCAGGCTTTGGCCGCGGTGCTGCAAGATTTGCCAGAGGCGGATCTGCACCGGGTGACGCAGTTTAAGGACTGGACGATAGATCACGTGCTGGGCCATCTGCATCTTTTCAACGTGGCTGCGGAGACATCGCTGAAGGGGGCTGCGGAATTTGGCGCCTTTATCGGACCGATCGTGGCGGAAATGCAGTCGGGCAAGTCGATCCTGCAAAGCCAGTTTGGCTGGCTGGACGGGCTCTCGGGGGCGGCGCTGTTTGAGGCCTGGCGTGCTGGCGCTGAAAGCTGCGCGGATGCCTTTGCCAAGGCGGATCCCAAGGCGCGGGTGAAATGGGTCGGGCCGGATATGAGCGCGCTGAGCTCGATCACAGCGCGCCAGATGGAAACCTGGGCCCATGGGCAGGAGGTCTTTGATCTTTTGGGCGTCGAGCGCGTGGAGCAGGACCGGATCCGCAATATCGCCCATCTCGGGGTGTCGACCTATGGCTGGACCTTTGCGAACCGCAAGGAAGCCGCGCCAGAGCCTGCACCCTTTGTTGAACTCACTGGCCCCTCGGGAGTGGTTTGGAGCTGGAATACGCCCCAGGACGACAATGTGGTGCGCGGTGCCGCCGTTGAGTTTGCCCAGGTGGTGACGCAGGTGCGAAATATAGCCGATACCAGCCTTGCGACCAAGGGGCCTGCGGCCAGGCGCTGGATGGAGATCGCCCAGTGCTTTGCTGGCCCTGTCGAAACACCGCCAGCGCAGGGCGCGCGTCACAGGGTCTGATGGTTGGGGCCTTTCTGCGCAACGGTCGTCTGCGCCTTCACGCACAGGAGGCAAACGTACAAAGGGAGCTCTCCCGCGCAGATCTGACCTCCTGAAGGAGGACAGATCCCCTTGGGCCGGGCGCCGCCCCTGACGAGTCGGCGCGGTTGCGTCCGGTGCCAACCGCACTGGCCGGGGGCGATGGCTGGCTCTCTGACAGAAGGCTGTAAGGTTCCTGTCGCACCCTAGCTGGGTACACTCTTGTTGGGCACAACCGAACTGTGCTCTGGGGCGGGGGCCATCTTTGTGCCCTTGGCAAAACAAGGCAACATTCTGATGGTCGATGCGTTTTGGGAGCGTTCCAGCCATACCAACCGCAAGCGCAGGGAAAAGGATGATTTCGATTGCGAGCGCTGGGCGATCCTGGTGGGGCCTGGGCTGTTTACAGGTTTGCCGCTTCGCCCTGCATGTGACGCCAGGCCTGGATCAGCCCCTCAAGGGCCATGCGGTCTGGTTGGGCGCGCGTGACGGGCAGCCCCTGGGCGCAGAGGGCGGCCAAATAGGGGGCGGCTAGCGCATCCTCGGCGATCAGCGCCAGGTTTTGCCCCAGCCAATAGGGCCGTGTAGCGGCCAGTTCCGCCCCCAGAAGATAGCCCCAGAGTTTGCCAGCCATCTCTTCTGTATTGTCACCGGATTGTAGCCGAACAGTCGCCTGCAGCTCTGCCAGTCGGGAGGCAAGGCGCTCGGGTCTGGACAGGGTCTCTGGGATGGCCTCGTGCAGGGCGCTTTCGGCCCAGCTGGTGCCCAGACCCATCGCCTCGCACAATGAGGCCTGCAGCCCAGTTGTCAGGGTGCTCTGAAAGCTGACAATTTCGGCGGCGCTAACCTGGACCCAATGCGTCACAGGGCCGGGCAGGCAAATCACCCCGTCCCATTTTGGGTTGAGCGCCAAAAAACCGGCAATCTGCGTGCCGCTGCCCTGCATCAGAGCGAGGGGGCTTTTTTGCATGAGGTTGGGAAGGGTTTGCAGCTGCCACCCGTCTCGTTCTTGCAGGCGCAGGGCCAGATCCGCAGGCTTGGCCGGAACCTCCACGGTGGCGGTTTGGTCCAGTCCGGCAACCAGAACCGGGCTGGTTTTTGCCGCATCCATTTGTTCGAGCGCGCAGATGAGGTCTTGCTGCGGCGGCAGTGCACTGCGCGCGTAGCTGTGCCGGTGCAGGACCTCACGTGACGTGACCGCCCAAAGAATGATCGCGTTTTCGCCGATTGTGGCTGCGGTCCAGTGCGTCTGGTTTTGTGTAGCGCTCATTGTCCTGCGACCTTTGTTGGCTTCGGATTGCGGGCTTTGGAGAACTGCGCCCGGCACAGAGTGTTTCATACCTCTGACGGCGGGAGGTTTCAAATCGTCAGATTTTCCCGCGTGCCTGGATCCGCGTCCCAGGAAGAGAAAAGGAAACAACGTCGCCCGCGACATTTTCAAAATCAGGCCTTCGGGCAGAATCAGGCCTTTTGGCGGATGCAAAAAAGGGTAGCGCTTCCATACCTTCGTGTAGGCGGGCTGAACAGTCCATCGCTGGTATTGCATACTGTTTCCACTTTTGCGCGCATCCAGGGGTTTTTAACTGAGATACCTAACCTTTAGTTATAATTCTTCTTAAATTGGCTAGATATATTCTGGTCACGGAATGCCGTAGGTTCAATGGGCCGCAGGGTCATCTGACCAGGCATTCGCAGGGGCGAAACATGTGGGGGCATGTTTCGGCAAAAACCCAATCTGTGACGGCATTGCCCGATCCGCTGCCGCGGCGGGCTTTGAAACAATTAAGAGCTGACACAAACGGGGCTGGTCCCCGGCTGAGGAAGCTTTGAGCGCATGGGGTGACGATGAAAGATTTCGTATCAGACAGGACAGAAGTGGCGTTGACGGGGTCCAGACCTACACAGCCATTCTTCAAGACCCCCGGCGGTGCCACTCTGTCGACGGTCGCGCCACCCTCTGCAGTCTCGGTCAGTGGGGCCCTAATGCGTGATGGCTCCGCACTGTTTGGCGACTTGCCGCCACAGAGACGCGCAGGCACCTATGCCGCGCGCGGCAAGCGGGGCCTGGATCTGGCCCTGGTTCTTTTTGCCTTGCCGGTTGCCCTGCCGATCATTGTGCTATCTGCCCTGCTGCTCTGGATCGAAAGCGGACTGCCGTTTTACAGTCAGGACCGGCTGGGGCAACATGGCAAACGGTTCCGGATTTTCAAACTGCGCACAATGGTGCGAGATGCCGATGCCCGGCTGCAGGACTGCCTGCTTCAGGATCCCGCCTTGCGCCGGGAATGGGATGAGACACAAAAGCTGAAAAAAGATCCGCGGATCACCCGGATTGGTCGCCTCCTTCGGGTGACCTCTCTGGACGAGCTGCCGCAGCTTTGGAATGTCTTTACCGGCGAGATGAGCCTTGTTGGCCCGCGCCCTATGATGCCCGAGCAATTGCCGCTCTATGGGGACGCGTCATCGTATTTTGCGGTGAAGCCGGGGATAACGGGCCTTTGGCAAGTGTCAGACCGCAATGAGAGCAGTTTTGCCGCGCGAGCACAGGCGGATGCTGACTATCTGCGTGCGATGGGGCTGCAGATGGATTTGAGACTGATGTGGCGGACCGTTGGCGTTGTGGCCAAAGGCACAGGATATTAATCTCTTTGCCATTGATTGTAGCCCGGGACTGCAGCCCGGATGCGTCACCACTGCAATTGGGTGGGGCAATTGGGGCAATGCAAGCGACCGTATTGGGCAATAGTCAGCGCTGGAGCCTACCATGGAATTTGTCAGGAGATGACGCATGAAGCATTTTGCTGTATCAGCCCCTGTTAGCGCCCCGCGCGCGCAAGCCTTTGAACGCAACGGTGAGGAACACATGACTCAAAAGGGCTTCAAGAGGTTCCAGCGTCGCAGTACACAGGACCGCCTGCACGAGAAATCGGGGCAGGCGCCGAGCACGCCGCAGCAAGAGGCGGATCTCTTATCTGGTCCCTCTGATGAGGCCAAGCTGCCCGAGATGCCCGCGGGTGCCCCCGCAATGGCGCGAGGCCCTGTAAAATCAGAGCCGAAAGAAGCGACGCCTGCTGCCTCAGACACGGCTGCGCGCTCCGGGCAGAGTGCAGCGTCGCCGATGGCGCCAAACACTGAGCCAAACACTGACCCGCGTCCTGAGGTGAAGACTGAACCACAGCCAGAAGTAATGGTGGAACGTAAACGGCAGCCCCGCATCGAGATCGCAAGGGAGGCGCCTGTATCCTTGCCCATCAGGTTTGATCCTTGGGTGCAACTCCCTGAAGTGCCCTTTGATTTTCTCGGCCAAAAACCTTCGCGCCTGCCTTTGGTTAGCGCCTTTCGCGCCTCACCCACAGCGCGGGCTTTTGATCTGTTACGCACCCGCTTGCTGCACAGCCTCAAGACACATGGCTGGAACCGCGTGGCGGTTACCAGCCCCTCTGCGGGTGGCGGGACCACCTTTTGCGCCGTCAATCTGGCGCTGAGCCTGGCCCGCATTCCCGCAAGCCGCACTTTGCTGATGGATCTGAATTTTCGCAATCCCGGTATCGCCGCCGCGCTTGGGATCGCCCCGCATGGCAATATGGCTGATTTTCTCACGGGAGAGGTCCCCATGGAGCAGCATCTGCAGCGCCTTTCGGATACACTGGCTGTTGGTAGCAATTGTGCGGCTGATCAGAATGCCTCGGAAATTTTGCACGACCCCCGCACCTCCGATGTGATCTCGACACTGATCAAAGACACCATGGCCGATACCGTTTTGTTTGATTTGCCACCGGTGCTGGAGCATGATGATGTCACGGCCTTTCTGCCGCAGGTGGATGGGGTGTTGCTGATCTCGGATGGTGACCGGACCACGGCGGCCGAACTTGCCGCCTGCGAAAAGATGCTGGCGGGGCATGCACCATTATTGGGCGTTGTCCTCAACCGGGCGCAGCAGACCGACAAGACACAGGTCACTCCCTGAAATTCCTTTCTATCGGCACAGTTGCGCACCCAAAGCCACAGTTTTGCCCGGTTGCTGTGGTGTAGCTGCAGATGTATTTCCAATTTTGCTCTGGTGGCCCGTATCCGGTGGCCTGTACCAGTGTGAGGCGGGATCCGGGATAAGACGACAAAGAGAGCAGAGCTATGGGGCCTATTTTTTCGCTGGCAGATTTTTTCGACATGCTGCGCCGTCGTGCGGCTGTGATTTTATATGTCACCGTGGTGGGCTGCATCCTGTCGCTCTGGGCGGCGCTTAATCAGCAGCATTTTTACCAAAGCGCCGAGGTGATTCAGGTCACCCGACCGGTGATTGCGGATGATCTGGCCCGCTCCACCGTCGAGGGGTCTTCGGCACGCAGGATGCAGCTGATCGAACAGCGTTTGATGGCGCGCGGCACGCTGCTGGAGATCATCGAGAAATTTGCGCTTTATGCAGAGCTGCCAGGCCTTACCCCGACGGAAAAGGTGGTGATGCTGCGCCAGGCTGTCAGCATAACTGGCGTCGCTGCGGCGCGCGAAGGGTTTACCGATGACGGCACCATTTCGGTTTTGACCATCACAGCCCTGATGCCAACGGCCATACAGGCGCAGCAGGTGGCCAGTGAATTTGGCCGCCGCACCATTGAGTTGAGCGTCAGCAGCCGGATTGAACAGGTGCGCGAAACTCTGAGCTTCTTTGCCGAAAAAGAGTCTGCGCTGGCCGGGCAGATCGCCACGCTGGAAGATGAAATTTCGGCGTTTCACGCCGCCAACGATGTGGCGCTTCCCGGCACCGCAGAGTTCCGCCGCAGCGAGGTTGCCACCATCAATGAAGGCTTGCTGGATATTGCCCGCGAGCGCATTCTGATCCGTCGTGCGGCTGATCAGGCCCGCGCCACCGAACGCCCTGCAACGGCGGAACGCATGCTCGAAGTGTTTGGAGAACAGCTGGCCACTCTGGACGCGCAGCGCGATCTGCTGAACCAGCGTAAAGGCGAATTGGAAGCGGCGCTGCAAACGACACCTGAGGTGCAGCGCCAGCTTGGCGTCTATGACCGACAGATGGACTCTTTACAGGGGGAGATGGACATCATTTCGACCCGCCGAAACGAGGCCGAAGTGGGCTTTCGTCTGGAAACATCCCGTCAGGGCGAGCGCCTGACGATACTGGAGCCAGCTGAACTGGCGGATTACCCTTCTTCGGCCGCGCGTAAAAACAAGGCGTTGATGGGCGGGGTTGCCAGTGTGCTGGCGGGCTTGGTCATTGCCTTTTTGCTGGAACTGCGCGCCCCGGTGCTGCGTTCTGCGGTGCAGATGGAGCGCGAAACCGGTCTGGCACCGGTGGCCTCGATCCCTGTTCTGGACACCAGACAGCCTGGTCGCGGGTTGGGCGGCATTCTGCGCGGATGGCTGTCCTACTGGCCGCAAAAGACGGCGCGCCGCTGATCCGCGTCGCAGACCTTAGCCTGGCCTGGCGGTGATCAAAGCCATGATACTGTCCAGGTGCCAATAGGCCGCCCCGCCCCCGATAAGCAAAGCAATCAGTGCAAAGACCAGATCGTGACGCGGATCCCAGGCCTGGTGCTTTTGCGCCAGCCAAATCAGCATGGGATAGGCCGCCAGCATGGACACTCCCATAGCGATGATACCACCGGGCAGGCCGTACCACAGGGTGGCCAGCAGGAAAAAACTGGTCTGCAGCAGGGCGCGCATCGCGGTAAACAGGAAAAACGAGCGGCTGTCGCCGGCAGCCAGAGCCGCCTGATCATAGGTCATGGTAATTACCGCAGGCACCAGCGTCAGCGCGATCATCACCATCATCGTACCGGCCTGTTCATAGCGCACATCATAGAGCAGATCGACCAGCCAGGGGCCGATCCAGGCCATGACCAGCAGCATCGACAGGATGCCTGTGGTGAGGCCTGCCCGCAGAAATTGCTGTTTGCGTCGATTGGCCGGATCCGCCGCGACAGGGTTGTCGCGATACACCGGAATCATCAGCCGCTGGTTTACCGCATGCCCCAGCAGCATGGGAAAACTGGCGAGGAAAAAGCCGATGTTGTAGACGCCGAGCACGTCGAGCGAGACAAATTTTCCCAAAATGGCGCGGTCGCCCTGCGAGGTCAAAAACCAAAATGCCGTGGACAGGAAGATCCATTTGCCAAACCGGATCAACTCTTTTGCGGCTGCGGGCTCCCAGCGGAAGTGGTTGCGCGCACCTGGCAGGCCGAAATGAGTGAGCATGAGCTTAGCCGCAGCCTGAATTACGCCGCCCAGTATCAGGGCCAGTACCGACCCGCTGAGCCATGCCAACAGCACCATCGAGCCAATGCCAATAGCCTGCGCACAAAGGTCCAGCAGGGTGACACGCCCAACCAGCAGGTGGCGATGTGCGGTCTCGATCCGGGTTGGATTAAATCCGGCAATCGCCAGACCAATGCCTGCGATCGGCACATAGTACAGCAACTCAGAGGCGCCATAGAACCAGGCCATCGGCCAGGCAAGGGCCAGTGTCAGGCCCCAAAGGCCAAAACCGCGCAGCACCTGAATGGTCCAGGCGGTGTCGAGAAAGTCGGGCTCATCGCCCCGGGCGTTCTGAGCTATTGAGGGCCCGATACCCACGTCGGAAAACAGTGACAGGCCAACAGTCACCACGGTGACCAGCGCCATCAGGCCAAAGGCCTCGGGGAACAGCAGCCGTGCCAGGACCAGATTGGCGGCCAGCCGCAGCGCCTGACTGCCTCCATAGCCGATGATCACCCAGGAGGCCGAGCGCAGCACCCGGGCCATCAGTCTCTGGCCCGAAAACACACGTGACAATCGGCTTGATACCTTGCCCGCTAACTGGCCTGCCAGCTGTTTCATTGGATCTCCTGTTGGCCGGTTTGGGCGGAGTGCCTGGCAAATACTGCCAGCCCGAAATTGGCAAGCTAGGCAGCTCCAGCAGGCGGGTGAATTGTGGTCCCGGAACAGCCCCTGTTTTTTGGCAAAATAGCTTGGATTGCGGGTGGGCGCGACATCAAACCGTCTCAGATGCAGAGTATTGCTGCGGTTTTGTCGCCGGATGGCAACGCCCCCTAGGCAAGCCGGCATCAAGCCGCTACGCTGCTGCGAAAATGACCGGCTTACTGGAGACTGAGCCTTTGAAAATTGCTTATGTTCTGAACAGTTATCCGCAGCCCTCTCATAGCTTTATTCGCCGTGAAATCCAGGCTCTGGAGCGGCAGGACATATCGGTTTTGCGACTGGCAATGCGGCCCGGATCGGCGCCGCTGGTGGATCCCGGTGATCAGGCCGAGGCGGACAAAACGCATTATGTCCTGCGGGCAGGCCCGCTGGGGCTCCTGCAGGCGCTGCTGATGCAGGCGGTGCGGGCACCGGGGGCCATGATGCAGTCGCTGCGGTTGGCGTTTCGTCTGGGCCGTGTCTCACAGGCGGGGCGGCTGCGGCATCTGATTTACCTGGCCGAGGCCGCCTATGTCGCGGCGCGCTGTCGCCAGGAGGGCGTTGACCATATGCACGCGCATTTCGGCACCAATGCCACCACGGTTGCTATGCTGGCACAGGCGCTGGGCGGGCCGGGCTATAGCTTTACCACCCATGGGCCGGAAGAATTCGATGCGCCTCTTAGCCTGTCGCTGGGGGAGAAGGTCAACAGGGCCAAATTCGCGGTGGCGATAAGCAGTTTTGGCAAAAGCCAGTTGAGCCGGTGGGCAGATTTTGGTGCCTGGCCACGCCTGAAGGTAGTGCATTGCGGCATTGAGCCTGCGCGGTTTGAAAACCCGGCTTCGCTGCCCGAGGGGTCCCTGCGACTGGCCGCCATTGGCCGCTTTGTTGAACAAAAAGGCCAGATGATCCTGGTCCGGGCCATGGCAGAGGTGGTAAAAACGCATCCCGAGGTGCATCTGGCGCTGATTGGCGACGGTGAGATGCGCCGGGATCTGGAGGCGGCTATTGCCACCGCAGGGTTGCAGACCAATGTGACCCTGACGGGATGGCTGTCCGAGGCGGGGGTACGGCAGGAATTGGCGGCGGCGCATGCGCTGGTGATGCCGTCTTTTGCCGAAGGCTTGCCGATGGTCGTGATGGAGGCCATGGCGGCAGCGCGACCTGTTTTGGCCACCTATATCGCGGGCACGCCGGAACTGGTGCTGCTTGGTGAAACCGGCTGGTTGGTGCCCGCGGGCGATGTGGCGGTGCTGGCGACTTCCATTGTTGAGCTGGCCGGAACGCCGCAGTCGCGTCTGCAGACCATGGGGCAGGCGGGGCGCGCCCGGGTATTGCAGCGCCATGACAGCGATCATGAAGCGGGCAAGCTAGCGGCCCTGTTTCGGGAAGCCTGCGAGATTTAGTTCAGCGAAAATGAGAAACATCCCACGCTTTCTCGAGACTGTCTTAGACTCTAGAGGGAGCGCTCCCGCGCGCTGTGTTTGTTTCTGACGAAACCACCAAAGCCCTCGGGCCGGGCGCCGCGCAGATGCGCGGCGATCAGCGCCTTAGGCGGTTGTCGCAAGACACAGGGAAGACAAAGGCAGGTAGGGCTACTGAAGCTGCATTAGCGTCCGCGCGCCCAGCGTTGGCTTGAGCGAAACAGCGTTGACTTCACCGCAAGAGAGACCAGCGCATAAGCCGCAAAGCCCAAGGGGTCGCGCCACACAAGGCGCAACAGCTGTCGCAGTGACAGGGCGACCTTGTCGTCGTTTTTCTGTAGGAATGGGTATGTCGCGACCAGCTCTGCCACCCCGGCATTTTGACGCCGACGCACCCGGATGAGATTGCGCAAACCTTCGACCATCGGCCATGTATAGCGGGCAGGCAGCTTGATCCGCTCAGCCGGAGCAAAGGAGAGACGGGCAAAGGTATCATCGGCAATAATATCCGGCCAGTGCTGCCAGCGCGTCCGTCCAGCGCGGCTCATCGCAAAGAGGCCAAAGCCGGGCACACCAATTTGCACAAAGGGCAGCTGCACCCAGAACCGGCCATAGGCGCGGGTTAGTGCCGATTGCGCCGGTGCAATCTGTGGCGTGCCGCTGGCATAGCGGGGAGCAGGGCCTCGCAGGGCCTCTGCCAGTTGTCCGATCAAGGCGGGCTCAACCGTAACATCGGCGTCAAGATAGACCAGCACCGCGCCGAGCGCCTGCGCATCGCCGAGGTTCAGCGCCTTTAATTTGTCGCCTTCGGGCAACTCAATGACTCTGAGGTCCCAGCCTGCGCGCGTGGGCTGCGCCGCCGCGATGGCCCTGGTCGCATCAGTGCAGCCATTGGCCAGCACCAGCACTTCACCGCGTTGGCCGCCAGGCAAGGGGTCGGAGGCCAGCAGCGCAGTCAGACAGGTCCCGATATAGTCGGCCTCATTGTGGGCCGGGATCAGCACCGAGACCAGAGGCGGGTCTGCCTGTGGACCAGTCGGGCGCGCCTCGCTCATTTCACCGCCTCCAGGGCCGACCAGCGAGGATTCTGGTCGCTCAAACTCCGCAAGGCTCCCCAACTGCCCCATTTGCCCGGAACGGCGACATCGGCATAGGCGGTGAACAGCGTGCCGCCGAGATCCTGCCATCCGCTGAGCAGTCGCTCATAGAGCGTGCCCATCTCAGGCGTGTAGTTGAAATGGATGAAAAAATTGCTGAGCAGTTCATCCTCGGCCATGGGGCCAATGCCCACGACGTGACTGCCGCCCTCATACATGATCAGATCAAGCCCATGCTGATCTGCCACCGCCCGGTGATAGGGCAGCACCCGGCCCAAAAGATCGCTGAGCGTATCAGTGGCATCACCGGTGACCAGCCCATCCATCAGCTCGGTGGCGGCCTGCGCACTGGCGACATCATATTGATGCTGCACGATAAACTGCTTGGCTTGCGGCCCCTTTAGCCCCTGTGCGGCAGCGCTCTCGCGGGCGCGCAGCTGGCTGTCGGCGATCCAGGCCCGCAGGATGGGGGCGCGCTCTTTGATGCCTAGGATGCCGCCAAAATAGCCGGTGACCGCATAGGCGTCGAAATAGCTGGCGGGCGCTTGCCGGTCTGCCGTTTCCGCCACCCAGAGAGGGGCTGAGAGCAGCTGTTCCTCAAGCCCCAGCCAGCCTGTCTGGGTTGAGATCACCCGGACCAGCCGTTCTGGAGCGGCTGCGCCAAACACACGGGTCCAGATCTGGGAAACCTCGGCGGCGCGGGCGCCATAGAACTGCATCCACAGGTCCTGGCCGCCCCAACGCGCTTTGGCCTGGGTGTCGGCCCAGCTTGCCTGGTCGAACTGCCAGTTCCAGACCTCATTGGAATATTCCACATAGGCCTTGAGATCAAAATCGAGACTGGTCTGGGTGAGACTGGCAAAATTGCGTACATAGCTGTCATCGGCGCGATGAGGCATGTTGAACCAGGCGTGTACGCCCAGTTGATTGGCCAGCGCCAGGATCACCTCTGCAGGCACACCTTTGCGGGCCCAGGAGTAGTCTGTGACCCTCGGGCGGTCTTCCCAGCCGACCTGCAGGGAATCATTGGTCTCCATCCAATCCATGAACCGCAGCACGACAAAACCGTCCAGCAGTGCCAGCCAGCGTGGGTTGAAGATCTCGCCCGCTGCAAAATCCGGTAGATGCTCTTCTTTTACCACGGTGATGTTGCGCGGGTAGTCGGCATCACTGGTGATGCGCTGCAGGCGGATCTCGACCGGGCCGGGGCCGGGGGTATAGTCAAACGACACCTCGCCCGTGCTATAGCGCTGGTTGCGCGCCCGCCCCGAGACCTCGACAATGCCCTGTCCCTCGTAGCGCAGCACATAGCGCCCCGCGAGGGACTGCGCGGTTTGCGGCAAATCGGTCAGGATCACGGTGCCGATCGAGCCGAGCTCGGGTGGAATTGCGGTGGGCCATCCATCAGGGTCAAGATAGCCGGCGGCCGCAAGATCGGCTTCCTCGACGCCCCCCCAACGTCCCGGCAGGTGACCTATCCAGGGGCGGGCTGTCTTGAAATGGTCCAGAAACGGCGCTTGTGGGCTCCAGTCGGCCACCGGCATCAGGTTCATCGCGATGGGCTGGCGCGCCTGAGGCGGCCGGGGCGGGCTTGACGTAGGTCGCTTTTCGGGGACGGGGCCATTCAGATAGGCCATCTTGGGGTCGCGTGGCGGCGCGGGGGGATCAGGCGGCAGCACCGTTAGCGCCGTTGCATCCCCCCCGGCCGAGGCCCAGGCGATCTGTTGCAGGCGTTTGGCCAGCGCCGGGTTGGGCGCCACAAAGGCCTTGCCCCACCGGTCCTGCAACTGATGCGGCAGGCCAATGGGGTTTTGTCCGGTTAAATGCGCGTATTGCACCAGGCCGAGGTAGTAAAACCCAATCGCATTTGGGTGGATATCATCGGCAAAGACGTCGGATATCGTGCCGAGGCCGGGCACGGTTCCCGCCTGGATCGCATCATCCAGCCGCGCCAGAGCCTGACCGGCCGGCAGCAAGAGGATCTCGCCGCCGGTGCTCTCATTGACCACGTCCACCAGCGCCTGCCAGCGCGGCAGATCCTGTTCCAGACGGCTGCGCCAGGGCGTGCCTGCCCCATCGTCAAAGGGCACCTCGATGCCCGTGCCGCTTTGGAGGCTGTGCCAGGTTTCCTGCAGATAAAAGCGCACCTCCGGGTTGGCGGCGCGGGCCAGCTCGTAGAACTGGCTCACGGCCTCCTCGGAATTGCTCCATTTCAGATGCGTCGCCAGCGGGATCGCCTCGGTGACGATCACCGCATCGACCGGAGAGGTTAGCCGTGCGCGAGCATTGATGCCCTCTGCCTTGTCGGCATGCTGCCAGTTATAGCTGAGCGGCGCGCCATTGATGATCTGGGCCTCAACGCGGGGAGAGACCTCAACGGAGAGCCCGGGTTGCGCTGCCAGCAATTGCTCAAGCATCTCGGGGCTGTCGCGTCCGAACAGTGAATGGCCCACCATCACCACCGATGTGATCAGCGCCTCAAGGTTCATTGCTGGTCCTCCGTCGTGCTGCTTGGGTCTGATGTTATGGCGTCGGCGGCCACGCCTGTGCGGGGTTGCGCCAAAACGGTGTCCCAGACGATCTGCTGCACCTGGCCTGCGGCCTGGGGCGAAAAGCTGTCTGCTGCGCGGCCGTCGGCGCGCATGAGCTGGTGCGGCAGACCCAGGGGGCTGCTTTGGTAGAGCACTGCAAAATGGGTCAGTGCCACCAGATAGGCGCCAAGGTCATTGATGTGAATGGTATCAAGCCCGCCCTGGGCCGCGCGAGCAAACAGCACGTCGGGCGCGCTCAACCCGTCGATATTACCGGCTGTGATGGCGCGGGCGACGGCAGCCATGACCTGACCTGCGGGGATCAGATAGGCTGGACGATCCGGTGCATCATGGATGTCCTTGCCCGAGAGTTTTCTCAGCCAAAGTGCGTCCAGATCTTGTGCTATGCGTGTGTCCCACCCCTGGGGGTCATTCAGGTGATGCCAGGTTTCATAGAGATAAACCCGCGTCTTGGGCGCGCCTGCACGGGCCAGATCCGCCCAGCGATGAAAGTAGTCGGCACTGTCGAAATAGCGAATGGCATCGCGCAGCTCGACCATCTCGGTGAGCACCACGGCGTCATAGTCACCCGAGCCAATGGCCTCATGCGCCGCGCGAAAGGCGGGGGGGCGGTTGGTGGTGTCAAAGTCGCGAATGGGCAGATCCGGCTCCCAGTGTTCCTTAAGCGAGGTGCCAGAGCCGAGCTGACTGTTCCAGCGATGTCCCTTGGGGGCCAGCTGCGCCAGCATATGCGGCATGTCCGGCCCCACCAGAGAGTGCCCCAGATGAAAGACATTGAGCCCGCCGCTGGGTGGCGCAAGCTGCGGAACAGGCGGCAGCGGTGCAGGCCAGAGCCAACGGCTCAGGGGCCAAAACGCCACGAGGGCAACAAGAGCGGGCAATGCAAACAGTCCACGGCGGGTCATCATCTTTTACACTCGCAGCTCGGCTGTGGTCACAATGAGGCCAGCGCCAATGGCAAACCGCCCGGTGATGCAATCACCACAGGAAAAGGGCGCTTGATCAGCGCAAAAGCGGGCCGAAAAACGACCCTGCGCCAGATCAATGCTCAGCTCCATGCCGTCGAATCCATAGTAGCGCGCACTCAGGGTGAACTGGCATTTATAGGCGGCCTCCTTGGCGGAAAACACCAGTTTGGCCAGCTGACCAGGGTTGGGTTGCGCCCGCAGCCAGTCCTGTTCTTTCTCAGAGCAGATGGCGGGCCACAGGTCATCTGCCAGCGGTTTGTCCTCTTCCACATCAAGGCCCAGCCCACGAATGCCGCCTGCCTTGATTCCGCCTGCATGGGCGACAACGGCCATGGCGCAGCTGCGGGTATGACTGATCGACCCCACCAGCCCGGCGGGCCAGATTGGCGCGCGGTTTTCAGCCACTGGAATGGCCTGCACAGGTTCGCCCAGCAGAGCCAACGCCTGATGCGCCGCATCGCGCCCGGCGGCGAATTCCTGGCGCCGCTTGGTCACGGCATTGGGTGACAGACAGGCGGCTTCTGCCGCCAGAGGTGCTGCAGGCTGGCCGAGCGGATTCGATACCGCCAGCGCGACATCCCGGGCAAAGAGCGGCCGCACCAGGGTGAGCCGCTCTGCCTCTAGGTTCGTCTCTGGGCTGGTCTGCAAAATGGCTGACAGACCGGAGACTTGCGCTGAATTTACTGACGTCATCCTGTCCGTGCTTTGCGGTTTGCCCGCATGGCGCGCCGTTTCGACATGGTGTCGGATTTGGCGGCCAGCGTGGCGTCATCTATCACCGGATCATCGGGCTTTGCGCCACCGCCTGCAAGGGTCTCAATGTGGCTGGCGAGACCGGCAAGGGTTGGAAACCGAAAGATGTCGGTGATCGACAGTTTGCTGAGGTTGAGGGCCTCGCGAATGTCGCGATGCGACTGCACGGCCAACAAGGAATGGCCGCCAAGGGCAAAGAAATTATCCTGCGCTCCGATGCCTTCAACCCCAAGGATCCGGGACCAGACCTTGGCGATCTCAGCCTGTACACCAGCGCTGAGCGCAACTGCGGCGACGGCGTCACGCGGCTCTCCCGCTTTTGCCTTGCCAGGGCTTGGCGCGGGCAGCGCCTTGCGGTCGATCTTTTTGTTCGGCGTTAGCGGAAAGGCGCCCAGCACCACGATATGAGCCGGAACCATGACAGCAGCAAGGCTGCGCGCCAGTTCGGTTTTGAGGGCGGCAAGATCAACCTGCTTGCCGCTTTCCAGGCTGCTTTCCTGCGTGATATAGCCGACCAGCTGCACATCTGCGCCCAGCTGGCGTTCGACCACCACAGCGCCGGTAACATGGGGCTGCGCGGCAAGGGCGGCCTCAATCTCTCCCAGCTCGATGCGCTGACCACGGATCTTGACCTGATGATCGGTGCGACCGAGGAAAGCGAGCTGGCCATCTGCGCGCCAGCGCACCAGATCGCCGGTGCGATACATCTTGCGAGTGGCGACAGGGCCAGCCGCACCAGGGGCGGCTGCGTTTGGGTCAGGGACAAACCGCTCTGCGGTCAGATCGGCGCGCTGCCAGTATCCGTCCGTGACGCCTGCGCCGCCTATATAAAGCTCACCAACTGCCCCCATCGGCACCGGGCGCTGGGCTGCGTCCAGCACATAGACCGCAGTATTACTCACAGGGGAGCCAATGCAGGCCACGCCTGCGGGAACCTCCGTGAGGCTGGCCGTGGTGGACCAGATCGTGGTCTCGGTGGGGCCATACATATTGTGGATCTGCGCCGGGGTTGCCTCACGCAGGGCGCCAACCAGATCGCCGGGCAGGGCCTCACCGCCAACCAGCAGATGCTGCAGGCGGTGCATGACCATGCGGGCCTCGTCGTCTTGCACCAGCATACGCGCCATCGAGGGGGTGCATTGCATATGCGTGACCCCGTGGCGCATCATCTGGGCTGAGAGGGAATAATCATCCGCTTCCAGCTCTTGCGCCGTATTGGCGCGGCGCAGCACTTCGGCCAGCGGTTTCAGCCCTTCGAGCACCACCTCCGGCGCAATGCCATAGTCAATGAGGCAGGCAATTTCATCGACGCCAATACGTTTCAACTGCTCGGTGCGCACCAGGGCGTCTTCAATGGTGCCAAACAGGCCGGAGTCTTCAAAATAGCGCTCAAAGGCAAAGTCCAGAAT
>JAWUWF010000091.1:0-7234 GCA_034111985.1 Pseudophaeobacter sp.
GGCCTGGTCGCTGCGACGCCCTGACTATGTGCCGATCCTGCTCCTCACGCTGGTCATGCTGGTCGCTGATTTGCTGTTTAACCGCCCGCCGGGGGTGTTGACGCTGTTGGTGGTGCTGGGCTGCGAGTTTCTGCAATCACGCACCCAACCGCAGCATGAAACCACCTTTGCGGCGGAATGGCTCTCGGTGGCCCTGGTGATCACGGCTATAACCCTTTTGAACCGCTTCATCCTGTCGATGTTCGCAGTAGCGCAGGCACCGCTCAGCCTGTCGCTGATCGAAATGCTGGCGACAATCATAGCCTACCCCGGGGTGGTGCTGCTCAGCCAAGGCTTTTTGGGCGTGCGCAAACTCTCACCCGCCGAGGCCGAAAGCATGGGAGCACGCGGATGAAACGCAACCCAAGAGATCTGGAAGGCGCCCATCGCAAGCTGAGCCGCCGTGCGCTGCTGCTGGGAGGGTTGCAATTGGGTGTCGCGGGTGCATTGGCGGCCCGCATGCGCTATTTGCAGGTTGATCAGGCCGATCAGTTCCGCCTGCTGGCAGAAGAAAACCGCATCAATATTCGACTGCTGGCCCCGGCCCGCGGCGAGATTTTTGACCGCAATGGCACAACACTGGCCCACAATTCTCCATCTTACCGCATCATCATTGTTCCAGAAGATGCCGGGGATGTGGACGCGGTGATCACCAAACTGTCGCGACTGATCACCCTGCCTCCCGAAGATGTTGAACGCGCCCTGACCGAGATGCGCCGCTCACCGCCCTTTTTACCGATCACCCTGGCCGATCAGCTGAGCTGGGAGGACATCTCAAAGGTGGCGGTGAATGCGCCTGCCCTGCCCGGTATCACGCCCGAAGTCGGCCTGACCCGGATCTATCCACAACAGAACGATTTTGCCCATGTGGTTGGCTATGTCGGCCCGGTGTCTGACTATGACCTCAGCAAACTCGACACCCCGGACCCGATCCTGCGCATCCCGCGCTTTCAGATCGGCAAGGTGGGGTTTGAAGCAAAGCGCGAAGATGTTCTGCGCGGCACAGCCGGTGCCAAACGGGTCGAAGTCAACGCAACCGGCCGCGTCATGCGCGAGCTGGATCGCAAGGACGGTCAGGCCGGCGCCGATATGCAGCTGGCGGTGGATGCCGACCTGCAGAACTACACCCAGGCACGGCTGGGATCAGAGAGCGCCGCCGTTGTGGTGGTTGACTGCGACAATGGCGACCTGCGCGCCATTGCCTCGGCGCCCAGCTTTGATCCCAATCTGTTTGTGCGCGGCATCTCGGTTGCAGACTATCGGCTGCTGACAGAGGACCCCTTTCGCCCGCTGGCCAACAAAACGGTGCAGGGCACCTATCCGCCCGGCTCTACCTTTAAGATGGTGACCTCGCTGGCGGCGCTCGAAGAAGGGCTGATCGGGCCCGAAGACACCGTCTGGTGCCCCGGCCATCTTGAGGTTTCAGGGCGGCGGTTTCATTGCTGGAAACGGGCCGGCCATGGCCATGTCGACCTCAATACCTCGCTGAAGCAGTCCTGCGACGTCTACTACTATGATCTCGCCATCAAGGTGGGCATCGACAAGATTTCAGCCATGGCCAATCGGCTGGGGCTGGGCATTCGCCACGATCTTCCCATGTCTGCCGTGGCAAGTGGCTTGGCGCCCAACCGCGAGTGGAAATCGCGGGTGCGCGGTCAGGACTGGCTGGTGGGCGACACAGTCAACGTCTCGATTGGTCAGGGCTTTATGCTTGCTTCACCGCTGCAGCTGGCTCTGATGACCGCACGTCTGGCCACCGGGCGCAGCATCACGCCGCGCCTTGTCAAATCCATTGACGGCGTGGAACAACCCTCTGGGGCAGGCGAGCTAATGGGTCTGAATGAAAATAACCTGCGCATGGTGCGGCGCGGCATGTATTCGGTCAGCAACGACCGGCGCGGCACCGGGTATCGCTCACGCATCATCGCCGAAGGTCTGCGCATGGGCGGCAAAAGCGGCACCAGCCAGGTGCGCAATATCACTGCAGCCGAACGCGCTGCAGGCGTGATCAGCAACAAGGATCTGCCCTGGGAGCGGCGCGACCACGCGCTCTATGTCTGCTTTGCCCCCTTCGACAAACCAAAATACGCAATTTCCGTGATCGTGGAACACGGCGGTGGCGGCTCCACGGCCGCGGCGCCTATTGCGCGCGATGTCATGCTACAAGCCCTCTATAATGGCACGCCGCCGCTGGACGCCTACCCAAAAGGCGACCGCAGCCGGATCAAGGCGCAGCAGGAACGCCTGGAGCGCGAGCGCATCAAACGCTCTCACAATCAGGACAGCGACCGCGCATGAGCTATCTTGAATATAACGCCAAATCGACGCCCACGGGTCTGCGCAAGATCCTCTACCTGAATTGGCCGCTGACGCTGTTGCTGGCCTCGGTGGCGGGGGTCGGTTTTTTAATGCTCTACTCGGTGGCAGGTGGTTCGTTTTCACCCTGGGCAGAGCCACAATTCAAACGCTTCCTTCTGGGCATGGCGGTGATGATCGTGGTCGGCCTGATACCAATCTGGTTCTGGCGTAATATCTCGGTGCTGGCCTATCTGATATCTGTCATGCTGCTTTTGGCGGTTGAGTTCTTTGGCACCGTTGGCATGGGCGCACAGCGCTGGATCGACCTTGGCTTTATGCGGCTGCAACCCTCTGAGCTGATGAAGATCACCTCGGTGATGCTGCTGGCCGCCTATTACGACTGGCTCCCCCCCGAGCGCAGCTCACGCCCGATTTGGGTACTGGTGCCCGTGTTGATGATCCTGTTCCCCACCCTGCTGGTGCTGCGTCAGCCCGATCTTGGCACCTCGATCCTGCTTTTAGCAGCGGGCGGCGGGGTGATGTTTCTGGCCGGCGTGCACTGGGCCTATTTTGCCGCTGTATTTGCCGCAGGTATCGGGTTGATCACAGCCGTGTTCCAAAGCCGGGGCACCGACTGGCAGCTGCTGAAAAACTACCAATACCGCCGTATCGACACTTTTCTGGATCCCTCGCAGGACCCTCTGGGGGCCGGCTATCACATCACCCAGTCCAAGATCGCGCTGGGATCCGGCGGCTGGTCCGGACGCGGCTATATGCAGGGCACCCAGTCACGGCTGAATTTTCTGCCGGAAAAACACACGGATTTCATCTTTACCACCCTGGCCGAAGAGTTCGGCTTTATCGGCGGCCTCACACTGCTCAGCCTCTACATTCTGATCATTGTCTTTTGTGTCGCAACGGCCCTTGCCGCCAAGGACAGGTTTTCCGCGCTGGTGTCACTGGGTGTGGCCATCACCTTCTTTTTGTTCTTCGCGGTCAATATGTCGATGGTCATGGGGCTGGCCCCGGTGGTTGGCGTGCCGCTGCCCCTAGTCTCTTATGGTGGCTCGGCGATGCTGGTGCTGCTGGCGGCCTTTGGTCTGGTGCAAAGCGCAAATGTTCACCGCCCCCGGTAAATTCCCTGCCTGTCTGGCACGGCTGCACCGCCAAATCATCTCTGCACACCCTACCACTAGATTTTTACTGCCCCCAGGGCCGCATCACAAGGACCGCACACCATGAGCATATTTCACCTCGCCTATCATGTGGATGACCTCGACAAAGCCCGCGCCTTTTATGGCGGTCTTTTGGGCTGCATTGAGGGGCGCAGTACCGATACCTGGGTGGACTTCAACTTTTTCGGCCATCAGATATCGCTGCACTTAGGGCCGGTTTTTGCCAGCGCCAACACCGGCAAGGTCGGAGACCATATGGTGCCGATGCCGCATCTCGGGGTGATCCTGCCTCAGGCAGACTGGCAGGCACTCGCGGACAGGCTCATCGAGGCCAAGGTGGATTTCACCCTCGCGCCCACCACACGCTTTGCCGGAGAGCCGGGCGAGCAAAGCACGATGTTTTTCCATGACCCCGCCGGAAACCCGATCGAGATCAAAGGGTTCAGGGATATGAATGGAGTATTCTCCATATGATCAAGGTTCAGTTTTCTGCCCGCCCGGAACGTTGGGCAACCTACGAAGCCCCCCTCAAAAGCGCCTTTGAACAGGCAGGACTGCAGGTCGATCTGCGACAGGAGCACCCGGCCTGCGAGGTCGACTACGTGATCTATGCCCCCAATTCGGAGCTACAGGATTTCACGCCCTATACCGCCTGCAAAGCGGTCCTCAGTCTCTGGGCCGGGGTGGAAAAGATCGTCGGCAACACCACACTGACCCAGCCCCTGTGCCGCATGGTCGATCCCGGGCTGACCGCCGGCATGGTGGAATGGGTCACAGGCCATGTGCTGCGCTACCATCTGGACATCGACCGCAGCCTTGCCACGCAGGACCGCTGGGAGCCAGTGGTGCCTCCCCTGGCGCAAGAACGCCCAGTCACCGTCCTGGGCCTCGGCGCATTGGGTACGGCCTGTGCAACCTCTCTCAGCCACCTTGGGTTTCCTGTCACCGGCTGGTCGCGCTCGCCAAAAGGCATTGCAGGCGTCAGCTGTGAACATGGCGACGACGGATTGACACAGGCGCTGTCCAGCGCCCAGATCGTGGTGCTGCTGTTGCCAGACACTCCCGCAACGGAAAACACCCTAAACCGGGAGACGCTTGCCTTGTTGCCGCAGGGCGCGCGGATTATCAATCCGGGACGCGGGCCACTGATTGACGATGATGCCCTCTTGGCCGCGCTCAAGACGGGTCAGGTGGCCCATGCCACTCTGGATGTGTTTCGGATAGAGCCGCTTCCTGCAGAACACCCCTATTGGGCCCATCCCAATGTGACGGTGACGCCACATATCGCGGCGGAAACCCGGGCGCTGACAGCGGCGCAGATGATTGCCCAGAACATCCAACGCGGCGAGACTGGGCAGCCCTTTGTCAATCAGGTTGATCGTCGTCTTGGCTACTAAGCAGGGTTCCTAAAAAGCTCTCAAACAGACCTCCCGCAAACGGGCCTCCCCCGGCTTCATCTGGCCAAAAATACCTCGGGGGAGGTCGCAGACCGGGGGCAGAGCCCCCAGCCCGCGCTGCAAACCTCCGCTACTTCGCCGCCAGACCGCGCCCTTTCAACAAGGCGTCAACTCCTGGCAAGCGCCCCCGAAAGGCGGTATAAAGCTCGGCGGCATCCGCCGATCCCCCGGTCGACAGAATATGCGTCTCAAGCGCGCGGGCGCGTTCCGGATCAAACGCCCCCCCGGCCTCTTCGAAGGCGGCAAAGGCATCGGCGTCCATCACCTCGGACCACATGTAGCTGTAGTACCCCGAGGAGTAGCCGTCGCCAGAAAAGACATGGGCAAACTGCGGGCTGGCATGGCGCATGGTGATCGCCTTTGGCATGCCGATCTCTGCCAGAACCTCACCCTGCTTTGCCATCACATCCTGCGGCGCTGCCCCCTCATGAAAGGCCAGATCCACCAGGGCCGAGGCGACATATTCCACCGTCTGGAACCCCATATCAAAGGTCGAGGCACCCAGAACTTTTTGCAGCAGCGCCGCAGGCATGGCTTCACCCGTGTCTGCATGGGTGGCGAATTCACTCAGAACTTCGGGCACCTCCAACCAGTGCTCATAGAGCTGGCTTGGCAGCTCGACAAAATCGCGCGCCACCGAGGTGCCAGAGATGCTCTCATAGCTGACATCTGACAACATCTGGTGCAGCGCATGACCAAATTCATGGAACAGGGTGCGGGCATCGTCCCAGGACAACAGGGCCGGCTCGCCTTTGGCAAAGTTGCAGACATTGATCACAATCGGCGTCTGTATCTTCGGGAACTTGGCCTGAGAGCGCATCGCCGAACACCAGGCACCAGAGCGTTTGGAGCCGCGCGCAAAGTAGTCGCCAATAAACACCGCCAGATGTTTGCCGCCCCGCGTCACCTCCCAGGCCCGGCAATCCGGATGATAAAGCGGCACATCAAGCGGTGTAAACTCCAGTCCAAACAAACGCGTGGCGCAGGAAAAGCTGGCCTCAATCATCCGGTCAAGTTGCAGATAGGGCTTCAACTCGGCCTCATCGAGGTCGTGCTCTGCCTTGCGGCGCTTTTCAGCATAATAGCGCCAGTCCCAGGGCTCCAGATCGCCATTGATGCCATCGTCATGCATCATCTGCGCCAGCACCTCGGCATCTGTATCAGCGCGCGCCTTTGCAGGCTGCCAGACCTGTATCAACAGGTCCCGCACTGCCGCCGGTGTCTTGGCCATTTCTGTTTCAAGCTTATAGTCAGCAAAACTGGCATAGCCCAAAAGGGCAGCACGTTCTGCGCGCAGTGCCAGGATTTCTGCGGCAATGGCGCGATTATCTGTCGCCCCGCCATTGGCCCCGCGCGCGGTCCAGGCGGCAAAGGCCTTTTGGCGCAGATCCCGCCGCGGTGAAAACTGCAGAAATGGCGTAATGAGAGAGCGCGACAGAGTGACCACCGGCCCTGCAGCGCCCTTTTCCTCACCCGCCGCACGGGCAGCCGCGATGACAAACTCAGGCAGGCCTTCGAGGTCAGCCTCGCTCAGCTCCATGTGCCAGTCACGCTCATCCGCCAACAGGTTTTGAGTGAAGTCGGTTCCCAGAGTAGCAAGACGCCCCTTGATCGCCTGCATGCGCTGATCCGCCTCGCCTTCCAAAGCAGCACCGCCGCGTACAAACCCGCGATGGGTGAGCATCAAAACCCGCTGCTGTTCTGGCGTAAGATCCAAGCTGTCTCGCTGATCCCAGATGGCGTTCACCCGCGCATAAAGCGCTTTGTTAGCCGTGATGGCCGAAAAATGCGCTGCAAGTTTCGGAGAGAATTGCCGCTGCAAGGCTTCGCGCTCTGGAGTGCTGTCGGCCCCAGCCACTGTGTAAAACACCGACAGAACCTGCTCCAGGCCCTGGCTCGGGGTTTCCAGTGCTTCAATCACATTGGCAAATGTTGCCACCGCGGGGTTATTGGCGATGTCGGCGATCTGCGCCTGGTGCTCTTGCAGTGCCTGATCCAGCGCCGGCGCAAAATCCGTGTCTGCAATGCGATCAAAAGGCGCAATTTCAAAAGCGGTGTCCCAATGGGCCAAGAGGGGGTTTGTCATCAAAGAGATCTCCTTTGGGCGCAGGGTAGCGGTGATGCATCCTGGCCGCAATCCGACACGCCGCTTGTGGGTCACCAAATCGTAAAAGACCAAAGCGTAAAAGGACTGACAAAAAAGCGGGAACTCCCGCCAGCGCCTGCTGCATCCAAGATGCCGCCTTGCTGTTGGGCCTGGCCGCC
>JAWUWF010000092.1:0-7040 GCA_034111985.1 Pseudophaeobacter sp.
GCGATTGTCATGCCCCCACTGAATGCGGTCCGGGGCCAGTTGAAACGGCAGATATCGTTTGTAGCTGTTCACCGTCGGCGCAATCATCACCGAGCAGGCGGCAGCATGCGTCAGCAGCCCGGCAATCCAGCCCGAGGCCTGTGGGCTCAGGCTGCCGTCGGCGGCGGGTTCAAACAAGTTGCGCCCCGTACTGCGTTCAACCAGCGACTGATGCAGATGCCAGCCATTGGCCATGGCATTGTCGAGCCGGGGTTTCGCCATAAAGCTGGCATGCAGCCCGGCGCGGGCGCAGACCTCTTTGACCATAGTGCGAAACATCACCATGGCATCGGCCTGCTGCAGCGCAGGCAGTGGCGCAATGGTGAACTCAAACTAGCTGGGGCCCATCTCGCTCTCGACCGCGCGCGGCTGCAGTCCCAGCTCCTGGGCATTGCGGCGGATGTCATCCAGCACCGCTTCGCACTCAGAGTAGCGGGTCTCGGTGAGGTATTGATAGCCCGGGCTCAGGTTGCGGGTCTTGACTGGCGCGCCAGGCATGGTGCTTTGGCTATGGTCACGGGCGGTGTCACGGGCATCATCCAGGCGCTCAAAAATCTGAAATTCGACCTCCAGCCCAAACACCGCCTGCAGACCCTGGGCCTCAAGCCCGGCCTCGGCCCGGCGCAGCACTTCGCTGGACGAAAAACTGATCGGCGTGCCGTCTGGCATCACCGGATCACACAGGATCCAAGCGGAATGCGGTGACCAGGGCAGAATGCGAAAGGTTTCAGGGCGTGGCAGCAACAGGACATCCCCCGCGCCGCGCATCGGCACAAAGCCCGCGTCAGGCCCGCTCCCCTGATCGCCCCTCTGCTCGCTTCCCTGGCCCCAAACTGCAAAGGCGGTGCGGTGCGAGGTGTCTTTCAACAGCAGCGTTGACGGCACATTGATCCCGGCGCGAAACAGCCCCTCAAAGGCCTCGGCCACCAGAGTTTTGCCGCGCAGGATGCCATGCTGGTCGACGAACAGCACCCGCAGGGTCTCTAGGCCAGCCGCGCGGGCCTCTGCCAGAACCGCCTGCGCCTGATCCTGCGCCTCAGCGCTCAATAGCCCCTCGCGGGCCAAACGCCCTGTTGCCAGATCTTGTGCCATAGCGCCTCACCGTTATTTATCCGTCGCAGGCGATCTTATGCCTGCAGCCCCGGCCCTGTATCTAGCTGAATTTACCTGATGTTGCGAGCAAAACGCGTCAGGCTTTGCTATCCACCTTTGCATCCCACGAGCAGGTGCCACGGCGTAGCTGATCTGCCTCCTCAGCGGCGCGCAGCCAATCGCCATCCTGAGCAATGGAATCGTTGGAAACCGGGCCAAAAACGGCTGAAAGATCCAGCCCGCCGTGCATTGGCAAATCCGCCTCCCGGCCCTCTTTTACCGCAGCAATAGCGGCGCGCAGTTGGCGACGATAACGGATAATGGCCACATCGGTCTTACCCAGATGCTCCTGCGTCCGGTCCTGAATGGCACCGAGGCTCTCGACAGCCCACTGATCGTGCACATTGATGTCGAGCCCCATGCCGGTATAGGTCTCGCGCTCTTGTTCTTCGGGGTCAAAACCATAGTTGTTGTGACGCCCTTTCAGCGGCGCATAGTCCGGCAGGCGGTGCTCTTTCAGACGTTGCGCGCGCATCAGCTCTTTGTTCACGGGTTGGTCAAAACTGGTGAACATCGAATACCAGTAGCAAGAGGTATCATCGATTGGCACATGCCACTGGGTGATGGTCATCTCGCGCGACATCGGGATGCAGATCGCCTCGGGGAAGATCTGGTTGGTGATGCGCACATGGGTGCGGCCATCGCCCAGATGCCGCAGCGCGGTGATCTTGAGGCCATGATCCGCCTCTTCGGCCATGATCTCGGGGCGCGGAAAATCGCGCAGCAGTTTGGTCATGGGAATTTCGGTATCCCCCGCCGTGTCGCGGAACTGTTTGCCATAGGCCTCTGCCGGGTCTTCGTCCTGCAGGAACCGGTGCAGGAACGATGCATGCGCCGGGTCAATCCCCACCTCCATCGCCTGCAGCCAGTTGCACTGCCAGAGCCCCTTGAAGGCAAAGACATGGCTCGTGGGGGCGCGAAAACAATCCAGAGCCGGAAACTCCGGCGGATCTCCAGGCCCCATATAGGCCCAGATGATGCCGTTCTTTTCCACCACCGGATAGGCGGTGCTTTGGATCTGCTCGTGCATCCGGCTGCCCTCGGGCTCACCGGGTTGCTCGACGCATTGACCGGAGCGGTTAAAATGCCAGCCATGGAAGGGACAGCGCAGCCCGTTGTCCTCGAGGCGGCCAAAACACATGTCAGCACCACGATGCGGGCAATGGCGACCGATCAGGCCAAGCGCGCCCTCGGTGTCGCGAAACAGCACCAGATCCTCGCCCAGCAAACGCACCGGCACCACGGGTCGGGGGCCCTGCAGCTCATCCAGCAGGGCGGCGGGCTGCCAATAGCGGCGCAGCACTTCTCCGGCATCGCTGCCGCGGCCAACACGGGTCAGGCTGTCGTTCAATTCCTGGCTGATCATAGCTAGGTCCCTCTCTTTGGCGCCTCAAACATCGGATCACGCAGATAAACAAGCACACTTGACTTTGTTCGCATTACGTACGACTAATCCCATATACGATCAATTCTTGTGGTGTGTATCGGCCCTTGTCAAGGCCACGATCCCTTTTTAGACCTCACAAACGGCCGGACCCATGACCAAACCAGAACAAGATCGCAATATTTCCTCCAGTTTTGCCAAGGGACTGTCAGTCCTGGCTGTGTTTGACGCAGAAACGCCCAGCATGACCCTGGCAGAAATTGCCCGCCGCACCAAACAGGACCGTGCCACCGCGCGACGCGGTGCCCTGACGCTGGTGCAGGCCGGTTATCTGCGCCAACAGGGGCGGATGCTGTCGCTGACTCCGCGGGTTCTGGCGCTGGCCGGGGGCTTTTTGCAAGCCAATGAGTTTGGTCGCCGGGTGCAGCCCGTGCTGAACCAGCATGCCCGAAAGCTCGACACTGAAATCAATCTGGCGATCCTTGATCAGGGCCGGGTGCTGCTGTTGGCGCAGTCCACCACAGAGCGCGGCCCGGTCACCTATGGCTTCACCGCTGGTGCTCATATTCCGCTGGTTCATACCAGCCTTGGCCGGATGCTGATGGCCTGTCTGTCTCAGGAACAGGCCTCTGATCTGTTGCAGTCAGCCGAGATCCCACAGCACACCGAGCAATCGCTGATCACCCAAAGCGACATCCTGACACAGGTCACTCAGGCTCGAACCCAGGGGTATTCGGTCACCGACAGCGAATTTGAACCCGGCATCATCGGCTATGCGGTGCCCCTGTCGCGCCCCGGCCAAACGCCCGTGGTTGTGGGCAGCTCATCGCCGCGCGGCCTGGGGGGCCAGGGTGGAGGCGAACAGGTCGAACGCCTGTTGCAGGGCCTGCAGATTTGCGCCGCCGAGCTGCGCCAGACCGAGGTTGTCGACGGGCTCTGACCTGGGGCCCGCACCGCAGGATCGCCCAAATGCCGCCCACCCGCCAAAGACCCAGAGCCGGATGAGAGGTGTTTTCAAAAAAACGCGAAGAAAGCTATCCCCCTTGTGCAGCTTGGTGCGGCGCGAGGGGCGGCGCATATTCCCTCTTAACAGTCTGAGATACAGGCAGCAGTGAACGAGGACGCAAGATGAGCCAAGGCAGCTATTTCACCCCAAAAGGCGGCCACCCTGGTCAGGACCAACTGCTGACAGGGCGCGCGGTCTTTACCGACGCCTATGCGGTGCTGCCTCATGGCACCATGATGGATATCACCACCTCCTGCCTGCCCGGATGGCACGGCATGCGCATGTGGGTCATTGCCCGCCCGCTGACCGGCTTTGCCGAGACCTTTTCGCAGTATATTGTCGAGCTGCAGCCCGGCGGAGGCTCTGACACCCCCGAAAGCGATGCTGCGGCCCAGGGCGGTATATTTGTCACCGAGGGCACGCTGGAGCTGACGATCAACGGCAGTGCGCATATCCTGACCAGTGGCAGTTTTACCTATCTGCCCGCAGGCAGCGATTGGACGCTGCACAACACCAGCGAGGCAACTGCCAGCTTTCACTGGATCCGCAAGCGCTGGCAGGCCGCGCCGGGCGTTGAGAAACCCAAGGCCTTTGTGCGCAACGAGCGCGACATCAACCCCAATGTGATGCCCGACACCGAAGGCCGCTGGGCCACCACGCGCTTTATGGATCCTGATGACATGTCCCACGATATGCATGTCACCATCGTCACCTTCCTGCCCGGCGGTGTCATCCCCTTTGCCGAAACGCATGTGATGGAGCACGGGCTCTATGTGCTTGAAGGCAAGGCCGTCTACCGGCTTAATCAGGACTGGGTCGAGGTCGAGGCCGGCGATTTCATGTGGCTGCGCGCCTTTTGCCCGCAGGCCTGCTATGCGGGTGGTCCGGGCCCGTTCCGCTATCTGCTGTACAAGGATGTGAACCGCCACATGCCCCTTACTCTGTGATCCTCTGCGGCTTTGGCGCGTAAAACAACACCACGCGTCTCAGGAAGATTGCAGGAGCCTCAAGAACAGCTCCGACCAACATCAGCTCCGACTGAGATCTTCACAAAAATATTGTGTCTCTGACGCGTTCCCCGCCCCTGCAGCTGGGGAACGCCATTGCAAAGCCCGCAGACCGCGCTAGGCTGTGCCAGAATTCCATTTGATTGCGGGAGCCTTTGATGATGAGACACAGCACACAGGCAACGATACAGGCTACGACACAGACGGCACATCAGCCCCAAAGACGGATCAAAAATCGGGCCACAGCCCTCTGTGCCGCGCTGATGCTTGCAACGTTACCAATGGCCAGCGCCGCTCTGGAGACCGCAGAGCCAAAGCAGGTCACGATTTTGGGACGTGCCTGGGTTGTTGAACCCGCAAAAGAGGCCCCCGGATTTTATCGCGCAACCCGGCTAAATAGTGAGATGGCGCCGTTTCGTCCGCCAGCAGTCCTGAGTGTGCGACAGGCCATCCGCGCCATCAAAGGTGCCACCGGCTGCAGCGCCAATCTCGATACGATCTACCGCACCATTTCAGGCTCTTATTACGCCACGCTGATCTGCCCACAATAATAACACTGGCGCGCGCCTCATGTCCTCTTTTGCACCTGCCCATCCCCTTAAATAGCCCCTTGAACAGATTCCGCTGTGCTGCCTGTTTGGCAAAAGCCCGGAGCGCTGGAGACCTGCTGTCATGAAGATTGCCATCAATGGATTTGGTCGCATTGGCCGCGCCATTCTGCGCCAGATTCTCACCACTGTGCGTGGTGAAGGCATAGAAGTCGTGCGGATCAATGATATCGCGCCGCTGGAGATGTGCGCCTATCTGTTCCAGTATGACAGCACCTTTGGCCCTTTCCCGCATCCGGTGACTCAGGGCGGCGGCATGCTCTCGGTACTGGGGCGCAGTTTCCCTATGAGCCACGAAGCGGACCTTGCGCGCGTCGACCTGACAGGGGTGGATGTGGTGTTGGACTGCACCGGCATTGCCCGCAGCTCTGACGTGGCGCAACGCGGCCTGCAGGCAGGCGCGGCCAAAGTGCTGATCTCGGGACCTTCACCGGCGGCAGAAAAAACCATCGTCTATGGCGTCAATGAGGACCAGCTGGGGGGGGCGCAGATTGTCTCTAATGCGTCGTGCACCACCAATGGGTTGGCACCACTGGTCAAGCTTCTGGATGAGATTGGCGGCATCGAGAGCGCGCACATGACCACCATTCACTGTTATACCAACTCGCAACCCATGGTGGATGCACCGCGTGGAGATTTTGCCCGCTCGCGCGCAGGGGCGCTGTCGATGGTGCCCACCACCACCTCCGCCACGCATCTGATTGACGAGGTGCTGCCGCATCTGAAAGGCCGGATAAGTGGCGCCGCAGTTCGGGTGCCCACCGCCAGTGTCTCTGCCGTCGACCTGGTGGCGCGGCTTAAAACCCCGATGGATGAGGCTGGCTTTACTGCCGCCCTCAGGGCAGGTGTCTCAGCCGCTGAGGTTTTGGGCTGGACTGAGATGCCCCTGGTCTCGTCAGATCTGCGCGCACGTCCTGAATCTCTGGTCATCGCAGCACCAGAAACCCGTCTCGTTGGGGCACAACAGGTACGGGTCTTTGGCTGGTACGACAACGAATGGGGGTTTTCAGCCCGCATGCTCGACGTCGCGCAGCTGATGGCCGAGGCCTGACAAAAGCAAAGCCAGGTCCTCCCGCCCGTCGCCACCGCAGCACAGCTGCATGGCGCCCGTGGGGCCCGGCGCCGCGCTGACGCGCGGCGTGGCCACGAAGCACCAACACCTCATCATCTCAGCCTGGGCAAATACCAGCAAGATGCACAAAAGCTTTCCAGGAAACCGACAGCGCCGCGCAAAGCGCGGCGCTGGGCCCAACTGATCCGGGCCAATCTTTGATTGTCCCGGATTGGGCGGGAGCCCCGCCTCAACCCGGAATTTAGCGCATCACTTGCCGGGAAGACTTCCGTCTCCGTGTCCAGCCATGCCACCTGAGACTTCTTCTGTGGCCTCATCCGCCAGCTCTGCAGGCAGGACCAGGTTCAGAACAATCGCAATCAACGCCGCAGGCAACAACCCACTGGTCATTAGAACTCTCAGCGTGTCTGGCAGGTACTGCACCGCTCCAGGCTCTAGCTGCAGACCTAGGCCAACCGAAAGTGCGATGGCAAAGATCACCATATTGCGCCGGTTCCAGTTCACATCCGACAGCATCGAAATACCGGCCGCTACAACCATACCGAACATCACGATGACACCGCCACCCAGCACCTCAATCGGGATGGTGCGAATGATCGCGCCCACCTTGGGCACCAGACCGCACAGGATCAGGAACAACGCGCCAATGGTCACCACATGGCGGCTCATCACGCCGGTCATCGCAATCAGGCCAACGTTCTGGCTGAACGAGGTATTGGGCAGACCGCCAAAGATACCAGCCACAGCCGAGCCAATGCCATCGGCATAGGTC
>JAWUWF010000093.1:0-27677 GCA_034111985.1 Pseudophaeobacter sp.
GCGACATCGCCAATGGCATAGACCCTGCGATTACTGGTGCGCAACGAGGCATCCACCTTGATGCCGCTTCGGCTGGGCTCGATGCCGCCGGCCGCCAGGTTCAGCCGCTCCACGTTGCTTTTGCGCCCCACCGCCATCAAACGATGCGAGCCGGTAAAGCTGCGGCCATCTTTGGTTTGCACTGTAATCGCTCCGGCCTCGCCGCTCACCTCGGAGGCCAGCGCGTCCTCAGCGATCTCGACACCCTCACCGCGCAGCGCCGCAAGCACCACGGCGGCAGCCTCTGAATCGTCACGCCCCAGCGCTTTGTCCCCCTCAATGACCGTGACCTTGCAGCCAAGGCGGATATGCGCCTGCGCCATTTCCATACCGATGGGGCCGCCGCCAATGATCAGCAAATGCTCCGGGCGCTCGCGCAGATCAAAAAGCGTCTCGTTGGTCTCATAGGGCACAGAGTCCAATCCCGGCACCGGCGGCACCAGCGGCGAAGACCCCGTCGCAATCACCACCCGGCGCGCGGTGATCACCTGATCACCCGCCTGCACCTCGGTTGGCGAGACAAAGCTGCCGAACTCACGGATCACCCGCACGCCAAAGCCCTCGAACCGCTCCTGGCTGTCCATCGGCGTGATTTTGTCGATGGTGTTTTGCACATGGGTTTTGGCGGCTGCGTAGTCCACCTGCGGCAGCTGATCCGCGACCCCAAAGGCGGCGCTATGGGCCTGACCATAGGCGACCTTGGCACTGGCCAGCAGCGCCTTGGAGGGCCCGCAGCCGTAGTTCAGGCAATCACCGCCCATCTTGTGGCCCTCAAGCAGCACCACAGAGGCGCCCATCTGGCTGGCGCCTGCCGCAACGGACAGACCACCCGAACCGGCCCCAATAACAAGCAGATCACATTTAATAGCGGTCATGGCTTAGCTCTCTTTCTTTGGGCCAGTTTTCTCTGGTGCAGAGGTCTTTGGGCGCAGGGTTTTGACGATGATTGGCATCACAGCCAGAACACAAAGCCCCAGAATCGGCCCGATCACATGTGGCTCCCACAGCAGCGACAGATCCGGATCTTCGCCGCGATCAAACACTTCGCCGACGCCAACACCGATCCAGGTAAAAACAATCGCGCCAGGAATGATCCCCACAGCCGTCGTCCACAGAAAGTTGCCAAACCGCACCCCGACCAGGGCCGGCAGCAGATTGGCGACAAAGAACGGCACCGCAGGCACCAGGCGCAGCAGCAACAGGACCTCGACCTCGTTCTGGCGCAGCGCGTTCTTGAGCATCTGAATACGACCCTCAGCCGATTCGAGCTTGGCCGTCAGCATCTCCCCCAGTCCCCAGCGCGCCGCCAGAAAAATTCCGCAGGCCCCGATGGTGGCAGAGACCACATTCAGCGCCGCTCCTGTGGCAAGACCAAAGAGAAATCCCCCCGTGACCGAGGCCACCGCAGCCCCCGGCAGCGAAAAAACCACGATCAGGATGTAAAGGCTGGCAAAAATTGCCGCTAGGCCAAGATAGTTTTGGTCCCGGAACGCCAAAAGCGCCTCGCGGTTGTCGCGCAGAGTGTCAAAGCTGAGGTAATCCTTGAGGGTCGCAGCCCCGATCAACGCAACCGCAACCACGGCAATCAGAGGAAGATGGCGGGCAATCCCGACTTTTGGCGTCTTTGTCATATCACTCATCTCTCTGGCCTCCCTTGTGGCAAAGTTAGTGGCCCAGTAGCGGCCCAGTCCGGCCCTGCGTGGCCCAGCCCATCTGGGCTCGCCGCAACAGCGCCTCATCTGGTCTTTGCTGATCATTCTCTTGGCTTTGGCTTGCTACGCCGAAATAACGCGCACCGCGAGGCTTTGAGGGGGCTTATCACGTGGCCTTGATCTGATAAGTCACATTTTGTGAGGATTCGTCGCATTACGCGCGGCTTTGCAACATTCAAAGGCCCATAGCGGACGAATAGGACCGCTTTTGGCAGAAATGTTGCACCCAGCCAGCAAAAGTCCGGTCTCATGGTTTGACTTGGCGGAGAATCCCTTCTAAAGACCGGGCTTCGAGATAGACCCGAGGGGAGCGATTCCGCTTTTTCCCGCAGATAGTATTTGGAGACCGGAGCGATGAAACGCACCTTTCAGCCTTCGAACCTGGTTCGTAAACGTCGCCACGGCTTCCGTGCGCGTATGGCCACCAAGGCAGGCCGCAAGATCCTCAACGCACGCCGCGCACGCGGTCGCAAGGAGCTGAGCGCATAAGCGCACAGCTTCAAGGATTGACAGATATGAAACCGCCGAAGGCCCCTCAGGACAGCTCTGCTGACCACGGGAATACGCCTTCGGCGGTTTCTGTTTGCGCAGTGCCCGTTTGTCCTGAGCCTGTTAGTGCAGAGCCATCACAGACCCGGAATAAGTCAGCGTCGCTGGTGGTGCTGTCTAAGCGCCGCGAGTTTCTGGCGGCAGCCCGCGCCCGTCGCCAGGGAACCAAAGGCATGATGGTTCAGGGCCGCAAACGCGCCGACAACGAGGCCGAGGGCGTTCGAGTGGGTTTTACCTGCTCCAAGAAAGTCGGTAATGCTGTCGCCCGAAACCGCGCCAAACGCCGCCTGCGCGAAGCCGCCCGGCTGGTTTTGCCTAAACTCGGCCGCAGCGGCTGGGACTATGTGTTGATTGGCCGCGCCAAAGAAACCGACCAGCGCAATTTTGAAGATCTGAAACGAGACCTGGCCTATGCGGTTAAAAAGATCCACGGATGATCTTTTTAACCCTGCCATCTGGCCCTATCTTTACAGCATGACACCGCTCGCACATCTTCTGGCGCTCCCCGTGCGCGCCTATCGGCTATTGTTCTCCCCCTGGGTAGGTTTCAATTGCCGCTACCAGCCCACCTGTTCTGCCTATTCTCTGGAAGCCTTTGAAAAGCATGGAGCTGTCAAAGGTGCCTGGCTCACTGTTCGACGCATCGGGCGCTGTCATCCCTGGGGTGGCGATGGCTATGATCCGGTTCCTGATAGCCCGCAACACAATCGCCCCAAAGGCGACCAATAAAAGACTACAGGCACTGAGGGGCGCCCCTAGTGTGGCCGCGAATGCCTGCGACCGGGGTTGGGGTAGAGACTTTTCTTCTTGGCAAATGCCGCGCCAAAGGCTAGGGGCCGCCATGCTTGATGATGAAAAAACTGAAATCCACCCGCTGTTCAACGGCGCTCCCTCGACCACCGAGTTCAAAAAGCTGCGCAAACGAATCGTGCGGCAGACGCGCGAAGCGATCGAGCAGTATGGCATGGTTGAGCGCCGCGCCGATGGCAGCACACCACGCTGGCTGATCTGCCTGTCAGGTGGCAAGGACAGCTACACCCTGCTTGCGGTGCTGCAGGAACTAAAGTGGCGCGGGTTGCTGCCCGTGGATCTTTTGGCCTGCAATCTTGATCAGGGGCAACCCGGCTTTCCCGCCACGGTGCTGCCCGAGTTTCTGGAAAAGATGGGCGTGCCCCACCGCATCGAATATCAAGACACCTATAGCATTGTCATGGACAAGGTTCCGGAGGGGCGCACCTTTTGCGCCCTGTGCTCCCGCCTGCGGCGCGGCAACCTTTACCGAATCGCCCGCGAAGAAGGCTGTTCGGCCGTGGTACTGGGACATCACCGGGACGATATCCTTGAAACCTTCTTTATGAATCTGTTTCACGGCGGTCGCCTTGCCACCATGCCGCCAAAGCTGGTCAACGAAGAAGGCGATCTTTTCCTCTATCGACCGCTGGCGCATGTGGCCGAAATAGACTGTGAAAAATTTGCAAAAGCAATGGATTACCCGATCATTCCCTGCGATCTGTGCGGCAGCCAGGATGGCTTACAGCGGCAACAGGTAAAGCGAATCCTCGATCAGTGGGAAACCAACAGCCCCGGACGCCGTCAGGTGATGTTCCGTGCCCTGACAAATGCACGTCCATCGCATCTGCTGGACCCAAAATTGTTTGATTTTGCGGGGCTTGCGCTCAAAACCGCCGAGGAATCCTCCGATTTGGACGAAATTCCCCATCTGCGTTAACTCCGGAGTCAGGAACAGCCCTCTATTCTACTGAAGCATACCTGCTTTAGGCGAAAGGTCTGAACATGACACACACGAATTCCGGTCTGCTTTACCGAATTCGGACGAGATTGGCACCGGCACTGTTAGCGCCCCCCATTCTTGCGTTCCTACCTGCTCTCACCCTCGCGACCTTTTGGATCGGTGGTGAGGCGGCCCTTCTGTGGGTTGCTTTGGGTATCCCTCTGGTCTTTGCAGCCTTTGGCGGCTTCTCTGCCAGTGCCCGCAACTTCACGCCGCGTGACAGCGTCACCGGGCTGATGCTGCGCGAAGGCTTTGAGCTGGAAATGAGCCGCATCGTAGAAGACTGCAACAAGACCGAACTGCGCTCAGCTCTCTACTATATCGAGGTTGATGAGTTCAAAGAACTCGTCACTCGTGAAGGGCAGGATGCCGGCGACAGAATCATTCAAACCTGTGGCGAGCGCATTGCCAGCACTCTGCGCAATGGCGACACCGTTGCCCGTATTGGCGACAGCAAATTCGCCCTCTGCCTCACCCCTGTCCTGCAACTGGACCTGGAAGCCTGTGTTCAGATGGCAGGCCGCATTCAGGCCGCCGTGGAAGAGCCGATTTCGCTGGATGGCACCACCGTCTACACCTCCTGCTCCATCGGGTTTTGCCTCAACAACCGGGCCCCCGGGAAACTGGCCAGCGACTGGTCCTCAGCCGCCAGTGCTGCCCTGAATGAGGCCCAACAGAACGGCCCCTCCGGCATTCGGGTCTTCTCTGCCGATATGCACCAACGCAGCAAAGCCCGTGGCAGCCTGCGCGAAGAAGCGGCAGAAGCCCTGGAAGCGGGTCACATCCTGCCTTGGTTCCAGCCACAAATCTGCACAGACACAGGCCGCGTTTCGGGCTTTGAAGCTCTGGCCCGTTGGATGCACCCGGTCCGTGGCCTGATCCCGCCCGGAAAATTCCTGCCTGTCCTCGAAGAGACCGGCCTGATGGAACGTCTCAGCCAGGTGATGCTGTACCACTCGCTGACCGCGTTGAACGCCTGGGATGCCGCTGGCGTCAAGGTCCCCGCCGTTGGGGTGAACTTTGCCACCCAGGAGCTGCGCAATCCCAATCTGGCCGAGAATATCAAATGGGAGCTGGAACGCTTTAATCTGCCCCCGGCCCGTCTTTCGGTCGAGATTCTGGAAACCGTGATGACGGATCAACCCGATGACGTGGTCACCCGCAATATTGCCGCCCTCAGCGAGTTGGGCTGCCATATCGAGCTGGATGACTTTGGCACCGGCCATGCCTCGATCTCTGCGGTGCGTCGCTTCAACATCTCCCGGATCAAGATCGACCGCTCCTTTGTACTGCGGGCCGACCGCGATCCCGAACAGCAAAAACTGATTGCCGCGATCCTGACCATGGCCGAACGCCTGGATCTCGAAACCCTGGCCGAAGGGGTGGAAACTGTCGGCGAACACGCTCTGCTGTCGCAGCTTGGCTGCGGTCACGTCCAGGGCTTTGGCATTGGCCGCCCCATGCCCTTTGATCAGACGCTGGACTGGATCACCGCCCATGAGGCAAAGCTGCAAGAGGCCCCGGAAATCGGTCGCCACAGCCGCTAAACAGAGATTTTCTGCCCTCGGGGCAGATTGCTGCCCCGGATTTCCGCGATTCCACTTGACCTTTGGGGTCCACCTCTGTTGAACCACCCTGTCATTCCCTACACGAGGTGGCAGTCCCAAATGGACGACCAGAACAAGAATCTTATTCTCGCGACCGCACTCAGCTTCCTGGTGATTCTAGGGTGGTATAGCTTTTTCCCACCCCCAGAGTCCGCGCCTGCGCCGGAAGCTTTGGCGGCTGACACGGCGCCTGTCGGCGATGCCGCCAGCAGCCCGAACGTCGGCGCGACTGAAGCTGTTGCCAGCCAGTCGGCCGAAGAGACCAGTGCATCTGATGCACCGCGGCTCATGATCGAAACCGACCGCCTGTCAGGCAGCATCTCGCTGCAGGGCGGTCGCATTGATGATCTGGCGCTGAAAGACTATCGCGTCACCATCGATAATCCCGAGATCGTCCAGTTCCTTTCTCCGGTTGGACAGCCAGGTGCCTACTATGCGCTCTATGGCTGGGCTCCGGGTGCCGGACTTGCCTTTGACGACGTGCCGGGTGCAAATACCCTCTGGACGGCTCCACAGGGTGCGACCCTGACGGATCAGTCCCCGGTGACGCTCACTTGGGACAACGGCAAGGGCCTTACCTTCACACGCATCGTTGCGGTGGATGAGAACTACATGTTCTCGGTCACCCAGTCGGTCAGCAATGCCACTGGTGATACCGTGGCCCTGGCGCCCTATGGCACCCTGGCCCGCCATGGCGAGCCTGCGGACCTGAAGAACTTCTTCATTCTGCATGAAGGCGTTGTTGGCATGGCCGACGGCGAGCTGGCCGAGTTGGATTACTCCGACGTTGCCGATTTTGAAATCGACCCACGGGACGGGTCCCGCGCCCAGGTCAAACAGGTCGCAGCTGATGGCTGGATCGGTTTCACCGATCACTACTGGATGTCGACCCTGATCCCGGCTCCGGGCCAGGCCTTCCGCTCGATCGCCAAATATGACGAGCGTCGCGATATCTATCAAACGGATGTTGTGCTGCCGACAATGACCCTGGCCGCCGGTGAGACCTCAGAAGTCACCACCCAGCTGTTTTCCGGTGCCAAGGAATGGGCAACCATCCGGGCCTATGAAAAGCAGGGCGGCATTGCCGGCTTCCTCGACAGCATCGACTGGGGCTGGTTCTTCTTCCTGACCAAGCCAATGTTTGCCGTGCTGCACTGGCTCAATGCTCTGATCGGCAACATGGGTTGGGCCATTATCGCCCTGACCGTGCTGATCAAGGTCATCGTCTTCCCGCTGGCTTATAAATCCTATGCCTCGATGGCTAAGATGAAAGAGCTGCAGCCGGAGATGGAGAAGCTGAAAGAGCGGGCAGGTGATGACCGACAAAAGCAGCAAAAAGAGATCATGGAGCTTTATAAGCGGGAAAAAGTGAACCCCGCTGCCGGGTGTCTGCCGATTCTGATCCAGATCCCGATCTTCTTTTCGCTCTACAAGGTGATCTTTGTCACGCTCGAGCTGCGGCACGCCGCCTTCTTTGGTCCCTTCCAGGATCTCAGCGCGCCGGATCCGACCTCCTTTATGAACCTCTTTGGGCTGCTGCCCTTTAGTGGTCCCGAAGCGGGTACGCTCTTTGCCACCGTGTTTATTGGTATCTTGCCGATCCTTCTGGGTATTTCGATGTGGCTGCAGCAAAAGCTGAACCCAGCCCCCACCGATCCAACCCAGCAGATGATCTTTGCCTGGATGCCTTGGGTCTTCATGTTCATGCTGGGTGGTTTTGCCTCTGGTCTGGTGGTTTACTGGATCGCCAACAACACCATCACCTTTACCCAGCAGTATCTGATCATGCGCAGCCATGGCTACAAGCCGGACGTCTTTGGCAACATCAAGGCCAGCGTCAAGCGCAAGTCTAAAGAGGATGGAAATTGACCAAAACAGTTACAAACATCTGGCGCCACCCGCTCAAATCCCATGGGCGCGAAGCACTGGACAACGTAACAATGATCGCCGGGCAGACAATGCCCGGCGATCGTGTCTGGGCTGTTGCCCATGAAGCCTCAAAGGCGGACGGATCCGAATGGGCCCCCTGCGCCAACTTTACCCGTGGCTCCAAAGCGCCAAAGCTGATGGCGATTGATGCCCGGCTTGACGAGGCAAGCGGTCAGCTGACGCTGAGCCACCCTGATCAGCCCGATCTCAGCTTTGATCCCGACGCCACCGAGGACCTGTCGCGGTTTCTCGACTGGGAAAAGCCGCTGACACCGGCAAACCGCGCCGCCTCGGCCCGTATCATTCGCGTGCCCGGTCGCGGTATGACTGACACCAAATTCCCTTCGGTCTCCCTGTGCAACTGGTCGTCGCACCGCGCGGTTGAGGAGGCCATCGGTCATGATCTGTCGCCGCTGCGCTGGCGCGGCAATATCTGGTTCGATCTGGGCCAGCCCTGGGTCGAAAATGACCTGATGGGTCAAAAGATTCAAATTGGCGGTGCGGTCTTTCTGATTCGCGAGCCCGTGGTGCGTTGCCTCGCAACCACCGCAAACCCCAAGACCGGCGAGCGGGATGCCGAAACACTGAAGACCCTGAAGGAAAACTGGGGTCACCAGAACTTTTCGGTCTATGCTGAGGTTCTGACCGGTGGTGACATTCAGCTTGGCGATAGCGTAAAGGTACTGTGATGCAGATCCCATTCTCTCTGGCCGAAGAGCCTGACCAAATCTCCGCCGAAAAGGGCCGCAAGCTGTTTGCCGGCGAATCCCTGTTCGTCAAAGGCGTTGTCGCCATGTCCGGCCTGCCCGATGCAGACCGCATGGAGGTCTGCTTTGCCGGCCGTTCCAACGTTGGTAAATCCAGCCTGATCAATGCCCTCACCGGCACCAAAGGTCTGGCGCGCGCCTCCAATACGCCGGGCCGCACGCAAGAGATCAACTTTTTCACCCAGGGCCCTGAGCTCTATCTCGTCGACCTTCCCGGCTATGGCTACGCCAATGCGCCGCTGGCCATCGTCGAAAAGTGGCAAAAGCTTCTTAAGCGCTACCTCAGTGGTCGTCAGACCCTGCGCCGGGCTTTTGTGCTGATTGACAGCCGCCATGGCGTCAAGGACGTCGACGAAGAGATCATGAGCCTGCTGGACAGCTCTGCTGTGACGTTTCAGTGCGTCATGACCAAGGCCGATAAGGTCAAGGCCAATGACCGCGAGAAGGTGATCGAGCAAGTGCGCACCGCCCTTGCCCGTCACCCAGCCGCCTATCCCGAGATCGTGCTCACCTCCTCGGAAAAGGGCGATGGCATCGCCACGCTGCGCGCTATCATCAACGGTCTCGAATAGGTGATCAGCCGCCTGCTGTCATATGTCATGCTGCTGGCAATCGCCTGCGCCGGGATGATCCCGGCGGGGTGGATGCCAGCCCATAACAGCGACGGTAAGGTGCTCTTGGTGATCTGTACCACCGAAGGCGCTGTGGAACGTTGGGTCGACCTTGGTGACGAGGCTCCGCTGCCCGCACTGGCCGACCAGATGGATGATCGCAGCTGCCCTTTTTCGGCTCTCTCTACCCATGTGGATCTGCTCCAGACCACACAGATCGATCTGGAGCTCACCACACCTCTGCGCGCCCGCTGGGCGCATGAGGGCTTTACCCATCACGCTGCCGGGTTCCACTGGCGCTATGATGCCCGCGGGCCGCCCGCCCTCTCCTGAACACTCAGACTCGCATGCTTTGATGCAGGCCGTCCCAAAACACGGGATCTGGCCCGGTTTTGGTATCTGAAATCCCCGATGGCCGTCAGCAGACAGTCGCAGGGGAGACACTCAGACTGTGCGTAGCGCTATCCCTTGCTGTCTGCCGCCCGCCGCCGCTCGGGGAGCAACCAGAGGACCACCCAGGGAGTCCGTGCCGCCCATCAAGACACCGCGTCAACAGTCAACGCGTTTGGCTCTTCACTCACCCCCACGGTTCACCAAGGGAGAGGAGCCTCAGGTTGGCGGCGCCTTTTGCGCCCCATATATAGGCCCCGCTGACCAAAAGGCCCCGCAGAGCGCGAACTCTGCGGGGCCTAGCTATATCCTCTGGTGGTGTAAGCCTCAGACGTGCTGGGCGCCATTCACTTCGATCTCGGTCCCCGAGATGTAAGAGCTTTCCTGCGAGCACAGAAAGTAGATTGCCGCCGCAACTTCTTCGGGCTGCCCCAGGCGCTGCATCGGCAGTTTTTCCACGATCTTATCCGTGCCTGGCGACAGAATCGCGGTTTCCACCTCTCCCGGTGCGATCGCGTTGACCCGCACGCCCAGGGGGCCAAAGTCATGCGCCATCTCGCGCGTAAGCGCGGCCAGAGCAGCCTTTGAGGTGGCATAGGCGGCCCCGGCAAAGGGATGCACCCGGCTGCCTGCAATCGAGGTCACATTGACCACTGAGCCCTTGGCGGCGGCCAGCTCGTCTTTCAGCCCCCGCGCCAAGACGACCGTGGAAAAGAAGTTGACGTGGAACACCTTGCCCCAGGTCATCAGATCGGTGTCCAGCGTGCTCAACCGCTCTCCCTCAGGCCCCTTTGGAGAGATACCGGCATTGTTGACCAGCGCATCCAGTTTGCCCCCCAGCCGTTCCTGGATGATGCCAACCGCATTGATAGTGTCGCTGGGATCTGACAGATCCAACTGCACATGATCCTCGCCGCCGCCGCCCCAGGGGCACTCTTCGGGGAAAGGTTGCCGCGAGCAGGTGATCACCCGCCAGCCTTCGGCGTTGAAGCGGCGCACAGTGGCATGGCCGATGCCTCGGCTGGCCCCAGTCAGAAGCAGAGTCTTTTGACGCATGGCGTGGCTGTCCATCATGTATGAGGTCTGTGGCATTTATGAAGTCTGTGGCATTTATGAGGTCTGTGGCGACACTATCAGCGCCAGACACAGCTGCAATCAGTATGTGCCCCTTGGCAGCACTGCCGCAAACGCGTAACACCAAGTGCCAAAGGGACCCAGAGCCATGAAGAAGCAAGATATGAACCGCGATTGGATTGCCACAGCCGAAACCCTGTCGAGTGCGCTGCCCTACCTGCAGCGCTATGATGGGGCCATTGTTGTCATCAAGCTGGGTGGCCATGCCATGGGCAGCGACGAGGCGATGGAAACCTTTGCCCGCGACATCGTTCTGATGCGCCAGGTCGGGGTCAACCCGGTGATCGTCCATGGTGGCGGCCCGATGATCAACGCCATGCTGGACAAGCTGCAGATCAAGTCGGAATTTGTCGATGGCAAACGGGTGACCGATCACGCCACCATGGAAGTGGTGGAAATGGTGCTCTCGGGGGTGGTCAACAAACGTATCGTGCAGGCGATCAACGGCCAGGGTGGCCGCGCTGTGGGACTGTCGGGCAAAGATGACAATCTGATCATCTGCGATCAGGCCAATGCCGCTCTTGGTTTTGTTGGCGCGCCGAGCGAGATGAACCCGCAGGTGCTGCATGATCTGTTTGAAAAACACATCATTCCGGTGATTGCCCCGATTGGTGCCGGCCGTGCGGGCGAGACCTTCAATATCAATGGCGACACCGCTGCAGGCGCCATCGCCACCGCGCTCAACGCCGACCGCTTGCTGCTGCTGACCGATGTCTCCGGCGTCAAGGATGCGACCGGTGAAGTGGTCACCGAGCTGAAGGCTGCCGATGTCGAGCGACTGACCGAAGAGGGCGTCATTGCCGGTGGTATGATCCCCAAGACCGAGACCGCTCTGGCGGCCGTACGATCAGGGGTACGCGCCTGTACCATCGTCGATGGCCGGGTGCGCAATGCCGTCTTACTGGAACTGTTTACCGATCACGGTGCAGGCTCAATGATCCGCGCGTGACCCCCGCCAAGGATCGGCCTGCGTCTCGCCGCCCCTTCGCAAAATCCGCGAGGGCAGGCAGTTAAGCCGCGCAATTTAGTCGAACTGTGCCGTTTTTATGGGCTTGGCAGACCAAGCTCCTGATAGGATCCCTGTACAGGCCACTTGCAGGGATCCCAGATGCCCCAGGACAATCGCCCCACTCAAAACACCCGTCAGAGCCCTGTGAGCTATCCGCAGCTCGAAAGTACAGTGCAGGCGCAGGGATTGCAGATCCATGGCGCGGTGCAGCCTACATGTCAGCCTGGATATCAGCCGATGCGTCAGCCTGTGCAGCTGCTTTCTCATGGCACCTTGATCCTGTTGGGCACAGGCAAGGCGTTCTGGCCGCAGTTCACCCAAGCACCTGAATGTCACGACAGCCAACCAGACCCGATTGACCGGTGGTCCAGCCGTGTCATCGGCGCCCTTGCAACATCGCTGGAAGCAACAGCCTATTTCCCCTTTAGCGAACCACCCCATGCGCCGTTTGTCAATTGGGCCCTGGCCTCGGGGCGCGCCTTCACATCCCCGTCACAGATGATGGTGCATGATGAGGTTGGCATGATGATTTCCTACCGCGGAGCGCTCCACTTCGATCAATGCTTTGACATACCCCCCTTGCCTTTGGCACACTCCCCCTGCACGACCTGTGCAGCCAAGCCGTGTCTGAACACATGCCCGGCGCACGCCTTGGTTGACGGAGGCCCCTATGATTTGGCAGCCTGTCACCATCACCTTGATACCCCGGCCGGAGAGCCCTGTATGACACAGGGATGCCTCGCTCGGCGCGCCTGTCCCCTCAGCCTGGGGGCTGGACGATATTTTGAACAAAACGCCCATCATATGAGGTATTTTCACCGATCATGACCCGCACCCTGATTCTGACCCGACATGCCAAATCCGCCTGGGACACAAAATCGCCCAGCGATCATTCCCGACCCTTGAACAAACGCGGTCGCAGATCCGCAATCGCCCTTGGCGAGTGGCTTCGCGAGAACGATCATTGCCCCGACCAGATCCTCTGCTCTTCGGCGCAGCGCACACGGGAAACTCAGGCGCTGATGCAACTTGATGTGCCCACGGCCTTTATTGAGCGGCTGTATCACGCCAGTTCCGACGTCATCTTTCAGGCCCTGCGAGAAGCCGAAATGAACCGGGTGCTGGTGGTCAGTCACAACCCTGGCATTGCCGCCTTTGCCCATGCCATCGTCAAAGACCCGCCGGACCACATTCGCTTTGATGACTATCCCACCGGGGCCACACTGGTGGCGCGCTTTGATATCGACAGCTGGGCTGACCTCAGCTGGAGTTCTGGCCGGGTGGTTGATTTCGTCGTCCCCCGCGAGCTCTTGGGAGAGGAAGCGGAGGCCTGAGGCCCGCTGCAGCCTTGGCCGCTACCGCCTCTAACGGGCATCAAGTCCCCACAAAAAACGGCCCCGTGGAACGCCACGGGGCCGTCATGTGTTTCAGGCTCAATCAGGCTCAATCAGGCCCAATCCAGCTGATCAGTGACCGAGGATCTGGCTCAGGAACAACTGGGTGCGTTCGCTCTGTGGATTATTGAAGAACTCTTCCGGCTCGTTCTGTTCAACGATCTGGCCTGCATCCATAAAGATCACCCGGTTCGCCACCTGACGGGCAAAGCCCATCTCGTGGGTCACGCAAAGCATGGTCATGCCCTCTTCCGCCAGTTCGATCATGGTGTCGAGCACCTCTTTGATCATCTCTGGGTCAAGCGCCGAGGTCGGTTCATCAAACAACATGATCCGGGGCATCATGCACAGCGAGCGGGCAATCGCCACACGCTGTTGCTGACCACCCGAAAGCTGGCCGGGGTACTTATCAGCCTGCTCCGGGATCTTTACCTTTTCCAGGAAATGCATTGCACGCTCTTCGGCTTCTTTCTTTGGGGTCTTACGAACCCAGATCGGCGCCAGCGTGCAGTTTTCCAGAATGGTCAGATGTGGGAACAGGTTAAAGTGCTGAAAGCACATGCCAACCTCGGAGCGGATCTTGTCGATGTTCTTCAGGTCGTTGGACAGAACTGTTCCATCCACGACAATCGATCCCTGCTGATGCTCTTCCAGAGCATTGATACAGCGGATCAAGGTCGACTTTCCTGACCCCGAAGGCCCACAGATCACGATCCGTTCGCCCTGATTGACGGTCAGGTTGATGTCACGCAGCACGTGAAACGACCCATACCATTTGTTCATATTGTCAATGCTGATGGCGATTTCGTCAGTGATATGCATTTGAGAAGTGTCAGCCATTGTCCGGCCTCCTTATCGATGACCAGTGGCAAGACGACGCTCAAGCCACTGAGAATATTGAGAGATGCCGTAGCAGACGATGAAGAACAAGAATGCCGCAAAACCAAGCAGCTCCCAGTACACCCCGTTCCATTCGGTGGAGGCGAGGATGGGACCCCGGATCATACCCACCAGATCGAACATCGAGATGACAGAGACCAGCGTGGTATCCTTGAACAGGCCAACAGCCACGTTCACGATGCCCGGAATTGAAATCTTCAAAGCCTGCGGCAAAATGATCAGACGCATGGCCTGCGGGTAGTCCAGTCCCAGACTGTCTGCAGCCTCATACTGCCCCGTCGGCAGCGCTGCCAGTCCACCACGGATCACCTCAGCGATGTAAGCCGCCGAAAACAGGGTAATCATGATAACCACGCGCAGAAACAAATCCACGGTCGCATCAGGTGGGAAGAAGTAGGACAGCATCACAGAGGCAACAAAGAGCAGTGTAATCAGCGGCACGCCGCGGATGAACTCGATGAAGACCACACACATCCACTTGATCAGAGGCATGCTCGATTGGCGCCCCAGTGCGAGGGCAATGCCCAGAGGCACCGACAGCGACACGCAGGTTACACCAAGCATCATGTTCAGCATAAAGCCACCCAGATCACGGCTTGGCACAGCTTCCAGCATAGCATTCTCTGACGCCGCTTCAGGGATCAGCAGGCCGCCCAGATACCAAACGACAAAGGCTGCTGCGATGGCCCCAAAGAACCCTGCGGCAAAGCTTCCCTTACCAAGGGTCTGGAACACATACCCTGCGGCCCCAAAGCCAATCAGCGCCACCAGCGGCACCAGAATAGAGCCACCCCAGATAAGCCAAAAGGCCAGGAAGGGATACACAGCGGTAAAGGCCAGCAGCTTGCGTGGCAGGTCAAAGAACAGCACCGGAGCCAGCGCGATCAGCAACAGTACCAGTGCAAGATTGGGACGCCAGTACTGATCAGTCGGGTATTTGAAACCATAAAGAAGCTGATGCCAGCGCTCGGTCAGAACCGAGAAACAGGCGCCGACCTTACCATCGAGGATTTCACGGCATTCGGACAGCGACGAGGTCGTCCAGATACCGTTAAACAGCCAGGGCAGGACATTGCTCAAAAACGAATAGAGCAGTGCAATCGCTGCCAATGTCAGGATCGAGTTCGGAATGCTTGAGAACAGATTCTCGCGCACCCATTTATAGGCACCGGTTTCGCGCGCCGGGGGCGGCGATTCCGGGATGAGGCCTTCTGCAACAAAGGCAACCGAGTGGGGTTTGTTGTCACTCATGGCTCAGCGCTCCTTCAGCTTCACGGAGGAGTTATAGAGGTTCATCACCATCGAGATGATCAAGGACGCGGTAAGATAGAACAGCATAAGCAGCAAAACGCATTCGATCGCGCGGCCGGTCTGGTTCAGGGTGATCCCACCCAGCGTCGCGGTGATGTCAGCATAGCCAACGGCAATCGCCAGCGAAGAGTTCTTGGTGATGTTGAGGAAGTTGGAGATCAGCGGTGGAATGATCACCCGCAACGCCTGCGGCAGGATCACAAGGTTCATGATCCGCCCTGGACGCAACCCCAACGCGGCGGCGGCTTCGGACTGGCCTTTGGAGATCGCCTGAATACCCGCACGCACGTTTTCAGCGATAAAGGCACCGGTATAGATCGACAGAGCAAACCACAGCGCAATCAAAGGCGCGCCGATTTGAATACCGCCGCGCAGGTTGAACCTGTTGGCAAGCGGATCTGGTGCATCCAGGCCAATTGGTTGCCCGAGAAGGAAGAAGATGATCACCGTGGGCAAAATGAGGATTGCCAGGCTTGGCCAGCCCATCGGCAACAACTTACCGGTATCAAACAGCAATTTCTTCGCATAGCGACGATAGGCGAACATCGCAACAATCGAGAGAACGAAAACAGCGACGACAATCATCGAGCCTTCATTCCACACCGGTGCAGGCGCATATATGCCCCTGTTGGTGAAGGCGAAGTAACCAAACATCAGCTCGCGCTCTGGGGTCTCACCCAGATAGGACTTCGCGCCCGGCATCACAGCTGTCATGATGGTGAAAATGATGATGATCCAGATCAGCACCGGAATGTTGCGAAAGATCTCAACATAAACGGCCATCAGCTTGGAGACGAGCCAGTTGTTCGACAGGCGCAGAACCCCCGCGACCACACCAAAGATGGTAGCCGTGATACAGGCCAGAAAGGCGACCAGCAGGGTGTTGAAAATACCAACAAGCGCAGCGCGCCCGTGGCTATCCTGGTTGTCATATTCGATCAGGCGCTGGTTGATATCGTAGCCCGCCGAATTGCCCAGAAAATCATATGAGATATTTAGGCCCGCAGCGCGGAGGTTCTGCAGAAGATTGTTCCCCAGATACCAAATGGCCAAGGCCAGGACGAGTGCCGCAATTGCCTGGAAGGTCAACGAACGATAGCGTGTATCGTTGACCAACATAGACAACCGGAACTGTTCCTTTGGAAGGTCAGTGAGAGTTGACATGAATGTGAGATCCCCGTCGCTTACAGATCGACTGATCGGCAGGGTTGGGTCCTTGCTCGCGTCGAATCTCAAGCGTGTTAGATTGGATAGTCAGGAAGGAAAAAGGGCGCAGGATCTACCTGCGCCCTTTTCCGCCAAAGCTCCTAGCGGAACGGAGGCGAGTACAGCAGGCCGCCTTCAGTCCACTGCGCGTTCAGACCGCGCGCCAGACCGATGGGGGTATCTTCGCCGATGTTTTTGGCAAAGACTTCACCGTAGTTACCGCTTGCGGCAATAGCGTTTTTGCCCCAGTCAGCGGAGAGACCAAGCATCTCACCCAGGGTACCTTCGGTGCCCAGGAGACGGTTGATTTCAGGGTTGTTGGTGCCGGCAGTCATCTCAGCGAGATTGGCCGAAGTAACACCCAGCTCTTCAGCCGCAATCAGCGCGTTCAAAGTCCAGCGAACAACGTCGCCCCACTCGTGGTCGCCGTGGCGAACCAGCGGGCCCAGAGGCTCTTTGGAGATGATTTCTGGCAGCAGAACGTGATCGTTTGGCGCATCAAATGTGGCACGGGTCGCCGCAAGACCGGAGGCGTCTGTGGTGTAGACGTCGCAGGCACCTGAAAGGTACTGCTGCTGCGCTTCGGCATTGGTCTCGATTGGAACCGGCTCATAGGAGATGTTGTTGGAACGGAAGAAATCCGCCAGGTTCAGCTCGGTGGTGGTGCCGGTCTGAATGCAGACAGTCGCGCCATCAAGTTCTTTGGCCGAGGATACACCCAGCTCTTTGGGAACCATGAAGCCCTGACCATCGTAGTAGTTGACGCCGGTGAATTCAAACTTCAGGTCGACATCGCGCGAGAAGGTCCAGGTGGTGTTACGGGCCAGCACGTCGATTTCGCCAGAGGCCAGCGCGGTAAAGCGGGTCTTGCCGGTTGTTGGCACAAATTCAACAGCGGTCGAGTCGCCCAGTACAGCCGCAGCAACAGCGCGACAGACGGCAACGTCAAAGCCTTCCCATTCCCCATTCGCATTCGGAGCTGCAAAACCAACCAGACCGGTGGTGACGCCGCAGTTCAGTTTGCCGCGGGCCTTCACGTCGTCCAGAGTACCAGCAGCAGCTACACCAGCTGACAGACCGGCAATGGTGAGCGCGCCCAAAATTACGGTATTTTTCATATTTACCTCTTCCTGATGTTCCACCTATTGCGGTGGTTTTTTGGCCGACGAACGTGCCGCCGGAGATCGTTTGAAACAGGGCAGAACCCCAAATCGTAAGGGAGTTTGGGCGCATTCATCAACAAACGTCAAGTGCGTCATCATCAAATTCGATGTCCGGATAGCGTACTTTCTGCTATTCGACACAAAATGTCCCAATGCGGATCAGTCGAGCAATTTGCTGTCTTCTCAAGAAAAGTCGTAGAAACTTTTTGCATGCAAAAAGGCCCGGCGCTTCAACTCAGCCGTTTCACGCGCCTCATCATCGACGCCCCAATGCTCTTCTTGCCAGCTTTCGTCCAAACGCGAAATGCGCCAGATATCATCCGCGTCCCGCCAGTTATGGGCGGCAGCAAAGCCCAAAACCAGTGATCCGGACATCGACACCAGGTCATGAAAGGCCGCAAGTTGATAATTGCTCAGGTCGTGCACAGCCTGGCGCAGCTGCAGCAGCGCTGCCTGATCCTGCGCTTGATGCGACAGCCCTCTGCGCGGGTGCAGCCGGGCCCCTAAGGTCTGCTCGGCCCAATCCAGGACCGGATCCCATTCAGAGGCCTGGCGCACCACCAATTCCTGAGGTGCGTCGGCGCGATAGCACAAAAGATCCGAATCGCCGTAATCAGCCAGCATTTCCGCGACTTCGGCATGCTGATTCGCCACCTTGTCGATGGCGGCATTGGCAGAGCGGGTAAAGGGCATGGTCTCGGGATTGATCGCATCGTGCTGCGCATCCCATTCAAATGCTATGGCATCGGCCATGGCAAGGGTTGGCACAATGAGCGGCGCCTTCGCCGGGGTCTTCACCAGACGGCCATCCAGCTGCACCGTAAATCCATCAGGCGTTTCACTGGTGGTGGCTGCTTTCCAAAACCGCTTCTGCTTCCAGTTACTCATGTCTCAAACCTTCCAGATCTCCTGCAGCAGCGGCTCCAGCTGGGCAAAACTGCTGATAATATGGTCCGCACCAAGGCTGGCTGCGGGGTGATAGCCCCAATCCACTGCGATGGTCCGGACACCGGCCGCGCGCCCCATATCAATGTCAAAACTTGTGTCGCCAATCATCACGGCATCCGCAGGCGCGACGCCGGTCTCGGACAGCGCCGTCAGCACCATAGAGGGATGGGGCTTTGAGGGGTGATGATCCGCCACCTGGCGGGTCACAAAACAGTCGAGCCCGTGTGATGCGATCAAAGCATCCAGACCCCGTTGCGATTTTCCGGTCGCCACGCCCAAAAGATACTCGGGCACCGCGTTCAGCCGTGTCAGAGTCTCGACAGCTCCCGGAAACAGCGGCGAGTGACCTGCGCCCGCCTTGAGCCGCTTGTCCATATAGGCGCTCTTGTAGCCCGCAACCAGCTGCGCCTGCGTCTGCGCGTCTGCCGCAGGCGCCAGTTCGGCCATTGCCAGCGGCAGAGACAGCCCGACGATCGCAATGATCTCGGAATGCGCAGGCACAGGCAAACCCACACCGTCAAAGGCGCAGGTCATCGCGGCTGCGATAGCATTCTGGCTATCCGCCAGAGTGCCATCCACATCAAACAGAATCAGCCGCAGAGGCGCGCTCACATCAGACCCTCAAATGGATCATCTGCAGCCAGATCTTCGGCCCAGCCAAAGTTGTCCCAGGTCTCTTTCATGTGGTCTGGCAGCTCTGCCGTCACCACGATGTCTTTTTTGGTGGTCGGGTGCTCAAACACCATGCGACGGGCGTGCAGATGCAGCTTCTTGCTCACCATACCGCCAAGCTGCGCGCCCCAGCCATCGCCGAGGTTTTCCTGACCAGAGCCGCCATATTTCCCATCGCCAATAATAGGATGGCCAATTTCGGCCATATGCGCTCTCAGCTGGTGGGTCCGGCCCGTGACTGGCTCCATCGCCACCCAGGAGGCACGACTGGCGACCCGGTACAGGGTGGCGTAATAGGTATGCGCCCGCTTGGCACCGGGCGTTTTGTCGATCTCTGTAGGGTGCACGGCGATCATTTTTTCGCCCTCACCGCTGCTGCCATGGCCCGAGGCCTTGACCAGACCGGCCTTGATCTCTCCCAGGTAGGGCGTGGGAACCCCGGCCACCAGCGCCCAGTAAATCTTGCGGGTGCTGCGGTGACGGAAGGCTGCCGTCAGCGCCTTGGCTGCCAGGCGGGTGCGCGCCAGGACCAGAATACCCGAGGTATCCTTGTCCAGACGGTGCACCAGGCGGGGCTTTTCATCGGAATCAAACCGCAAGGCATCCGAGAGACCATCCACGTGCCGCGTCGTGCCGCTGCCGCCCTGCACCGCAAGGCCCGCAGGTTTGTTCAGCACAATAACATCGTCATCGCGGTAGATGACACAACTCATGATCATCTTGGTATCGGCATCCGAAATGCGGCGGAACGCCGGGGGCGGTGGCTTGTTATCCGCGCTTGGCAGCGGTGGCACCCGCACGGTCTGGCCAGCCGAGACCCGCGCCTTGGCTTTGACGCGACCGCCATCCAGACGCAACTCGCCCTTGCGGCACATCTTTTCGATGCTGCTCTGGCTGACATGGGGGAACAGACGGCGCAGCCAGCGGTCAATCCGCTGGTCATCATCCTCGTCGGTAACGGTGATCATCTGTACGCCACTCATGCGAACACTCCTCTTGCGGCCATCAGGCCCAAAAACAATCCACCGACCGACAGGCCAACAGAGAGAAAAACATAAAGCGCGGCCTGCCCAAAGGCGCCACGCTCGATCATATTGGCACTTTCCAGCGAGAACGCCGAAAAAGTGGTAAAGCCGCCCAGCAGCCCGGTCATCACAAACGGGCTGAGATGAGTCAGCCCTTTTTGCGCCGCCGTCACCACAAAGACTCCCATCACAAAGGAGCCAATCACGTTCACGGTGATGATAGCGAGCGGGAATTCCTGATGTCCCAGCAGGCGGGTCACCCCCAGTCCGGCCAGATATCGCAATGCCGCCCCAAAAGCGCCGCCAAGGGCGACCAGAGATACAGTTGAAATCATCAAGGGTCTGTGGCGCGCGCGGGGCCGGATGTCAAGTTTTAGCCGCCATGCGCCCAGTGGATGCATGCACCACTTCTGCCCAGCTCCTTGTTGAGAGGTCAAAAGCCAGAGATAAGTGTTGTGCTGCAACGGGGGGCTATGTGTTGCGCTGCAATCTGAGCTTGGCAAAATACTCACTGCGGCGTTTTAATTCGCGCTCAAACCCGCGTTCCACGGGCTGGTAGAGCACCGGCCGGCGCACCCCGTCCGGGAAGTAGTTCTGGCCCGAAAATCCGTCTTCAGCGTCGTGGTCATAGGCATAGCCATCGCCATAGCCCTGCTCGGCCATCAGCTTGGTCGGTGCATTCATGATATGCTTGGGCGGAGGTGCAGAGCCGGTCTCTTTGGCCAGACGCCGCGCCGCCTTAATGCCGACGTAGACCGCGTTCGATTTCGGCGCCAACGCCAGATAAACGGCGGCATTGGCCAGGGCCAGCTCACCTTCGGGGCTGCCGAGCCGCTCATAGGTGTTCCAGGCATTCAGGCAGACAGTGTTCGCCTGCGGGTCCGCAAGGCCGATGTCTTCGGTTGCCATCATGGTCAGCCGCCGGGCCAGATACCGCGGATCCTCACCGCCCTCCAGCATCCGGCCCAGCCAGTACAGGGCTGCATCCGGGTCAGAGCCGCGAATAGATTTATGTAGGGCCGAAATCAGATTGTAGTGCTCGTCGCCGGATTTGTCGTATTTGGTGGCCCGCCGCATCAGCCGCGTTGCAAGGGCTTCGCGCCCCAAAGGAGACGAAACCCGCCAGGCAGCGACCTGTTCGATCAGGTTCAAAAGGGCGCGGCCATCGCCATCCGCCATTTCCTGCAGTGCATCGCGCGCCTCTGCCGTAAGAGGCAGCGCGCGGCCCAGATCCTGTTCGGCGCGCTGGGTCAGGCGCTCAAGATCCGCAAGAGACAGGCGTTCCAGCACCAGCACCTGCGCCCGCGACAGCACCGCCGCGTTTAGCTCAAAAGAAGGGTTTTCGGTGGTGGCCCCAACCAACAGTATGGTGCCATCTTCCATATGGGGCAAAAAGCCATCCTGCTGCGCCTTGTTGAAGCGGTGGATTTCATCAACAAACAACAGCGTCCCCTGGCCATTCTGCCGCCGAATTTTGGCGGCCTCAAAGACCTTGCGCAGGTCGGCAATGCCGGTGAAAATCGCAGAGATCTGGACAAAATGCAGATCGGTTTCCCGCGCCAGCAGCCGCGCAATTGTGGTTTTGCCGACGCCAGGCGGGCCCCAAAACACCAAGGACGACAGAGAGCCTGACGAGAGCATAACCCCCAGAGGCGACTCATCGCCCAAGACCTGCTGCTGCCCAATCACCTCTGACAGCGCCTTTGGCCGCAAACGATCCGCCATGGGCCGGTTGCGTTCTGCGCCCGCGGCTACGGGCTCTGGGTCGGCGTCACTGTCAAAAAGATCCGCCATGGGTTAGCGCCGCATCCGCAGGCTGACCCGCTGGCCGCGACGGTTCAGATCCAGCTGCAAGCGACGCCCCGCCTCCTCAAGAAGGCGCGGCACATCTTGGGCGGCCTCAACCTCATCGCCGTTGATCGCCAACAGAATATCGCCGGCTTTGACACCCGCCCGCCCCGCAAAGGGACCGGGATCCAGAACGGCCACGCCCGTGGCCGACAGCGGCAACTGCAGGCGCACAATGGCCACAGGATTGATTAAGCCCACCGTAAGCCCCGGCAGCGCACTGTTCTCATTCAACACCAGGGACCGCGCTGGCGGGTCATTCGGAGCAATGAACATTTCGACCGACAGGGTCTCGCGGTCTTCTCCCCGCAGGCGCACCACCTGAGACGTGTCGCCAAGGCCGGCAACAGACATACGGAACACCATCTCAGAGGGAGAGTTCACCACCTGGCCGTCGACCTCCGTTATCACGTCGCCCACTTCAAAGCCCGCAAGTGCAAACGGGCTTTTGGGATGCAGTTCACTAATCACCATGCCCTCGGGGATTTCCATTCCCAGTGACGCGGCCAAATCGGCATCGACCGGTTGCCCGGTCATACCCGCCCAGGGACGCTGAAACCCTTCGGCTCCGGCCTCGGCCTGGTGGACGAATTCACGTACCAGATTGGCAGGGATTGCAAAACCGATGCCGTTGGAGCCACCAGAGCGGCTGAGAATACGGGTATTGATGCCGATCAGATCGCCATTGACGTCGATCAGCGCGCCGCCGGAATTACCCGGATTGATCGGTGCATCGGTCTGAATGTAATAGCCAAACCCCTCACCCGTGGCCGTGCCGGACCGCGCCAGCCCGGACACGATGCCGCTGCTGACGGTTTGGCCAACGCCAAAGGGGTTGCCGATGGCCAGAGCCAGCTCTCCTACCTCAACCTGATCGCTGTCGCGCAGGTCAAGGTAGGGCAGCGCGCTGGCACCCTCTAATTGCAAAATAGCCAAATCGCTGGCCTGGTCGGCCAGAACGACCCGGGCTGCGTATTCCCGCCGGTCCGTTGTCACCACCCGTATATCTGTCGCCATGCCCACTACGTGAAAATTGGACACAACCATACCATCCTCAGACAGGATCACGCCCGATCCAAGCGAGTTCTCCACCCGAGGGCGCGGCGTACTCAGCCCCCGAAAGAAATCATCAAAGAACGGATCATTCATAAAGGGAGAGCGTTGCTGCGTCTGGGTGACGATCTTGGCATAGATATTCACCACAGCCGGAGCTGCCTGCTTTACCAAGGGAGCAAAGCCCAGCGAAATTTCCGTCTGGGACTGGGGAACACGGGTTTCAGCCAGAGCGTCCGGCGCCTGAACAAGCGACAGAGCAAAAACAAGAGGAGCAAAAAGAACTGCGCGGATCATGACATCTCCGAGAATTGGGTGTCATCAGGATATGCGGAGCCGGGGCAGAGATTGCAAGCGCTGCGCGCAAAGCGCGCCTGCATCGCGCGACTTCACCGGCAACAGATAACCACCGCGCAAAAGAAAACCCCCGCCTGGAAACCAGACGGGGGCGAAACTCTAAAACCCGGATGGGCTTTTGATCTTATTCTTCGTCAGCGCCTGTTTCAGCAGCAAGACGTGCCTTGTCGGCAGCGCCTTTGGCCGAAACGTCGCGGTCGACGAATTCGATGATTGCCATGGGCGCCATGTCGCCGTAGCGGAAGCCGGCCTTCAGGATGCGAACATAGCCGCCCTGACGGTCCGCATAGCGGGGGCCCAGGATGTCAAAAAGTTTGGCGACATACTGGTCTTCTTTCAGGCGCGCGTTGGCCTGACGACGGGCGTGCAGATCGCCACGTTTCGCCAGAGTGATCATCTTTTCGATGATCGGGCGCAATTCTTTTGCCTTTGGCAAAGTTGTTTTAATCTGCTCGTGCTCGATCAGCGAGCCGGCCATGTTGCAAAACAGGGCTTTACGGTGCTCATGAGTACGGTTGAGGCGGCGATAACCACGTGCGTGACGCATTACTAAATTCCTTCTTTGACGTTTTTACTTTGTCTGTCAGCCGATGCGTGTCAGCTGCTCTCCTTGGGGCATGTGCCCATCTTTTCCCCGCCAGCGCGGGCATTGTTTAAGGGCAGACCGCAGCCTGCCCCTAAATTCTGGTGACCTGAAAATTCTTAGAATGTGTCTTCGAACTTCTTGGCCAGATCTTCGATGTTGTCCGGTGGCCAGTCCTCGACGTCCATGCCGAGATGCAGACCCATGCCCGAAAGCACTTCCTTGATCTCGTTGAGCGACTTGCGGCCAAAGTTTGGCGTGCGCAGCATTTCTGCTTCGGTCTTCTGGATCAGATCGCCGATGTAGACAATGTTGTCGTTCTTCAGGCAGTTTGCCGACCGGACAGACAGCTCCAGTTCGTCCACTTTCTTGAGCAAAAGCGGGTTGAACTCGAGACCATCGTCTTCGTCCTGACGGTTTGCCGACTCGGGCTCTTCGAAGTTGACGAAGATAGACAGCTGATCCTGCAGGATGCGCGCAGCATAGGCCAGCGCATCATCAGGGGTCACGGACCCATCGGTTTCGATCTTCAAAGTCAGCTTATCATAATCCAGCACCTGGCCCTCACGGGTGGGCTGAACGTCATAAGAGACCTTTTTCACGGGCGAGTAGATCGCATCGATCGGGATCAGACCGATTGGTGCGTCTTCTGGCTTGTTCTTGTCGGCAGAGACATAGCCCTTGCCGGTGTTCACGGTCAGTTCCATGAACAGGTCAGCGCCATCATCCAGGTGGCAGATCACGTGATCGCGGTTCAGAACCTCGATGCCTGCGCTTTCGGAGATGTCACCGGCGGTGACAACTGCCGGACCCTTGGCGTTGATAGACAAACGCTTGGGGCCTTCGACTTCCATACGGAGCGAAACGCCCTTTAGGTTCAGGATGATATCGGTGACGTCTTCACGCACACCGGCAACACTTGAAAATTCGTGCAGAACGTTGTCGATCTGAACGGATGTGATCGCCGCACCCTGCAGCGAGCTCATCAGAACACGACGCAGCGCATTGCCCAGAGTAAGGCCAAAGCCCCGCTCCAGTGGTTCGGCAATAATGGTTGCCTGACGTGCGGGATCGTTGCCCGGCTTTGCGTCAAGCTGTGTAGGCTTGATCAGCTCTGCCCAATTTTTATGGATCATGCAGTCCCTCCATTCCTGTCTGTACCTCATGTCCGAAGGTGCAGACGCCCGAGGTTTAAAATGACGTACTGGGGCCCCGCAAAAACAGCAGGACCCCAGCGTAATTCTCGAAAATTAGACGCGGCGGCGCGTTGGCGGAGGGCAGCCATTGTGTGCCATAGGCGTAACGTCGCGGATCGAGGTGATGTTGACCCCAACTGCGGCCAGAGCGCGCAGAGCCGATTCACGACCGCCACCGGGGCCCTGAACTTCGACTTCGAGGGTTTTAACACCGTGATCCTGCGCTTTTTTGCCAGCATCTTCTGCAGCCATCTGAGCCGCATAAGGAGTCGATTTACGCGATCCCTTAAAGCCCATGGAACCAGCAGAGGACCATGCAATCGCATTACCCTGAACGTCAGAGATAAGGATTTTTGTGTTGTTGAACGAAGAGTTCACATGAGCAACGCCTGTGGCGATATTCTTGCGCTCTTTTTTCTTAGTACGAGTCTTTTCGCGTGCCATTGATCAAACCCTCCCTTTACTTCTTCTTACCAGCAATGGCCTTAGCGGGGCCTTTGCGAGTACGAGCGTTGGTGTGGGTACGCTGACCGCGAACGGGCAGGTTACGACGATGGCGCAGGCCGCGGTAGCAACCAAGATCCATCAGGCGTTTGATGTTCATCTGGGTTTCACGACGCAGGTCACCTTCAACAGTGAAGGTCGCATCGATGTGCTCGCGGATGGCCAGAATTTCGGCATCAGACAGCTGATTGACACGACGTGCTGTGTCAATGCCAACGGCTTCGCAGATTGCGGCGGCCGAGGTGTTACCGATTCCGGTGATATAGGTGAGGGCGATAGGTACCCGCTTAGCAGCGGGAATGTTTACGCCGGCAATACGTGCCACGTGTCACTTTCCTTTTCGTTGCGGTTCCGTAGTGCCAGAACCTTTTTTCACAACGCTTGACCTTGGCAGTGTCGCCATACAGCCCAGCATTTTGAGGTGGTCATGCAGGCAAAAGAATCTACCCACATGGAATCATCCCACGAGGGGATGGGGTTGCGTATGAGGAATTGGAGATACCGTCAACCCGTCATCCCCTTAACAGAAGATTTTTCCTCAAAACAAGGGCTTTTCAGCATATTGGCATCAAGACGACCAGGCGTAAAAACGCAGCAGTTCCACCTCGCCCGTGAAGATAAAGGTGACCGAGACCTACCGCGCTGTGCCAAAGAAGGTTTCGCCTCCCCACCACTACAGCCGTTCTGCGCGCCCTTAGACCGAGCCCCAAAGAAAAAAGGGGAACCAAATGGCTCCCCCTTTTTAATCCGTCAGACAGCCATTGACCTATGCGTCGAGAGCCGCTGCGATATCGGCGGCAACTGCCTCCATCGCCTGCAACCCGTCAACGGATTGCAGATCACCCTTGGCGTAGTAGTACCCAAGAAGAGGCGAGGTCTTTTTGTAATACTCCATCAGGCGGGTCTTGAGGCTCTCCTCATTGTCGTCCGCGCGACGTTTTACATCAGTGCTGCCACATTTGGCGCATTTGCCATCCGCAGGCCATGGTTTGGTCTTGTCGTGATAGACTTCACCACAGCCACCGCAGGTCGACCGGCCGGTGATACGCGCCACCAGGGCGCCATCATCCACAGCCATCTCGATGACTGCGTCCAGGGTCAGACCCATTTCCGACAGCAGTTCACCCAGGGCATCAGCCTGCCCAAGAGTGCGGGGGAAGCCATCAAAGATAAAACCTCCCGCTGCACCCTCGATGAGCTTTTCGCGAATGAGGCCAATGACGATTTCATCTGTCACCAGTTCACCGCGTGCGATAACCGCCGTCACTGCCTTGCCCATTTCAGAGCCATTGGCCTGTGCTTCGCGCAGCATGTCTCCTGTCGAGAGCTGTACCATGCCACGGTTATCAACGAGGTGGCGTGCTTGCGTCCCCTTACCCGCTCCGGGTGGGCCTAGTAGAATGATATTGGTCATCGGCGAGACGGTCCCCGTTTTGCGCGTTTCTTACTCCGGCCACGAAGCTGACTTTTCTCGATGAGGCCTTCATACTGATGCGCAAGCAGATGGCTTTGCGCCTGTTGGATGGTGTCCATGGTGACGGAGACAACGATCAGCACCGATGTGCCGCCAAAATAGACCGGGAAAGCAAACTGGCCACGCAGGATTTCCGGCAACAAACAGACCAGCGCCAGATAGGCTGAGCCAAGAACCAGAATGCGGTTGACCACATACTCGATATATTCAGCCGTCTTTTTGCCCGGGCGAATACCTGGAACAAAGCCGTTCTGATTTTTCAGGTTGTTTGCCACTTCGTCTGGCTTGAAGGCCACGTTGAAGGTGTAGAAATAGGCGAAGAACACGATCATCGACACAAAGAACAGCAGATAGAGCGGCTGCCCGGGGCCAAAGTTGGCCAGCAGCCAGGACATTGCCGGGCCGTTGGTTGCGCCAGAAGAGAAGGCCGATATGGTTGTCGGCAGCAGCCACAGCGAACTGGCAAAGATGGCCGGGATCCCGCCTGCTGGGTTTGCCTTGACC
>JAWUWF010000094.1:0-17230 GCA_034111985.1 Pseudophaeobacter sp.
TCAGAAAGACGCTAAAATGCCCCTCGGGGCAGGGAAAAATTAGAGACCAAAGTGTCTCGATCGCTAAAGGAATAATACTATGACCAGCATTCTGACAAACAGTGGCGCAATGGTTGCTCTCCAGACTCTGTCTTCGGTGAACAGCAGCCTGGAAGAGTCTCAGACACAGATCTCTACCGGTAAACGCGTCGGTATGGCCAAAGACAACTCCGCTGTTTGGGCCATTTCCAAGTCCATGGAATCGGATATCTCCGCTTATGAGTCGGTTCAGGACAGCCTGGACTTTGGTGCGGCGACCGTTGGTGTTGCTTCCTCGGGTATGGAGCAGATCGTTGAAACTCTGAAAGACATGCGTGATCTTGTGGTTGCGGGTATCTCTCAGAACGTTGACCATGCTCAGATTGAAGCAGATCTGGCAAACAAGCGTGAGACCATCACCTCGATCATTGCCTCGGCCTCGTTCAATGGCGCAAACCTGCTCAATGACACCACAACACCGCAGCTCGATGTATTGGGTAGCCTGGATTCTGCCAATCCTATCGTCATCACTGGCGTAGATGCCACCGCAGACATCATCACTGCGATGGCCAACACCCTGAGCGCCACTAACGCCGATACCGTCATGACCGAAATCGAAGATGCATTGTCTTCCGCAATTGGCCATGCTGCAACTTTCGGTGCGGCAGACAACCGTCTGACAGACCAAAAGGAATTCGTCAGCAAGCTGACAGATTCGATGAAAAATGGTGTGTCGGCCATGACCGATACCAACATGGAAGAAGCATCTGCCCGCCTGAAGGCGCTGCAGACTCAGCAGCAGCTGGCTGTCCAGTCGCTGACCATTGCAAACCAGAACCCATCGCCCCTGCAGCAGCTGTTCCGTTAACAGCCTGATCCGGGGCGCTAAAAGCGCCCCGGACACCTTCTCTTCTCAGAGAATCTGATGGAATAGTACGTTAGGAAAACACGTGAATGCCCTAAACAAAGCGCGAAGCGCTTATTCAGCGGTGAAATCCCCGATCCGAACAACCAAAGACATGGAATACGAGACCGTTGCGCATGTGACTCGCAAGATGATTGTCGCCGCAAAACGAGGGAAAAGTGGGTTTCCAGAACTGGCACAGGCCCTGACTGACAATAACAAGCTGTGGAGAATTTTCGCCATGGACTTGGCCTCGGCCGATAACCCGCTGCCGCAAGATCTGAAAAATGATCTGAGCGATTTGGCAAAATTCACGAGTCAACACACCAGCAAAGTACTGCAGCGCAAAGCCCATGTGGGACCGCTGGTGGAAATCAACACGGCCATCATGCGTGGCCTTCGCAGCGGAGCGACCTAATTATGAGCGGACTGGTCCTAAAACTTGCCCCCAAAGAGCGTGTCCTGGTCAATGGCGCCGTCATTGAAAACGGGGACCGCCGCAGCAGACTGTCCATTGTGACCCCTGATGCAAATATTCTGCGTCTGCGCGACGCAATCCACCCCGAAGAAGCAAACACACCCGTACGCCGTGTGTGTTACGCGATGCAGCTGATTTTGACCGGTGATACAGACCCGGAGGAAGAACGCCTTCCGATGCTGCGCCGGATTGAAGAGCTGAGCCAGGTTTTTACTGATCCGGACAGCCGCTCCTCATTGGCCGAGGCCACGGATGCCTTCCTTCAGGACAATTACTACCGTTGCCTCAAGGCGTTACGCGCCCTCATGCCACGCGAAGATCGTCTTTTAGCTGTACGTCCGTCATGAGTTTCCAACCGATCATACCAATAACAGGTATCGGCGGCTGGAATTTTCTTCAGGCGACATACGACAAACAGTTGGACTCCTTCTCCAAAAGCCCAGTGTTGCAACGCGATGCTGACTACTTTGCGGAGAACATCGGCAATGTTAAAACTGTTGATGATCTGGTCGACGACTACCGCCTACTGTCAGTCGCACTCGGGGCCTTTGGCCTCGAGGATAATGTAGACATGAAAGCCCTGGTAAAAAAGGTTCTGCAGGATGGCACAACCGCGGATGATTCCCTTGCATCCAAGCTGGGGGATGACCGCTGGATAAGTTTCAGCGAGTCTTTTGGCTTTGGCCCAGGTGAAACACCAAAGACCAGCGACGCGACGGCTATGGCCAATCTCGTGCAAACCTACAAAGTGCAGTCCTTTGAGATCGCTGTCGGAGAGCAAGACAATTCCATGAGGGTCGCCATGTATGGTCAGCGCGAACTCTTGGTTTTGGCTGAGGATGATACCAGCGTGAACACGAAATGGTTCAATGTGATGGGGCAGCCCGCCATTCGCGAGATGTTTGAAACAGCCCTTGGCTTGCCCTCCGACATGGGGGCGGCTGACTTGGACACTCAACTCGTCAACTTTAAAGACCGTGCACTTGCGATGTTTGGTACGGACGACATTTCTGCCTTTGCGGATCCGGACAAAATGGATCGACTGGTCAATGTCTATCTGGCGCGCTCCGAGATACAGGAATTTAATGCCGCGAATTCTGCTGGCGCAACAGCCTTGATGCTGTTGCAATCCTAAAACTACTTTCCTAAAACAAAAGGCGCGTGCCGGTTTCCCCGGCAGGCGCCTTTGTCATTTTTTACAGGCCCAACCTTTGCAATTTATTGCAACGCTTTAGCTAACCTGCAGGTTTACAGGGGCGCCCTCTAGCGCCCCTTGGTCACCCGCCGCAACATCAGCTGGAGACGGTTGAAACTGCTGGTCACCCCGTTTGGATCTTCTTTGCCAAAGAATGCATCCAGTTCCGGCCAGATCTTTACGGCCTGGTCGAGCACGGCATCATTGCCTTCGGAATAGAGACCAGCACGGATCATCACTTCGGACTGCTCATAGGAGCCCAGGTACTTGCGCACGTCCAGAATTGCCGCGTTCTCCTCCGGCGTGGCTGCGGCTGGTAGGCTACGCGAAACCGACCGCGACACATCAATGGCCGGAAACCGCCCCCGCTCCGCAATTTCCCGATTGAGCACAATATGCCCATCCAGCACACCGCGCAGAATATCGGCAATTGGCTCGTCCATATCAGACCCTGCGACAAGCACGCTGAACACCGCTGTGATATCGCCCTGCCCCTCTGAGCCGGGACCAGCCCGCTCACACAGCCCGGTAATGAGCGGCGTCACCGAAGGCGGAAAGCCCCTGAGCGCCGGTGCCTCTCCTGAGGCGGCTGAAATTTCGCGGTGGGCCTCGGCAAACCGGGTGACCGAGTCAGCCATGAACAGCACATTCTTGCCCTGATCGCGGAAATGTTCGGCAATGGTCATTGCCGCCCAGGCACTGCGGCGGCGAACAAGCGCGGATTGGTCCGAGGTGGCCGCGACAACAACGGCCCGTTTCATGCCTTCTGGCCCCAAAACATCTTCAACAAAGTGATTCACTTCGCGGCCACGTTCGCCAATCAGCGCCATGACCACCACATCAGCCTCCATAAATTCAGCCAATTTTGCCAACAAAGTCGATTTACCAACGCCCGAGCCCGCAAAAAGACCAATACGCTGACCCTGAACAATGGGGAGAATCGTATTGAAAACCGAAAGTCCGGTACTGAGACGGGCGCCCATATGGCGTCGTCCGGCTGCTTTTGGAGGCGGCGCCATGAGATCCCGGGCCTTCTCACCCCGCAGCAATGGCTTGCCATCCAGGGGCTCGCCAAAGGGATCAATGACCCGGCCAATCCAATTATTTCCCGGCGCAAAAACAGGGGCAGGATGCAGCGTCACGCGATCTCCCATCGCCACCCGGTCTGGGGCACGATCAGGTAACATGCTGATTTCATTATTACTAATTTTAAGAACCTCGCCATGAAGCTCATCATCTGGGCCGCGACTCAGAACCAGGCGGTCACCGATTCGCGCCTCTCGTTCCAGACCTGATATTTGGATCTCCCCGCTGGATATTCCGCTCACGCGGCCCATTGAGGTTGCCAGCTTCTTACCGGCTATCTGTTCAGTCAAAGCTTTTAGCTCTGCGATCATGGCCTGAGGCCTCCATCTAGTTCCTGAAACAATTTCTAAAGGAATCAGGGTTAAGCCTTGGTTGAAATTGATCGAGGGAGAAGCCCCGGTGTTTACGGAACTGAACGTTTTTAAAATCGCATACTCAATGGCGACCCATGCTGGGAAGCGCCAGGCGCTGGTGTCACAGAACATCGCGAATGCGGATACTCCTGGCTATCACGCCAAGGATATCAAACCTTTTAAGGAGGTTTATGCCGCTGGGCCACGCCCTGGCGACATGGTGGCCTCTCGCGGTTCGCATCTGAATGGGAACAAAGGCTCTCAAATGGATTGGGCCGTGACCACATCGGATACGGGCGCCGACCCCAATGACAACTCTGTCTCAATCGAAACAGAAATCCTCAATGGGGTTGAGGTAAAGCGCCAGCACGACCGTGCTCTGGCCATCTACAAATCGTCAATGAACATCCTGCGTACCAGCATTGGCCGCAGCTAGAGGGACATGACCCATGAGTGAATTTGCAAATTCTCTAAGTGTGACTGCCAGCGGCCTGAAAGCGCAAGCAACACGGCTGCGTCACGTGTCTGAAAACATCTCCAACGCCGATACCCCTGGATACCGGCGCAAGAGCGTCCCATTTGAGGCCGCGCGCGATCTGGAAAACGACGTTGAACGGGTCAAAACCGGTCGCGTCTCGCTGGACCGAAGCGACCTTGAAAACATCTATGACCCCTCACACCCTCTGTCAGACGAGAGCGGTCACTATGAGGGCTCTAACGTGGATCTGATGATCGAGATTGCTGACGCCCGTGAAGCCCAGCGCAGCTACGACGCCAACCTGAAAATGTTTGAACAAGCCCGCGGAATGTCATCCTCGCTGATGAATCTGCTAAGAAAATAACCCCCTAGAGGAGATCCAGAATGGATATTCGCGCAATCACTTCCGCCGCCAGTGGCTATACCGCCGCCCGCCCCGCAACCAAGGTTGATCCAGAGTTCCACGGCACCAGTGCCACCGAACAAGCGCGGGCCAGCTTTGAAAGCTTTGCCAATACCATGCAGGTGGGGGAACAAACCGCCGTTCAGTCGATGACTGGCAACGGTGATCCGCATGCTCTGGTCCAGGCGCTGGCGCAGACCGAGCTGGCTGTCGAGACCGCTGTCACCGTGCGCAACAAGGTGGTCGAAGCCTACCAGGAAATCCTGCGGATGCCGATCTAAGCCAATGCTGACTGAAGGCCAATTCTACGACACGCTGCGACAGGCTCTTTGGGCCGGGGTCATCATGGCCTCGCCAATTCTGGCCGTAGCCCTGATTGTCGGCCTCGCCATTGGACTGTTCCAGGCCCTGACATCCGTTCAGGAAATGACCCTGACCTTTGTGCCAAAGCTCGCGGCCATTGTTGTCGTGTTCTGGATGTCCATGGGGTTCATGACGCAAACACTTGTGGCCTTTTTCAACGGCCATATCATTCCTTTGATTGCAGGAGTTTCCTGATGGAAGCCGCAGGCTACGCAACCCTCTCCCGCCAGACCGGTCTGATGCGCGAAATGCGTGTCGTTGCAAATAATATTGCCAACTCAGCCACGACCGGGTTTCGCTCTGAAGGGCTTATCTTTTCTGAATTCGTCCAAACTGCCCCTGGGCAAGAATCACTCTCGATGGCGCGGGCGAATATCTTCAATACATCGATGGAGCAGGGCCAGCTGACCCAGACCGGCGGGAATTTTGACTTTGCGATCGAGGGCGATGCCTATTTCATGATCGAAACCCCTCTGGGAGAACGGCTGACCCGGTCGGGGGCTTTCTCACCAAATGCTGCCGGTGATCTGGTCACAATGGACGGTCACCGGGTGTTGGACGCAGGCCGGGCGCCGGTCTTTATTCCGGGCACTGCAGAATCCGTGCTTGTAGGGGCTGATGGCACCATCACCGCTGACGGCAATACCATCGGCCAAATCGGCCTGTTCCAGCCAGGCGAAGACACGACCTTGATGCGCGAGGACGGTGTGATGTTCCGCGCTGAGGGCGAGATCGTAGACTCTGAAAATGGCAATATGGTGCAGGGGTTTCTGGAAGGATCCAACGTCAATGCGATTACCCAGGTGACCCGCATGATTGAAATTCAGCGCGCCTATGAAATGGGCCAGAGTTTTCTGGAAACAGAAGACCAGCGCATCCGCAACGCCATTAAAAACCTGATCAAATCGTAGGAGAAAACTGATGCGTGCCCTAAAAATCGCTGCAACTGGTATGAGCGCACAGCAACTGCGTGTTGAAACCATTGCGAACAACCTCGCCAATATGAACACCACTGCCTACAATCCACGGCGTGCCGAGTTCGCCGATCTGCACTACCAGCAGGTCACGCGTGCAGGCACCGTGAATGCCTCTGACGGCACCATCCTGCCGACGGGTGTTCAGGTGGGCCTGGGTGTCCGCCCTGCGGCCATTTCAGTGCACCTGCAACAGGGGGCCCTGGAGCAAACCAACAGCGATCTAGATGTCGCGATTGAGGGCAAGGGCTATCTGGAAATCACTCTGCCCTCAGGTCAATCTGGCTACACACGGGATGGCTCTCTGAAGCGATCAGCCGAAGGTATTATCGTGACCTCGGATGGTTTTGCAGTCGCGCCTGATGTCACTATTCCGGATGACGCCCGCAGCATCTCGATCAACGCCGAAGGTGAAATCTACGCCTATTTTGACGAAGCGGCCGAAGGCCAGCTGCTGGGGCAATTCAGCCTGGCAAGCTTCACCAACCCCAAAGGGCTGGAAGCCATTGGCGGCAATCTCTTTACCGAGACCGAAGCCTCAGGCCCTCCGAATGTATCAACCGCCGGCGAAGATGGGCTTGGCTCCTTCCGCCAGGGCTACCTCGAAGGCAGCTCTGTTGATTCGGTGCGCGAAGTCACTGAACTGATCGAGGCCCAGCGTGGCTATGAAATGAACTCAAAAGTCATCTCTGCCGTCGACCAGATGATGTCGGCGACAACACAGATCCGCTGATGAAACACATTCTCGCCATCCTCATCGCACTCAGCGCGCAGCCCGTCTGGGCCGATATTCTTGTCCCGCTGCGCACCATTCGGGTCAAAGAGGTTATCCTCGCCACCGACCTGACCTTTAAACCGGTCGAGGTGGCGGGCGCACTGTCAGATGCAAACGAAGTGGTGGGAATGGAAGCCCGGGTGCCGCTTTATCCCGGTCGTGCAATTCGCCCCAGCGATATCGGACCACCCGCAATCGTCGATCGCAACGACCTTGTCATGCTCTCCTTTCACCGCGGTGCGCTCACCATCGTGGCAGAGGGCCGCGCCCTGGGGCGTGGGTCCGAAGGGGAATGGATCAAGGTCATGAATTTGGCATCAAGGAGCACTGTGACCGGGCGTGTAAACGCAGATGGGTCAGTAGAGGTAAGATAATGAAAAAGAAAACAATCGCCACCAAACTTGCGCTCGTCGGCCTGGTCTTTCTTGGAGCCTGCGCACGCATGGACCATATGGGCAAACCGCCCAGCCTCACCCCTGCTGCTGAATCTCCGGGACATGTCGCCATGCTTTGGCAAGGTCTTCCAACCGAAATTCAGAACCAGCGCGTCGTCGATGGGGCCTCTCTCTGGAGCGGGTCGCAACACTCACTGCTGGGAGATCGCCGCGCCATAAACAAGGGTGATATTCTCACCGTTGTTATCCAGATTGACGAAGAAGCCGAGATCTCAAACGGCACCACCCGCACACGCTCAAGCGCGGAAAGCCTGGGAGTGCCACAGCTGCTCGGTCTACCGCAGCGCCTGGATGAACACCTCCCCGAGGGGGCCTCTGCGGCGACAGCGGTCGATCTGACCGGATCCAGCAGCTCCAAAGGCAACGGCTCGGTCAAGCGAAGCGAAAAACTGGAGCTGCGCGTCGCTGCCACTATTGTGGATGTGCTACCAAACGGTGTGCTCGCGATCAACGGCAACCAAGAAGTAAGAGTGAACTTTGAACTGCGCGAACTGCTGGTCTCTGGGTACGTGCGTCCCCAGGACATCAGCCGCCAGAACGAGATCACCTATGACAAGATCGCCTCAGCCCGGGTTTCCTATGGCGGACGTGGACAGATTACCGACGTGCAGCAACCGCGATACGGCCAGCAAGTGCTGGACGCGATCCTACCATTTTGAGGTGACACATGATCGCTAAATTACTGCCAGTCATATTGTTGATTATCGGAGTTGGAGCAGGGATCGGTGCTGGCATAATGCTGGCACCCGCCCCCGCGCCAGAGGTCGCCAAAACCGGCGATGAGATGGGCGACGATATTGACCATTCAGAAGACGAGGAAGCCTCCGGCGACGACGACGATGTCGACATGGATGCGCTTGGTCCGAACCCGAACCGGGAATACATCAAAATTGCCAACCAGTTCGTTGTTCCAGTGGTTGAGCGTGACAGCCTGTCGTCACTGGTGGTGATCTCGCTCAGTCTTGAAGCAAAAACGGGGTTGAGTGAAAAAATCCATCTTTATGAACCCAAACTCCGCGATGCCTTTCTGCAGGTGCTTTTTGATCATGCCAACATGGGCGGTTTCCGCGGAGCCTTTACCAGATCCGATGTGCTCAACCCGTTGCGGACAGCCCTGCGAGAAGCGGCACAAGAAGTCCTGGGCAAAAGCGTCTATGATGTGCTGCTCGTCGAAATCTCACGTCAGGACGTCTGAGAGCGCCACAAAACCCAGCCCGCTTCCAACAGAGAGCGTGCTCATACGACACGACGCCAGCACCTGAACGTATCCGGTGCTGGCGTCGTGTCTTAGACACCCTTCAAAGCACCGGGACGCGAGGGAAAGAGCGGACCTCACAGCGCCTGGCTGACTGGCCGTGCAGCCAAGTTGCCTCCGAGCGCCCGCGCGTTAGCAGAGCGAGTCTGGATAGGGCCGGTCTCTCTGCCAAACCCATCCTAGATTCAACAGTACAGAGCCTAAATTCTTCGGCACAGAGTCTGACACATAAAAAAGGGGGCGGTTTCCCACCCCCTCCTAAACCGCATGTGAGCGGGATGTCAGTTTCAGAACTGCAGCAGTTGCTCTTGCAAAGACTTGGCCCGGGCGGCCTTTACCCGGCGTTTCTCTGCCTGCGCCATATCCCCCACTGCCGTTTTACGACCAAAAGTCTTGCGCAACCGGTCCATCGCCATCAGCTTGCGGGCTGTGACCTGCGCCAGTTGCATGTTGAGGTTTCGACGCGCATTGGTGTGCCAGCCTTGCCAAAGCAAATCCGCGCCCAACGCCTTCATCTGGATGTCCTTGTCCGCGTCCTGGCGCGCAGTCGAAACCTGCTCGTCCAGTTTGGACAACTGCCCCCGCAGACGCGCTTCGTGATCCAGGATCGGTTTGATCTTTGCATGTTCCTTCAGATACTGCGCCTCTGTCACTGCAGCCATCTGCTGTAGCATTGCCATTTTCTGTTTCATCAGAGCCCTCCTTTGGCCCGCAGGCGCATCTCTTCGGCAAAACGGATCGCGGCCGCCACCGGAGCAAAATACTCTTCCTCAACTTCCTCACCAATGCCGATCGTTGCATAAAGCGCCCGCGCGGTTGGCGGATCACTATGGATCGGGATCGCATTTTCATTCGCAATGCGCCGGATGGTTGCGGCCACCTCATCGACTCCTTTGGCCACACAGATCGGAGCGGTACCAGCGCCGCCTTCCCACTTTAGCGCCACGGCGTAGTGGGTCGGGTTAACAATCACGACGCTCGCCTCCGGCACCGCTGCAATCATCTGGCCCATAGCGATTTCCATCGCTTTCTGACGGCGTTTGCCCTTCATGTGCGGGTCACCTTCAGAATCCTTGTTCTCGTCCTCGATCTCTTTGCGCGACATCATGTTTTTGCGTCTGTGTTCGTCGTGCTGGAAAATCGCATCCACCACCCCGATCATCATCGAGATCAGCATTGCAATCACCAGGAATTCCATTCCCAGCTCGGCCAGCATTTTAATGACTGAAAATGCTCCGGTCGCCGCCGAGGCAATCATCTCGGGCATCCGGTAGTTGAGATAAACGCCAAGGCAGATCGAATAGAGCAGCAGCTTGACAGTGCTTTTGCCAAACTCAAACAAACCGGCCCGGCCAAATTTGTTCTTGGCATTCGAGATTATCGAAATCCGCGACATTTTGGGCTCAAGCTTGGTTGGCGCAAACACCATTGCCTTTTGCCCGATGATCGACAGCAAAACCAGCACGAAGGGGATCATGAACATCGGAATTAGCGGCCAGACCATCGCAGAAATCATGCCGCCGGCGAGCGGTGTCCCATTGCCAGAGAACACCTGTTTCGCCAGCCGATCCGGTTGATCGATGATAGACATCAACACCGTTCCGAACCCGGATACAATATCATGACCCGACGCATAAAAAGCAACAACCAGCCCCATATAGGCCGCTGCGACCGAAAGGTCTGTGGATTTGGCAACCTCGCCCTTGTCACGTGCCTTTTTCAGCTTTGCTTCCGTCGGCTCATATGGCTTGTCTGAGTCGTCGTCGCTCATTGTAACGGGCCTCCGGGGTTGGCAAAGAAGCTCATCATCTCACGTATCCAAACGTCCAGAATCATCGGGCTTGCGACCATCAGGACAAACAACCCGCCAAAGGTGATCACCGGCGCACCGATAAATACCACCATCAGCTGGGGCATGGCCCGGTTGATCACGCCAAGGGTCAGGTTGTAGATCACCGCCATGATGAGAAAAGGCGCGGCCAGGGTGAAACCCATGTAAAAAGTCTTGGCAATGCGGTGAACACCCCATTCAGAGAACTTCCCAGCCTCTGGGTACTCTCCCACTGGAAAAATCTGATAAGAGTAGATCAGGAATTCCGCCACCCGCACGTGCAGCCCCATCATCACCGCCAGCGCCAGCCCGGAGATCAACAGAACCCCGCCAATAGCCGGAAGCGAATCGGCGCCGATGTTGCCCAAAACCTGCGAGAGTGACGTGGTTTGTGCCGCAATGGTCCCGGCTATCTGCAATCCCATGACAAAGAGCCGCACGCTCATCCCCAAAGCCAAACCGACAACTGCTTCGCTCCCCACCAAATTGGCAAAGTGCAGCGGCGTTTCCGGTTCCACGAACCGCGGCAGCGCGGGCGCTACGACAAAAGTGAAAGCAATCGCAATTGCCAGCTTCACCTGCATCGGAACGTATTGCTCGCCAAACGCGGGCAGCATCGCAGACATCGCCCCCACCCGCAAAAAGACAATGGCAAAATGCCAGAAACTCGCTCCAAGAAAAGCCTGCAACTCTGGAGGGATTTCCAGCGGATTCATGCAGCAACCATTCCCACCAGGGCCGGGCGCGCTTCGAGGCCAATTTCCTCAAAGGACAAGACCGGATTGGTAAGACCCCGCGACTTTAGAATGGTCCGCAGATAGCGGCGGCGGCGGGTCGAGGTCACAACGGCCGCATGGACGCCCTGCTCGGTCACCGTATTAAGGCGATCACTCAGACCCTCTGCCAGGCGATTGAACATATCCGGCGGCAGCGCCACATCCAGATTGCCACCGCTCACATCCACTTGATAGGTCGAGAAAGTATCCTCCCATTCCGGCGCCAATTGGATGAGCGGGATGGTACCATCTGCGCGCTTCATCTCTGCCACCAGCTGGAAGCCAAGACGCTGACGCACATGTTCGCAAATGATTTCAGGCTGGGTAGAGTGAATGCGGGCTTCTGCAATGCCTTCAAGGATCAGCGGGATGTTACGGATCGAGACCCGCTCCTCCAGCAACAGGCGCAGCACGGAGTGCAGCGTATCCAGCGGCACCTTGTCCGGCACCAGGTCCTCCAGCAGTTTGCGATTGGCCTCGGCGCGGAAAGGGTCGGAAAGCTCTGTCATTTCATTGAGCAGTCGACGCAGGGACTTGAAGGTCAGCAAGCGGGCAAAGTTCTGCTTGATGACTTCCAGCAGATGCGTCGCCAGAATTTCCGGAGGGGTCACGACTGTGGCTCCGGCCAGAACCGCATCCTGTTGTTGCATAGATTTAATCCAGCGCGCAGGCGCGCCATAAACTGGCTCGGTCACATCGGTGCCGGGGGGGAGTGCCTCGTGATTGTCCGGCATCAGGGCCAGCACCATGTCGGGATGCAGCGTGCCGCGGACCTGTTCTACTCCCTGAACCCTGACCACATAGGTGCCTCGTTCCAGATCCGCCTGATCGGTGAGACGGATTTCGGGCAGGATCAGACCAAAGCTGGTCGCGATATGAGTCCGCATATTGGCAATACGCGCGTCCAGACCTGTGCCGGCATCCAGAACCATGCTCACCAGATCCGGAGCAAATTCCAGATGCAGGTCGTCGAGATCAAGAATATCCCCCAGCGCCTTGGTTGGCGTGGGATTGGCGGTTTCTTCCATCTCATCTTCGATCTCGGCGTCTTGTTTGGTCTTGATGTTCACCTGGATCCGATAGGCGGAATAACCCAAAATTCCGCCCCCAATCATAAAGGGCAGAAAGGGAAGGCCTGGCACCAGCGCAAACATCACCATCAACACAGAAACCGTGACCAGGGCAGCAGGGTGCTTGCCAAACTGATCCTTCAGGGCAATATCGGTCGCCCCTGTAGCGCCGCCACGGGCCAGAAGCAGAGCCGCGGCAATCGAGATGATCACCGATGGGATCTGCGAGACAAGACCGTCGCCAACCGTCAGGATCGCATAGGTTTCAAAGGCCGCAGAGACGGGCATTCCCTGCACCAGAACGCCCATAATCAGGCCCATCACCAGGTTCAACAGGGTAATGAGCAGACCGGCAACCGCGTCACCTTTGACAAATTTCGAGGCGCCGTCCAGCGAACCAAAGAAGGTGGTCTCTTTCTGATCATTCTCGCGGCGCGCCTTGGCTGTGGCGTGATCGATGGCACCTGCCGCCATATCAGCGTCAATGGCCATCTGTTTACCCGGCATGCCATCAAGTGCGAAACGCGCGCCCACTTCGGCCATCCGCGCTGCACCCTTGTTGATCACCATGAAGTTCACGATCAGCAGAACGCCAAAGGTCACCAGACCCAAAAAGACGCTGCCACCCATGACGAACTGGGCAAAGCCCTGAATGACGTCACCCGCCGCATCGGTCCCGGTATGCCCCTGACCGATAATCAATTTGGTGGACGAGATGTTCAACGACAATCGCAGCATCAAGGAAGCCAGCAAAATCGTCGGGAAAGACGAAAAATCCAGCGGTTTCTCGATGAACAATGTGATGGTGAAGATCAAAATCGCCAAACCAAATGAGACGGCGAGACCCACGTCGAGTACCCAGGCTGGCATTGGCAAGATCATCATCACAATGATCGCCATCAAGGCCAGCGCCAAAAGCACCGTCGGGCTAAAAAGCTGTTGAGCTGTAAATTTAGGCACAATGTTTCTCTTGTTCTGGAGCAATCAGGCTGCTGTTTTTGGCGGGAGCTGGGGGGGCGTTCAAAAATCCCTCACCATGCGTGAGGGGGTCGGCCATGGCCGATCGCGCTGGAAAAAAGGGAGGCTTATAGGAGTCTTGCCCAGCCTTCGCAAAGGCCAAGGCAAACGCCGCGTGAATCCTGTCCGGGGCCAAAATCCCCCGCATCAATGCGTTTGTTAGCACCATAAACGCCCGCAACCACAGGGCGCGGGATTCATAGGGCATAGACCACCGCATGCGCGGGTCTGTCATTCTGATATTTATCGGCATTCTGCCTGTCCAATCGCGGATTCTTCCAAAATCCAAAGTAGGTTCAGACAGTTGACAAAGGGTTATCATTAACCACAAAGGCCGCCCTGACTGGGGCGGCCCTGAGACTATCTGATCAGTGAGGCTCGCCTCGCATAGCCAGCGCTATTCTTCGGGCGTATTTTCTGACGGCGTAACTCTTTTCAACAAATCTTCAATATTGCCGCGCGTCCCAATACTGCTCTCAACCAGAGCCCGCGCATGGGCCAGTGGAGACAGGCCTTCCGGATCTTTGCTGGTCTCGGACATCTGACTTGTCACAGTCGCGACCTGTCCAAAGGGGGCATCCTCTGCCGGGACCCTGGTCTCGATCGCGTCCAGGTTCTCGGAATGCCAAAAGCCACGCGCCGCTGCATTCATATCATCTTCGGCCAGCATATATTCCCCAGAGCGGCTAAACTCACCGTTGCGCCACAGCGCTTCGGCACGCATCCGGTTGGCGCGTGAGCCCTCAAGGCCCATCAGCTCAACAAGCGCGTTATGGGGTTTGCCCAGCGCCAATGCGGTCTCGGCCATCATCAGGCGGCGCTCTTTGTTTTCAGGCTCCAGCGCTAGCTTTTGCAACAGCGTTTGCGCCTGCTCGGCAAAGCCCAGATCCAACAAACGCCGCGCCATGATTTCCGCGACCGGGGCGGCTTCGGCTGTGGTGGACTGCCGCGCAAAGGCAAGACCATAATGCAGGAAAGTAACATCATCGGCCCGTTCGGTCAGCAGGGTCATCAAGGGTTCCATCACATCGGCCCGTGCGGCTGGTCCATCGCGCTTGGAGACTTGCGGCAATTCCTCAAAGGCCTGGGAAAATTGTCCCGTCAGGGCCAGGGAAACCACACCCGCATGACGCAGGCGCGTCCCCAACTCGTTCTCCCGGCTCTCCAGCTCGTAGGAGGCCGTCAGTTCAGGCACATCCGGAGAAAGCGCCTTGCGCTCTTCGTAGCTCAGGTTGATCAGATCGATCAAAGCAGATGGCGCGCTTTCGGTGCGTTCAGCGACCTCTTCGGTCAGCTTTTCGGCAACCAACTCGGTATCGCCTTCCAACTCGGCGATCGCTGCCTCAGCAAGATGAATTTCGGGAACATATTCCATGCCAGTCCGGCTGACCGACCGCAAAATTGCCTCGGCAACGTGGAGATTTCCGGCCTTGGCAAACAGGGAGCTGAGCTCAGGACCAAAATTCACCCGCAGATGCACAGGCATTTTGGCAAAGGTCTGCTGAATCGCATCCGTATTGGCGGTTTTTCGAATGTTCCCATCGGCCAGCGCCGCCCAAAAGGCAGCTGCGCCATCACAGCCCTGCTGGCCAGAAAAGGGGTGGTTTATCCCAAGATCTTCACCATCCAGCAGGTCAGCCATCGCCAACAGCATTGCCTGCTTTTTCGAGGCAGCGGCCTCAGCCGGCAGCATTGTGAGCATTGCGCGGGCCTCGGCTCCAAATCCGAAATAGAGATAGAGCTTTGCAAGCGCGCGTACGCCGGCAGGATTAATATCGTCAAATTCACGTACCAAGGCGGCCCGCATTGGACCAAGCTGATCCGCGAAGGGCTCGTCACTCCCCCAATTCTGGATCGCGATCCTGCGATCGGGCAGACAGTGGTCATTGGTGGAGTCTTTTGGATTCCTCTCCGCAACCAGCCCCGTCTCGCGGTCAATGGCCGAGGTCACCGAGATATTATCCAGCGGGTTCAAAGGCCGATCAGACCGTCCCAACAACTCAAGCGACCGACCACCTTCGGACTCGGGCCGATCCGCCACAGCGATATCCACCAGACCCTGGTTGGCAGCCCGTCCAATCTGTTGCAACAGACGACTCTCGGAGGCATTGACCGTCGCGGCGCGGGACGTCTCTTCCAAATCAAGCAGCAGGTTTACTTCGGGCAGATCCGTTGGGGCGGCCGCCGCCTCATTTGTGGCCAGCTCTGCTGTGACCTCTGGCTGTGGTTGATTCAACCCAAGCTCTGCATCCAGTCCAGCCGCCAGAACCGCAGAGCCACGCGATCCAACGGGTTCAGGTTCTACCATTCTGGCAGAACCGGCTGCAATCTCATTTGTTGTTTCAGCTGGCGGCTCTGTCTCAGTGGGTTGGCTCGCACTACCGGCGGCGCCAGGCGTGACAGCCGTCCTCAGCTTCAGCGCAAAACGGGCATCTGCAATGGCGCCCTGCGACAGGTTGAACCGGTAGCCCGCCAGTGGCGCGCGCTCGGGCGCCCTCTCAGGCACCACAGGTTGCCCCAGGGAAAGACTGCCAAGACTGGCCTGCACCGGCGCTCCATTGCCATCGGCAATATCGAGAACCAGATAGCCGTCGCTTTGCAGATAAGAGCTGATTTCGCAGTCACAGCCAAGCTGCAGCCGCAAAGGCTGACCTGGGCCATTTTGCGACAGCGCCTGCAGGCGATCCCGCGGGATCAGGTCAAACACCCGCGAGGTATCAAATACAGCGGCAGGCGAATTAATTTTTAGACTTGCGGCACGCCCCGATTGGTCAAGCGCCCATGTAGCGCCATTTGGCAGGCGCATAACCAGGCGCGAGAAGCCATCGTGTTCCCCGGAACGGGTCACAATGGTCTGAGCCTGGGCTGAGCCCGCCGCCATTCCGAGGGCGGCTATCGCTAATGCGCGCCAAATCATGCTGCGTCCTGTTTTACCGATCTGAGGGCTTCTTCCAGTTCGGAGAAGCCGGGGCGAATATGCGAAGGTGTGTTCTGGCGGCCAACTTCGATACAGATGGCGGCCGCATGGTTGTGAAGGTTCGCAACCAGCACTTCGCGGATCAATTTATAGAAGTGAGAGTCTTCTTCGGTGATGGTTTTCACCTTGTCTGCAAAAGGACCCACCAGGCCATAGGCCAGAAAAATCCCCAGGAACGTCCCAACAAGCGCGCCACCAATCATCTTACCCAGAACCTCTGGTGGCTGATCGATCGAGGCCATGGTCTTGATAACACCCATAACAGCCGCAACAATTCCAAGGGCAGGAAGGCCATCCGCCATCACCTGAAGGGCATGGCTGGAGTGCATTGCGTGATGCTGGTTGGCCTCAATGCGTTTTTCCAGAACTTCTTCGACCTGATGCGGGTCATCATAGTTCATCGAAGCCGAACGCATAGTGTCACAAATCAGGTTCACCGCTTCGCTGTCCGCAAGGATCTTGGGATACTTGTTAAAGACAGTCGAGTTCTCAGGGTCCTCAATGTGCTGCTCTACCTCAACCGGGTTGGCCCGGGCAATGCGGATCAGCGAAAACAAAAGGCAAAGCAGATCCCGGTAGTCATCGGACTTCCATTTGGCGCCTTTGAAAACCTTACCCAGATCTTTCAGGGTGTGCTTGATGCTACTCATGTCATTACTGATCATGAAGGTACCAACGGCGGCGCCACCGATAATCATCATTTCAAAAGGCAGCGCTTTAAGGATAATACCCATCTTGCCACCGGCAAGAATGTAGCCGCCGAAAACCATGACAAAAATTACGACAATGCCAACTAAACCGATCATGCGGCCACTCCAAATC
>JAWUWF010000095.1:0-21560 GCA_034111985.1 Pseudophaeobacter sp.
CAACAACCGGTGCAACAGCCTGAGCGCGGTACGATGGGCTTCCAGCAGGCTGGGCAGCTCTTCCAGGCGGACCCGCGCCGCCAGCCACACAGGGCGGCTGCCCAGGCTTTGTTGCAGGGCCGTCAGCTCATCGTGCTTGCAGCTGGGGGGCAGGGTCGAGATCCGCAGCGGGCCGGTCAGCTGCACGCGTTCTGGCGACAGGTCGCCGCGCAGCAACTGGCTGCGCACGGCTTTGGAGGGGGTGAGGACCGCGTCAAAACCGCTGAACATGCGGTGGCGTTGGTCCGGGAGCCAGCGCAGCTTGCGGGCGGGCATCTCCTTTTCGCGGATGTCCACCAGCAGGGCAGAGATCCGCTGTTCGCGCATTTGCCGCAACAGCCCCCGGCGCAATTCCCCTCCTGCCCAAAGACACAGATCAGGACGCCACTGGGTCAGGAAGACCCTGGTTTCCGCAGTTTGATCGGCAGGCAGCGGGCCAAGCGCGAAATCACAGCCTTCAGCCGTGGGCACCTCTCCCATCTCGGCTTCCCAAGTGGCCAGCACAACCAGATCCGGTCGCATGGTCTTGAGCCGGTGGCCAATGTCGCAGAGCGCCAGATAGCGCTCGATTGTGGTGGCATGGATCCACAGCACTTCGCCCGGGGGGCGAATCAGAGACTGAGGCTCAGTCATGTTGCATATGCAGGGCCATGGGGGCTGTCATCGCCCCGAAATGCCGGGGCCCTGCGGGTCCAGCGCCTGCAGAAGGGCCAGATGAGCACCGGGCGCGGCGGCCACGACCCCGTCCAGCAAAGGGGTGGCGTTATTGAACAGCAATGAGGCACCCAAACGGTCGCTGGTCAGGCCGCCGGCCTCGCGCAGGATCAAATCACCGGCGGCAATATCCCACTCCCAGCTGCGGCGCAGGGTGAGCATGGCACTGTAGCGCCCATCCGCCACCCGGGCCAGTCGGTAGGCCAGCGAGGGACGGTATCTGACCTGAAAATCCGGGGCGACCCCGCCCAGCCAGTGGCGGCTGTTAAGATTGGGTTTGGCGGTCAGCACCTTTGTCTGGTCCAGGGGCGTGGGCGGGGCCACGGTGATGGCAGTGCCGTTGCAAAACGCGCCCATGCCCTGTGCGGCGGTATACATCAGATCGCGCTGCGGCAGGAAAATCACGGCGGCAGTGATCTCTCCCCGCGTGGACACCGCCAGTGAGTGGGCCCAGGTGGCAGAACCCTCGGCAAAACTGCGGGTGCCATCAATGGGGTCGACGATAAAGACTCGCTCTTTGCTGAGACGCGCTGGCGTGTCTTCGCTTTCTTCTGATAGCCAGCCATAGTCGGGCCGCGCCTGTGGCAGCATCTCTTCCAGCATGGCATTAACCGCCAGATCGGCTTCGGTGACAGGTCCTTGTCCGTCCGGCTTGTCCCAGCGCTGGGCATCGGGCCCCGAGTATTTCAGGGCAATGTCGCCAGCGGCCTCGGCGGCGCGGATCAGGAGGGCAAGGTCGTCAGCTGCCGGCAAGGGTCATTCCTTCGACCAGAAGCGAGGGCACCACCCGCGACAGATAGGTGCGGGCGTCATTGGCCGGGATGATCCGCATCAGCATGTCACGCAGGTTGCCAGCGATGGTGCATTCATTGACCGGGTAGGCGATCTCGCCGTTCTCGACCCAGTAGCCCGCCGCGCCACGGGAATAGTCGCCGGTATTGGCGTTGATGGTTGATCCAATCAGCGAGGTGACCAAAAGGCCGGTTCCCATTGCGGCGATCAGATCCTCACGGCTTTGCTCTCCGGGGGTCAGGGCGACATTCCAGTTTGACGGAGACGGAACCGACCCAATGCCGCGCGCTGCATTGCCGGTGCTTTGCAGGCCCAGTTTCTTGGCCGAGGCCAGGTCCAGCGTCCAGCCTGTGAGCACGCCCTCTGCAATGATGGTGCGAGTCTGCGTCGCGAGGCCTTCGCCGTCAAAGGGCCGCGAGCCGGAAATACGGGGCCGATGCGGGTCTTCAATTACTGACAGCGCCTCTGGCAGCACCAGCTCTCCCAACGAGCCCTGCAGCCAGGACGAGCCCCGGGCAATGGCGGCGCCGTTGGAGGCGGCCAGTAAATGCCCAATCAGCGAAGAAGAGATCCGTTCGTCAAACAGTACCGGGTAGCTGCCGGTCTTGGGCCGACGGGCATCCAGCCGCGCAACGGCGCGTTCACCGGCGATGCGGCCAATGTCGCTGGGGCTGCGCAGATCCGCCTGAAAACTACGAGAATCACCATCGTAGTCGCGCTCCATCCCGGCGCCAGTCCCGGCAATTGCCGTGCAGGAGGTGGACCGACCGGTGCGCTGGTAGCCGCCGGCAAACCCATTGGAGGTTGCCAGATAGATCGCATGGTGACCATAGCCCGCCGCGGCAGACTGCACCTGGCTAACGCCGTCGATGGCCTGACAGGCGGCCTCGGCCTCCAGTGCATTTTGCTGTAGGGCCTCAGGCGAGGGCTCATCGCTAGGATCACAAAGCTGCAGCGCGTCGATATCCCAGGACTGGGCCAGCTGATCTGTTGTGGCAAGGCCGGTATAGGGATCCTCTGGGGCCTCACGGGCCATGGCAACGGCGCGTTCGGCCATCGCCACCATGGTTTCTGGACGGCTGTCGGACGAAGATACCAGAGCCTGACGCTGACCAATAAAGACGCGCAGCCCCAGATCGGTTCCTTCCGAACGCTCGGCGTGTTCCAGTTTGCCCTCACGGACCTCGATGCTGAGAGAGCTGCCTTCGGTGGCCATGGCATCGACGCCATCGGCACCGGCACGTTTGGCGGCATCAATCAGGGCTTGGCAAAGCGCTTGCGGAGACTGGGTCATGGGCACCTACTGATTTTGAGTTGCAACAAGAGCTAGCCAGACCCGGCAGCTGCCGCAAGGGTGTGGCACAAAAAAGGGCCGCACGCGGCGGCCCTGAAGGATATTTATTGCTGTAAAAGCCGCGCTTATTTGATGCGCTGGCCATTGGCGTGGATTTTGCCGTCCTCGGAAACCTTGATTTCCGATGTCAGCGTGTCTTCGCCCTCGCCGGGCACGCCGAACATGCCCATCATCATCCGCGCCCCCATGGCGTCGCTGTCGCTGAGCAGGCCCATTGTGATCAGGCTGTCGATCAGACCATTGGCGCCTTCCAGTTTGATATTGGCCACGCCATCGGGGGCTGGCATGCCGTCAAAGGTTGCAAGGTCTTCGTTGTTGAAGGTGAAATCACCGGTGCCGGTCAGCTTGGCGCCTGCAGCAGACACCAACAGCTCTTTAATGCTGACCGCGTTCAGCTCACCGGGGTCCTGTTCGCCATCTTCAAGCGCCTCAACCGCTTTGGGGTCAAACATATCGAACAGCAGTTTGCCCTTGCCTGCGAGATCCAGAATAATGGTGGCTGGATCATGGGGCAGGGTGCCGGTGGGATCCACCATACCCCAGAGCATGTCAGGAACCGTGAAATCGCGCAGGGTGATGCCGAGGCCAAAATTCTGCTCTTTGTCGGAAGGGGTGATCGGCATCAGCAGTTTAAAGCCGGTTTCCGCCATGGTGAGCGCTAGCGGGAAGGGGATTTCCGAGCCGGAGACATTTATCGCGATGTCGCGCTGGCCAACATCATAGGACAGGCCCTCGGCACTCATGGTGACGCCGAAATTGCCGCCCTTAGAGGTGGTCTGCATATCAAAGCTGTCGCTGCCAGTCACCGAAATCGCGCTGTTGCCGCCGGTATAGGCAAGGTCGGCGTCAACATTAAAGCCTGCCTTGACCAGATCGAGCAGCAGCGGGTTTTCCAGACCGGTTGGAATGATGCTGACCCCTGTGCCGGTGAGGTTCTGAATGCTGCCCGTGATCGTGCCACTGTCATCAGAATCGGGGTCTTTGAAGGCCATATCATATGTCAGCTCTGCCACTGACAGCGCCTGATCATAGCTGCGCTGACCGGCGATCTGCATGTTGGTCTTGGATGAGACGTCCTTCAGCAGAACCGACATCGACAGATGGTCGGCCGGGATGTCTTTGCCGTCAGCATTGATTTTTCCCAGCGAGATGGTGGCTGTGCTGGAGGCATAGTCATAGGCCATGGCAGAGGTATCACCCGAGACCACCATCGGTGCGCCATCGTGGGAATAAATAATCTCGACCGAGAATTTTTCGCCGTCGCCTTCACCAGCAACAGACATTGGGAAGTCTTTGGGCAGCACCACATTGACGGTGCCATCGCCATTCTCAACAAATTCAATCGCGGGCATCGTGAGATCGAAGCTCTCGCCGTTTTCGGGGATCGGCATGGTCATCGAGATGTCACTGACCGTGAGCACGTTGCCCGACTGGGATTCGGTGCCGGTCACGGTGTAGCCCGTGCCAGTCATATAGGCCTTCCAGTCAGACCAGACATCCTGGGCGCTGACATCGGCAAAGGCACCTTGGGCGGAAATAATCAGGACCGCAGCGGCGCTCGTGCCGCGCGCGAGGGAAACTGTCATGGGATAACCTTTCTGCAAAACTGCAAATTCAATGGGCATATGGTCAACTGCAAGCTTTGCAGGGTCAAGGGGCCTAGGGCTGGACCGTTCCCCCCAAGCAGTTTACCACAGCCGGAAAGAGCGAATTTGGGGATTAATCTGATGGATATCAAGGGTAGAACAGTTGTCATCACCGGGGCCAGCCGGGGTATAGGTGCAGATGCAGCGCGCGTTTTTGCAGCAGCAGGCGCCAATTTGGCCTTGCTGGCAAGGAGCGCCGACAGTCTCGCCGCGCTGGCCGAAGAGATCGGCGGAAATACGCTGGCCTTTGCCTGTGATGTCTCACAGCCTGCCGCCGTGGCCGCAGCGTTGCAAAAGACCCACGAAGAGTTCGGCAGTCTCGACATTCTGATCAACAATGCCGGGGTGATCGACCCGATTGCCCGCATCGAAGACTCGGACCCCGAGGCCTGGGGGCAGCTGATGGATATCAATATCAAGGGCGTCTTTAATGGCATCCATGCCGCGCTGCCGCTGATGAAATCGGGCAATGGCGGCACCATTATCAATATTGGCTCCGGGGCTGCCTATAACGCACTGGAAGGCTGGAGCGCCTATTGCACGTCAAAGGCGGGTGTTTTGATGCTGACCCGTGCGCTGCATCTGGAAGAGGGCGACAATGGTATCCGGGTATTGAGCCTGTCTCCGGGCACCGTTGCCACAGATTTGCAGCGCAAGATCAAAGCAAGTGGCATCAACCCGGTGAGCCAGATTGACTGGAATGATCATGTTTCCGCTGAATGGCCTGCCAAAACCCTGCTGTGGATGTGTGGCTCCGAAGCCGATGAATTCCTCGGTGAGGAGATTGCCCTGCGAGAGGATACCATTCGCCGCCGGGTCGGTCTGATATGATCGACCTCGACATCTCTGATGCCGGGCTCTGGACTGTCACCATCAACCGTCCCGAAAAGGCAAACTCACTGACTGCTGAGATGCTTGAGGAACTGGTGGAGATTGCAACCCGGGCGCAGGTGGCGCGCGGGTTCATTCTGACTGGAGCTGGCAAGGTCTTTAGTGCCGGCGCCGATCTGGACGAAGCCCGCGCCGGGCTTGCGACCTCAACGGTTTGGGAGCGTCTGTCCAGGGCGGTGGCGGATCTGCCCTGTCTCAAGATTGCGGCCCTCAACGGCACCCTGGCTGGCGGCGCAAATGGCATGGTGCTGGCCTGCGACATACGCCTGGCCGTGCCCACGGCCAAGGTTTTCTACCCGGTGATGAAGCTGGGCTATCTGCCGCAGCCCTCGGATGCCGGCCGCATGGCGGCCCTGATTGGCCCGGCCCGCACCAAGATGATTCTGGCGGCAGGTCAAAAGGTTGCGGCGCCCGAGGCCTGCGCCTGGGGGCTGATTGACCGTCTGATAGAGCCCGAGGCGCTGATGGATCAGGCGCGCGACCTGCTGAGTGACGCGCTGGCCGCCAAACCCGAGATCGCCAGCGGTATTCTGGCCATGTGCCGGGGCTGAGCTAGCCTGCTGACCCCTCTGCGATGCGCCCGCACTGCTTTTGATGTGGGGCATCTGTTCGTGTTTGACGAGGGTCCCGTCTGTCTAGTGGGTTTAGCCTGACTGCCAGCCCTCGTCTTTTGCACGCGTCTGCCGTAGATGCGGTGCAAATGGACGTTGGTATGAGGGTGACATGGATCAGGATCAGGTTTGGGATGCAGTGGTGATTGGTGGCGGGCCTGCCGGGCTGATGGCTGCGGCTGAGATCGCCGGGGCAGGCCACCGGGTTCTGCTGGTCGAGGCCAAGCCTTCCTTGGGGCGCAAGTTTCTGATGGCCGGTAAATCCGGCCTCAACCTCACCAAGGATGAGCCTCTAAAGCAGCTTTTGCCACACTACGGCGCTGCTGCCGGGGCGTTGATGCCGATGGTCACAGCCTTTGATCCCGAGGCCATCCAGAGCTGGGGGCGCGGTCTCGAACAAGAGCTGTTCACCGGCTCTACCGGCCGGGTATTTCCACAAAAGATGAAGGCATCGCCGCTGCTGCGGGCCTGGTTGGGGCGCCTAGAGGCTCTGGGGGTCGGCTGGCGCAGCCGTTGGCGCTGGACTGGCTGGCAAGGTGATGGCGGCCAGGGTGATGAGGTCCAGGGTGATGAGCTGTGCTTTGACACGCCAGAGGGCCCTCAGAAAATCAAGACGCGTACAACTGTTCTGGCGCTGGGCGGCGCAAGCTGGGCCCGTCTGGGATCGGACGGGGCCTGGGCAGAGCAGCTGGCGGCGCGCGACGTGGCGCTGGCACCGTTCAAACCTGCCAATGTTGGGCTGCTGTTTGACTGGTCCGCACATATGCAGCCGCACTTTGGCCAGCCGGTGAAGGGTGTAAAATGGCAGGCCGGGAAGATCTGGTCGCGCGGCGAGGCAGTGATCTCGGCACGCGGTCTGGAGGGCGGCGGGATCTATACGGTCAGCGCTGCCGTGCGCGACGGGGCCGATCTTAGCGTTGATTTGGTGCCGGATCTTGGCAAAACAGAACTCATCAGCCGTCTGGCGCGGGCGCGTGGAAAATCCAGCCTGACCAATCACATGCGTCGGGTTCTCAAACTGGGGCCTGCCCGCACTGCCCTGTTGCAGGAATTTGGCCGCCCGCTGCCACAGGACCCAAAGGCGCTTGCGGCGCTGATCAAGGCGCTGCCGGTCAAACATGCCGGGCTGCGTCCCATGGATGAGGCGATCTCGACCGCCGGGGGCGTGGACTGGCCCGAACTGAACGCCGATCTGATGCTGACAAAAATCCCCGGCACCTTTTGCGCCGGGGAGATGCTGGATTGGGAGGCCCCGACAGGCGGCTATCTGCTCACGGCGTGTTTTGCCACCGGACGCTGGGCCGGACAGGGCGCAGTACGCTATCTGGCTGCAGACTGAGGGATCCGGCCAGCGGGCCGGGTTATTTTGCCAGCGCGGCGGTCCGTTGGTGGGCTGGCCGCGCCCGCATGGCCTTGGCGTAGTCCAGCGCAGGCTGGCTTTCGATAGGGAACTTGGCGCCAAAGGCCCAGTTCAGGCAATGGGTCAGAACGATGTCGGCGATGGTGAAATCATCTCCCATCACAAAGGGGCCTTGGATCTTTGTCTCGATCCGGGCGAGGTTGCGGGAGAACTCCCATTTCAGGCTCGGCTTGATCTCGGGCACCCGCTGCTCTTTTGGCAGGGCAAAGCTATGACGCGCTGCTGTCCAGAGCACCGCGTCCAGCTCATCTAGGCACAGCTGCGTCATGGCGTCCTGATGGGCCCGCGCCAGCGTGCCGGCAGGGGCTGTGAGTTTGCCATGTTTGTCCGCAAGATAGGTGATGATCGCTGTTGAGTCGGTCAGGGTCTCGTCGGCCTCCTGCAGCACCGGCACCTTGCCTGACGGATTAAGCGCCAGCACTTCGGGGCTTTGTGGCGACGCCGGGTTCAGCTCGTAGGGCAGGCCCATTTCTTCCAAAGCCCAGATTACCCGAAAGGTTCGGCTCATCGGACTGCCAGTGACGGTATACATGCAGGTCTCTCCCTATTTACTCTGCTGCGCAGGATGGCGGCTGGGAGGTCGAGGTCAAGCCCGGATCAAGGCGAGATCGCGCCTGCGATCACAAAACTGGATTGCTGCATGCGACTTCCGGGGGTGATTACCGGGCACGGCCCAGCATGGCCAACCGGATGAGAGCGCGCTCCATCAGGGCCAGGGCGGGCGCTGTCTGACCTGCAGAGCGCAGCATCAAATCGGTGTCGGTCAGGATGGTCAGGGCGCGTTGCAGGCGGTCGGCGCCCCAGCTCTGGGCTTGGCGCAACACCCGGTCACGGCGTTTGCCATAAAGCGGCGGGCGCAGGCTGCCGATGCCCTGCGCAGGACCGCCAGGTGCTGCGGCGACGGTATAAAGCGTGCGAAAATGCCGGGTGGCACCGATACAAAGCGTCACCGCATTGGTGCCCTGCGACTGCAGACGGCTGATCAGCGGGCCGATTTCTGGCGTGCGCCCCTCGGCCACCACGTTGAGCACATCATCCAATGCTGCTTCAGTGGATTGCGGCGCAACCGCCTGAATGTCGTCCAGCGACAAGGCCGCGTCATCGCTATATTTATACAACGACAGTTTTTCGATCATACGGGAGAAATCGCCGGGGCCAATGTCATTGGCAATATCCGTCAGCGCCGACATGCTGTCTGTTGGCACATCGCGAATTTTGGCCTCGCTCAGAATACGCTCGATCTCGGCCCGCGATGGCGGCTCATCATAGATGCCAGTGGCATAGGCGTTTGAATGCGATTCAAAACCTTTGCGTAGTTTCGAGGTCGCCTTGAGCTGCCCGGCGGTGACGATAATCTGTGCATCTCCCGGCTGCCACTCTTCGAGGGCGGCCAGAATGGCTGGGGCTGCTGTGTCATTGGCCTCTTCGACAAACACGGCGCGGGCGCCGGGGAAGAATCCGACGGCCTTTACCGCATCCAACAGCTGCGCGGGCTCTTTGCGCAGCTCACTGCCTGACATGCGCGTCAGGCGCATTTCCTCATCCGCCGTGGGGCCAAGAAGGGCTGCGAGCATCTGCTGCCGTTTCAGCGCCACCCGCATGGCATCGGCGCCGTAGATCAGCAAACCGGTCTTTTTGGGATCGGGCCGTCCGCAATAGGCGTCCGTGTCGCGGGGCGAGAGCTTCATTCGGGGCTGGCGGTGATATCCGCAGTTGCAAGCAGGCGCGCGGTGATTTGATCGGCGAGGATACGCATCAGGCGTTCAAAGGCGTCGCGTTCCCCGGCCAGAGTCTCAACTGTAGAGCCGGTGGCGGAATAGCCGGTGAAATTAGTTTCGGTGCCGCTGGAGATCACCACGCCATCAGCGAGCCGGGTCAGGCTGTAGCCTGCCGCGCCGATGATTGAATAGCGGGTGATTGAGTTGTCAGCGGTGATCGCCTGGCCTTCGGAACGGGTCGAAAGCGTCAGGTTGAGCTGATAGTCGCCTGAACTGGTCCGCCCCAGACGCTGCTCCAGATCACGGACCAGAAAATAGGCATTGGAATCGCCGGTAGCGTCTGCCTGATCTGGCACCGGGATGACGATCTGACCATAGAGCGCATTGCCGCTGCCGCCTGGGGCATAGACCGGAGTAAAGCCACAGGCACTGGCCACCAAAGCGGCGGCCAGAGTGAGGATCAGCAGAGGGCGTTTAAGCAACGACATTGACGATACGACCGGGCACGACGATCACCTTTTTCGGGGCACTACCATTCAGCGCCTTTTGCACAGCTTCGTGCGCCAGAGCGCGTTTTTCAACCTCTGCTTTGTCAAGATCGGCGGCAACGGTGATTTCGCCACGGCGCTTGCCATTGATCTGGATCGGCAGGGTCACGCTTGCCTCGACCAACATGGCCTCGTCCGCGACCGGCCAGGGCGCGGTAGCAACGAGGCCTTCGCCGCCCTGATGCGCCCAGATGTCCTCAGACAAATGCGGTGTCATGGGGGACATCAGCTGCGCCAGCACCATGATGGCCTGTTTTTGCGCCGCTTGTCCGGCCTTGGATTTGGCCAGAGCGTTGGTAAAGGCATAGAGCCGCGCGATGGAGGCGTTGAAGCCAAAGCTTTCGACACCAAGAGTCACATCACGGATCGCCTTGTGCATCTCCCGCAGCAGGTCTTCGTCGCCCTGACCTGCGGCACCGGGCTCCATAGCGCCGATCTTGTCGCAGAGCTTCCACACCCGATTCAGGTGCTTATAGGCGGCCTCGGCACCCGATGCAGTCCATTCCACATCCCGTTCGGGAGGCGAATCGGAGAGCACGAACCAACGCGCGGTATCAGCACCATAGGCCGAGATGATCGACAGCGGATCCACCACGTTGTGCTTGGATTTGGACATCTTGGCAGAAGGAATGACTTTTACCTCGGCACCGCCCTCTTTGAGGAAGGCCTTACCGTCGCGCAGCTCGACCTCTTCGGGGTAGTGATACAGGGGCCGACCATTGCTACCGTCGCTCTGGTAGATCGCGTGGGTCACCATGCCCTGAGTGAACAGCGCCTCAAAGGGCTCTTTAGCGCTGTCAGGCAGATGGCCACAGATATTCATCGCACGGGCAAAGAAGCGCGAATAGAGCAGGTGCAAAATCGCATGCTCTACGCCGCCGATGTACTGATCGACGTTCATCCAGTAGGCGGCTTCTTCCAGATCGGTCGGCGTCTCGGCGCGGGGCGCGGTAAAGCGGGCAAAGTACCAGCTTGAGTCCACGAACGTGTCCATGGTGTCTGTTTCACGCTGGGCGGGCTTGCCGCAGGCGGGGCAGGCGCAGTCGCGCCAGCTGGGGTGGCGGTCCAGCGGGTTGCCGGGCACCGAGAAATCGATCGCTTTGCCGTCTTCATCATAGGGCAGCGCGATGGGCAGGTTCTCTTTCTTTTCCGGCACCACGCCACAGTCGGTGCAATGCACCACCGGAATCGGACAGCCCCAATAGCGCTGACGCGACAGACCCCAGTCGCGCAGGCGGAATTTGGTGACACCTTCGCCCCAGCCTGCGTCCTGGACAAAATCGACGGTGGCGTTGATCGCCTCTTCGCCGGTTGCCTCGGAGAGGCCGGCAAAGTGGTCGACCCAGCGTACCTTTTCCGATTTGGCGGGCACCAGTGCTTCGTTTTCAACGGGTGCCGCGTCGTCGGGCATGAAAAAGGCGTTGAGCACGGGCAGGTCGTATTTACGGCAGAAATCCAGGTCGCGCTGATCATGGGCCGGGCAGGCAAAGATCGCACCGGTGCCATAGTCCATCAGGATAAAGTTGGCGATCCAGACCGGCAGTTCCCAATCGGGGTTCAGCGGGTGTTTGACTGTGATGCCAGTATCATAGCCCAGCTTTTCAGCGGTCTCGATGGCCTCTTCTGTGGTGCCTCCCTTGCGGCATTCCGCGACAAAGGCAGCAACCTCGGGAGAGGATTTCTCCAACTCCTTGGCAATCGGGTGATCCGGTGAGATGCCCACAAAGGACGCGCCCATCAGGGTGTCGGGGCGGGTGGTATAGACCTCAATCGCATCCCCGCCGTCGCAGCGTGCAAAGCCGAACTGCAGCCCGCGGGATTTGCCGATCCAGTTTTCCTGCATCAGGCGCACTTTTGCAGGCCAGTTATCCAGCCCGTCCAGCGCCGCCAGCAGCTCATCCGAGTAGTCGGAGATTTTGAAGAACCATTGGGTCAGCTCACGCCGTTCCACCAGCGCGCCCGAGCGCCAGCCGCGCCCGCCCTCGACCTGCTCGTTGGCCAGAACGGTCATGTCGACCGGATCCCAGTTCACCACGGCATTCTTGCGGTAGACCAGCCCCTTTTCCAGAAAGTCCAGGAACAGCGCCTGCTGCTGGCCGTAGTATTCAGGATCACAGGTGGCAAATTCACGCGACCAGGCGAGCGAGAGGCCAAGCGGCTTCATCTGCTCTTTCATCGCGGCAATATTGGCGTAGGTCCAGTCTTTGGGATGGCCACCAGAGGCCATGGCGGCGTTTTCCGCTGGCATTCCAAAGGCATCCCACCCCATTGGGTGCAGCACGTTATGTCCGGTCGACATTTTGTAGCGCGCCACAACGTCGCCCATTGTGTAGTTGCGCACATGGCCCATATGCAGCTTGCCCGAAGGGTAGGGGAACATCTCAAGCACATAGTATTTTGCTTTGCCGGGCCTGCGCTCGGCTTGAAAAATACCAGCTTCGGTCCAGGCTTTTTGCCATTTTTCTTCGATTTCGGTGGCAGCGTAGCGCGACATCACGAGAGGTCCTTTAAGAATGAAAACGCCGGGTGGTGACCCGGCGCATGTAATACTGAAAACGGGGGCTCTGTTCCAGAGTGTCTTGGCGGGTCAGAGGTTCTTGTCTGCGATACGCAGCTGGCGGGCCCGCGACAGGATGGCATCCTCAACGGCGCGCGTGGTTGAGGCACTGACCGCCCGGCCACCCTTTGTCTGCAGCGACACATTCAGCGACCGCGCATCCAGCGCCGGGTCTTTGATATGAACGGTGGCGCGATAGGCGCGGCCACTGCCGGGAGGGGTGCCATATCCGGTCACAATCACCCCGGTGAAAGGGTCAACCGACTCCACCGGCAAAAACTCCAACACATCGAGGCTGGCATTCCACAGGTAGCGGTTTACCTGCACCTTTTGGTCTGGAGCGCCGCCAAACAGATCCCAAAATGAGGATCTGTCACTTGTTGCGCTATCAATGTCATTGTTGAACTCTTGCGGTGCTTGCCCGGTTGGAGCCACGCGGCCTTCGCGCCCACCACAGGCTACCAAACCAAAGCACAAAACCCCCAACAGGGTTGTCCTGAAAATCTTATGCGGTGTCATCATCGCTCCTGGCAGCAGTCTGTTGCGGCACTCCTATCGTATCGGCGGGCAGCGGAGCAAGAGCTTTAGCGTCTGGAGGCAGCAACCCGCGAATCAAATGCGCAGCCAGTTATATATAGGCCGCGTGCAACGTCGGTGAAATCAGGCCGTAAATAGAGGCTCTGAGCAGTCGAGCTGTTTTGTGAGGTAAAGCACCGTGTCATTAACAAAATGGCCTGTTTCCCAGTGGCAACAGGGGGGCTGGCCACAAGACTGTGGCAAAGCTGCACCATCCGAAAGAGCAATGCTGGCTGGCAGATGGGCTGCCCTTGCCAAAACGGGGGTGAAAAAGCGAAACCACTTGTCATACCCACACCGGATTCCCCGGTTTGGGCATCAGAATTGAAAACCGAGGGAAAAATCGATGAAAAAGGTTCTCTTCGCGACTACCGCGCTGATCGCCACTGCCGGTATGGCAGCTGCTGACGTCCGTCTGTCCGGTTATGGCCGTTTTGGCCTGGACTACAACTCCGCCAACGAAACTGTTGTTGGTCGTTCCGAAACCAACATCACCAGCCGTCTGCGTCTGCAGTTCGACATGTCGACTGAAGCAGACAGCGGTGTTGGCTTCAACGCACGTTTCCGTGCCCAGGCTGAAAGCCGTGACGGCGTTGCCGGTACAGCTGTCTTCAACGGCGCACGCTTTGGCGTGACCTATGGCGGCCTGACCGTCAACGTTGGCAACATCATCGGTGCTGTTGAAAACATGCCTGGTCTGTATGTAACCGGCGCACGTTCCGCTGGCACAGGCATCGACGGCATGGGCTTCCACTCGCTCGTCATCAAATCCCGCACCGGTACCGCATGGAACTGGGATGCATACTCTTCGGCTGGCACAGGCGAAAACGGCATCGAAGCTCTGTACGCTGCAGGTGGTTTCACCGGTCACTTCTCCTACAGCCAGCGTAACGGCGGCACAGTTGCCGGCACCGCAGGCGGCGAAGACCGTAGCGCTCTGATGCTGACTTACTCCTTCTCCGATTACTATGTATCGGCGTCGGCTCAGTCCTCTTCACTTGCTGCGAACGACATCGTAGCAGTTGCAGCTGGCGGTGACTTCGGTCAGTTCGGTGCACGTATCGCTTACGGTTCCACCGACGCGGCTGACTCGGTTACCCTGCAGGGTAGCATGGATATCGGCGCAGCTTCCAACCTGGCCGTTTGGGTTAACTCCACAGACGTTGCTGGTGTTGTAACTGCAGCTGACACAGCTGATGGCACAGCCTTCGGCATCAACTACCAGTACGACCTGGGTGGCGGCGCGACCTTCGTTGCTGGCTATGTTGACGAAGCTGACAACGACAACCAGTTCCAGGCTGGTGTATACTTCAGCTTCTAAGCTGATCTACACTTAGCGTGAATTGGGGGCGGGCTCTTTACAGAGCTCGCCCTTTTCTTTTTGCCTCTTACCTTTTGTGCCAAAACAGTGTTTTTCTGGCCCCAAAGCTGGAGAGAGCAAATGTCGCTGGAAGATATCAAAACCCGTATCACAGCTGCCGAAGCAGCAGCAGGCCGCGCCACAGGATCGGTCACGCTGATCGCGGTGTCCAAAGTGCAGCCAAATGCGCGGGTTGCCGCTGTGCTGGACGAGGGTCAGCGCTGTTTTGGCGAGAACCGCGTCCAGGAGGCGCTGGGAAAGTGGCCTGATTTTGCCCAAACCTATGCCGGGCTGGATCTGCATCTGATTGGCCCGTTGCAAAGCAACAAGGCGCGTCAGGCGATGGAGCTGTTCAACGCCATTCACACGCTGGATCGCCCTAAACTGGCAAAAGGCATTGCGCGTTTGGCGCAGGAAATGGGCAATTGCCCGGACCTATTCATTCAGGTCAACACGGGTGCCGAGCCGCAAAAGGCTGGTATTCTGCCAGCCGAGGCAGACGGGTTTGTCGCTGAATGCCGCGCTCTGGATTTGCCGATCAGGGGGCTGATGTGCATCCCCCCGGTGTCCGAGCCCGCAGAGGCGCATTTCTCGCAGCTTGCCCAGATTGCAGCCCGCAACGACCTTAGCGGGCTTTCCATGGGGATGAGCAGTGACTTTGAGCAGGCAATTGCCCAGGGGGCGACACATGTGCGGGTCGGGTCTGCGATCTTTGGTACGCGCACTTCTGAGCCGGCATAGGCTGCCTCAGGCCATATCGGGAACAATAACCCGGGTTCCGGGTCGCACCCGCGAGGCTAGCCACAACAAATCGCGGCGACAAAAGGCGATGCAGCCCTCGGTGGGATAGCCGGGACGCCGCCACTGATGCATGAAGATGGCTGAGCCTTTGCCCGGTACGGCATTTGGCCAGTTCCAATCCAGCACCAAGACCAGATCATAAAGCGGATCAGCCCGACGCAGGTGCTCATGGCTAAAGCCATAGGGGGACGTGACATGGCTGTTGTAATGCCTGTCGCGTCCGTCGTCAGACCAGAGATCGCGGGGGCCTATGGCCTCGGCCCAGGGGGCAGGGCGGGAAATCCGGTCGGGGCGATACAGCATGCCGACGATCCGATGCACTCCGACCGGAGTGGCGCCATCGCCCTCGCGTTTATCACGCGCAATCCCGCCTTTGCCGATGCTGCAGGCAAGCGTCTGACCCAGAACGCGCAGGCCTTGTTTGGTCAGCACCAAGTCGCTGTGGCGGCGGGGCGGTAGCTGAGTTGTTCCGGGCATTACAGCATGTGGCCGGATTTGGCAGCCTTGGTGGCCAGATACTGCGCGTTGTGGGCGTTCTCACCCACTTTCAGCTCCACCCTCTCGGTGACCGTGATGCCGGTCTTTTCCATCATGGCGATCTTTTTGGGATTATTTGTCAGCAGTCGTACCTGGGTAAATCCCAACTCTTTCAGGATGGCCGCTCCGAGGCGAAAATCGCGCTCGTCGTCTTCGAACCCCAGACGATGATTGGCCTCAACCGTGTCAAAGCCCTGATCCTGCAGAGAATAGGCGCGCATCTTATTCGCCAGCCCAATTCCACGGCCCTCTTGGTTGAGGTAGAGCAACACACCATTGCCCTCGGCGCCCATCTGCGCCAGCGCGGCGTTCAGCTGTGGACCGCAGTCGCATTTCAGCGAGCCCAGCACATCGCCGGTGAAACAGGCGGAATGCAGGCGGGCCAGAACGGGGCGGCTGCGGTCGGGACGGCCGACTTCGATGGCGTAATGCTCTTCGGCGCCGTCTTCAGGGCGAAACACATGCAACCGGCCAGCCTCGGCGGCCTGCATCGGCAGGCGGGCGGCAGCCACGGCATGCAGCGGCGAGCTTTGGCTCATCAGCGGTTCTGCCGCGGCTTGCGGCAGCAGTGTAAGGCCGTGACTGGCGGCGAACTGTGCGCCACCCTCAAGTGGAACCAGCAGAGCGGCCGGCAGCAGACGCGCCGATTTCACCAGCGCAATGGCCAGACGATGCAGCGTGGCAGAGCCGTCGCGGGCGCTGATGAGCGGGCCTTTCATCGGGTGACTGAGGTCATCCGCCGGATCCGCAAGGGCCTTAATCCAGCTTAAACCTGCGGCCTCTGGCAGACAGATACGCGCGGTATCTCCGTCATAGGCGCGCGCCTTGAGGGTCTCGGCGCGCCGCGCGGTCAGGGCCAGGGTGACGGGGCCAAGGGCCTGCAGATCCTGCAACCGGTCCTGAGCGAGGCTTTCAGCAGCGATGGCCAGCGCGGCCTGATCGCCATCCATCAGGACCACAGGCAGGCCCATGCGCAGATCGACGCGCGCGCGGGCCAGAAGTTCGATCATGGTGGGCATCAGGCTCATGCGGCAGATCCAGCGCTTGGTGACATAAATACCGGCCTTTCCTAGGCTTTATTGCTGCAGAAGTGAAACAAATCCTTTGCTGGGGACACGTCGGCGTGAGAGTTTTGCAGCATATCTTGTCGTTTCTGTGAGGGAGGCGCATCTGTCTGTCACAGAAACAGGAGAGTAGAGCTATGGCGCAACTGAAGAAAATTCTGCTGGTGGATGACGATGAGGACCTGCGCGAGGCCCTGAGCGAACAGTTGGTGATGACCGAGGACTTTGATGTCTTTGAGGCCGACAGCGGACAAAGCGCCATGGAACGCGCCAAGGAGGCGCTATATGATCTGGTGATCCTCGATGTTGGTCTGCCTGATACGGATGGTCGCGAGCTGTGCCGCCTGATGCGCAAACAGGGGGTCAAGGCGCCGATCGTGATGCTGACCGGCCATGACAGCGATGCGGATACCATCCTGGGGCTGGATGCCGGCGCCAATGACTATGTCTCTAAACCGTTCAAATTTCCGGTGCTTTTGGCCCGTATCCGCGCCCAGCTGCGCCAGCACGAACAATCTGAGGACGCGGTTTTTGTGCTTGGGCCCTATACGTTTAAGCCGGCAATGAAGATGCTTTTGACCGAGGATGATCGCAAGATCCGGCTCACTGAGAAAGAGACCAATATCCTGAAGTTCCTCTATCGGGCCACCGATGGTGTGGTGGCACGCGATGTGCTGCTGCATGAGGTCTGGGGCTATAATGCCGGGGTGACGACCCATACGCTTGAGACGCATATTTACCGTCTGCGTCAGAAGATCGAACCTGATCCCTCGAATGCCCGCATTCTGGTGACGGAATCTGGTGGCTATCGCCTGATCAACTAGCGCCCTACCTCCTTGATGCGCCTCAACGAGGTATTCGCGATGGAGCTTCAAAGTGATCGTGCCCGGCGTATATCCGGTCATGATATTCAGCTGAGTTTGAGCTGGCCTGTTGAGGAGATCGGGCTTTGTGCCCGGGTTCTTTCCTCAAAAACAGGTCTGAGCTGCAATGTGGAAAATCCCCATGTGGTGGTCTTCTCGGGCCATGCCCGCTGTGATACCGAATGAGGCAACATTGCCAAATGGAGCTCTCTCATGGCCTTTACCCTTGCCACCTGGAACATCAACTCAGTCCGCCTGCGTGAGGGGTTGGTGCAAAAGCTCCTGACGGAAGAGGCGCCGGATGTGCTGTGTCTGCAGGAATGCAAAAGCCCGGTAGACAAAATTCCAACCGAAGGGTTTGCCGATCTGGGCTATCCGCACATGGTGGCGCGTGGCCAGAAGGGCTACAACGGTGTGGCCATCCTGTCTCGTCTGCCCATCAAAGAAGTGGCGGCCAAAGATTTTGCCAATCTTGGCCATGCGCGCCATATCGCCGGACAACTGGAAAATGGTGTGACCATCCAGAATTTCTATGTCCCCGCAGGCGGTGACAAGCCCGACCGCGAAGTGAATGAGAAGTTTGGCCAAAAGCTGGATTACCTGAGTGAGATGCGGGACTGGTTCAGGGCTCAGCGTCCTGAAAAGTCCATTTTGGTTGGCGATCTCAATATCGCCCCCCGTGAGGACGACGTCTGGGATCACAAGAAAATGCTGAAGATCGTCAGCCACACGCCGGTTGAGGTAGAGCTTTTGGCCGCTGTGCAAGAGGCTGGCGGCTGGGCGGATGTCACGCGGGCTGATATTCCCGAAGGCCTGCTGTATAGCTGGTGGAGCTATCGTGCCAAGGACTGGGATGCCGCCGATAAGGGGCGCCGCCTGGACCATGTCTGGGCGACCGGAGACATCCGTCATGCGGCGCATTCCAGCCGAGTGCTGCGCAGCGCGCGTGGATGGGAAAAGCCAAGCGATCATGCGCCAGTTTTTGCGACCTTTGATCTGTAATTGCAGTGTGGTTTGGCAGAGCCAAGCGCTCCCGCCTGTTCCGGGGCATTAAAATGCTCCTTTCTCAGTTGGGCCAGTCACAGTTGGTCATGGCGCCGCTCTAACGCGCGGCGCGGCAGCGGTTCCTTGCAGGGTGGGTGCCTGAAGGCGAGGAGAGGCTGGTTTTTTTGACGGCGGGCGGGCTTTGCGCAACTCGTCTCTTGGTTTCTTGTCGTCCGGAATCCATATAGGGATCAGGCTTGAAACGGAGAAGATCGAGATAATGGATATTATTGGCGGAGCGGGCACAGCAGCCCCGATGGGTGATCTGGTCAAGGACGTTGATGAGGCGACCTTTATGCAGGATGTCGTCGAGGCATCGATGCAGGCCCCGGTTATTGTGGATTTCTGGGCGCCCTGGTGTGGCCCTTGCAAGACGCTTGGCCCCGCTTTGGAGGCAGCCGTGGCCAAGGCCAAAGGCGCAGTCAACATGGCCAAGATCAATGTGGATGAGAACCCGCGTCTGGTTCAGGCTCTGTCGCAGCAGGGCTTGCCCGTGCAATCGCTGCCAACTGTGGTGGCCTTTGTCGAAGGTCGTCCTGTTGACATGTTCCAGGGTGCCTTGCCGCCCAGCGAGATCGAGGCCTTTATCAAGAAGACGATCGAGGCCGCTGGTGGTACGGCGGATGGAGGGCTTGCCGAGGCGCTGGAGGTCGCGGAGCAGATGCTGACCGATGGCGACCATGCGGATGCAGCCCAGACCTTTGCGGCAATCATTGGCGAAGACGACAAAAGTGCTGCCGCCTATGGTGGTCTGGCGCGGGCGCATATTGCGCTGGAAGATCTTGATCAGGCCGAGGCGGTTTTGAACGGTGCCCCGGCAGAGATTTCCGAGGCGGCTGAAATCGAAGCCGCTCGGGCGCAGATCGAACTGGCACGCCAGGCAGAAAATGCCGGTCCTGTGGCCGAGCTGGCCGCCAAGGTAGAGGCCAATCCTGACGATCACGAAGCCCGGTTCGAGCTGGCGCAGGCCTTGCATGCCGCCGGAGACGCTGAGGCTGCGGTCGATGCACTGTTGGAATTGTTCCGTCGCGACCGGGACTGGAACGATGGCGCCGCCAAGACGCAGCTCTTTACCGTTTTTGATGCGATGCAGCCAAATGATCCGGTGGTTCTGAATGGGCGGCGCAGATTGAGCTCGATGATATTTGCTTAATCGGGCCATCGCCCTAGAGTAATAGGTCATGTTTCATTCATCTGATCTGCCGGACACCATTGCTGTGTTTCCATTGCCCGGGGCGGTCCTGTTGCCCCGGACACGCCTGCCGCTGCACATATTCGAGCCGCGCTATCTGCAAATGCTTGAGGATGCGTTGAAAACTCCCCAACGCATGATTGGCATGGTGCAGCCCTGTCCTGGCCCACAAGAGAAAGGGCTGCATGCCATTGGCTGCGCCGGGCGCGTGACGCAGTTTTCTGAAACCGAGGATGGCCGCTATCTTGTCACTCTGACTGGTATGTCCCGGTTCCGTGTTCTGGGAGAGGTGTCTGGTTTCAGCCCCTACCGGCGCTGTGATGTGCGCTGGACCGGGTTCGAGCGTGATCTTGGCGGTGGCGAAGCAGATCCAACCTTTGATCGCGCGGCGTTTCTGGCCTTATTGAACAGGTTCTTATTGGTGCGCGGGCTGTCTACGGATTGGGACTCGTTGCAGGAGGCCGAGGATGAGTTGCTGATCAACTCTCTGTCGATGCTTTTGGAGTTTGAGCCGGAAGACAAACAGGCCTTGCTTGAGGCTCCCAGTCTTGTCACAAGACGGGAAACCCTGGTGACTTTGATCGAGTTCGCGCTTCGGGGTGGGGCATATGAGGACATCTTGCAATGAGTGATACCACCAAGACCGTCGCATTTGATCGTCGTATGCTGGAGGCACTTGTCTGCCCGCGCACGCAGGTGACGCTGGAATATGACGCCGAGGCACAAGAGTTGATCTCGAAAGCGGCCAATCTGGCGTTTCCCATTCGCAACGGCATTCCCGTCATGCTGGTGGACGAAGCCCGCGTGCTTGAATGACGTTGTGTGCGGTTGCACCGCAGCTGGGGCAGGCGTGACAAGGGCAGTGCATAAGAAGGAGGGCTGTGTTGCCAGCCGTTTAACCGACGAATGGCTGCGGCTTTGTCGTAGGGGTGCGCTTGCATCTCTTGCCATATCACAGGCCTCCTGATCAGAAGTCGGGGGCGGATCAAAAGAGCTACCGTTTCGACAGGTCAGGAAGGGAGCTCTCCCGCGCCCGCAGATGCCCCATAGGGGCCTCTTGGCGGCCTTGGGCCGGGCGCTGTGCTAGCGCACAGCGGGGGCCTGTCGCAGACCAAAGCGTCCGTTACCAACATTACTGATTGTCTGTGAAGCGTCTTGGGATCTGTTCTGCCTAACCGGGTGATATCTGCGGTGCAGCGCCTTGCCTTTGCAAGGCGCTTGGCCCAACGGGAGCAAAGCAATCTTTGATTGCTGCCGGGACGGGCGGGAGCGCCACCTTTGCGAATGCAACCAGATCAGATGGCTTTTCCTTTCAGCAGGCGCGGCATATCCCCGGTCAAGCCAGCCGCTTCGCGCATGAAACCACGCCTCAGTCCCGGCAGACCTGCCACCACGCCCATGCCAATATCGCGACCAAGACGCAGGAGTGGATTGTCATTAGAGAACAGCTTGTTGACTATATCTGTCGTGGCGGCAAGCGTGGCCGTGTCAAAACGGCGCCACTGCTGATAGCGCTCCAGAACCAAGACAGAGCCAATGTCCTCCCCGCGTCGCGTGGCCTCTGTCAGCACCTCGGCCAGTGCTGCGACATCGCGCAATCCGGCGTTGAGCCCCTGTCCGGCGATGGGGTGCATACCATGGGCGGCATCGCCAACCAAAGCCAGGCGCTCGCCGATAAAGCTGTTGGCGATGGTCAGGTTCAGCGGGTAGGTAAAGCGCTTGCCCGCCAGGGATATCTCCCCGAGAAAATCGCCAAACCGGGGCTTCAGTGCGGCCATATAGTCGCTATCTTCCAGCCCCTGTATTGCGGCGGCCATGTCACTCTTTTCGCTC
>JAWUWF010000096.1:0-11227 GCA_034111985.1 Pseudophaeobacter sp.
TGGGTGATGTAGATAAAGGTGATGCCAACCCGTTTTTGAATTTCACGCAGCTCGGTACGCATGTGTTGACGCCGCTTCAGATCCAGCGCCGAAATCGGCTCATCCAGCAGCAAAACATCCGGTTCAGCACAGAGCGCCCGCGCAATGGCGACCCGCTGGCGCTGTCCACCAGACAGCTCGGAGGGCAGTTTGTCGCCCTGGTCCGACAGCGCAATCATATCCAGAAGCTCATCCGCACGTTTGCGGCGCTCCTTGGCCGAGGCCCCCTTGATTTCCATCGAGAAGGTGATGTTTTCCCAGACCTTCATCAGCGGAAACAGCGCCAGGTTCTGAAAGATCAGCGCGGTGGGACGTTTGTTGGGCCCGATGCCCTTCATGTCCTTGCCGCCGATCAGAACCTGACCTTCGCTGGGCTCAAGAAAGCCCGAAACGGCGCGCAAAATCGTGGTCTTGCCACAGCCCGAGGGGCCGAGGAAGGAAAAGAAATCGCCTCCGTTGATATGCACATTTGCGTCGCGCACGGCGACAAAATCTCCAAAGCGGATCCAGAGTTTCTCTAGATCTACGCCGACCCCAGCACTCATGTGGTCTCTCCCCAGCTCGCAGCTCTCTTGTCCGGAGGCTCTGCCCCGGTTCAATCTGGCTGCTCTGTTAATTCAGGTTGGTTTCATACGCCCAAAAGGCGCGCGGCTGGCCCCCGGAGCGTCCGGGAGCCAGTTTTGGTCAATAGCGGATCAGGCGCTTTTGAACTTATTGACGAACTCTGTACGCACCTCGGCATACCAGGGCGCTTCTGCAGGCCATGGGTTCAGGTTGGCCAGGCTGTCGCCAGGATAGGCTTCAGCAAAGTTCTTTTTGTAGACGTCACCCGAATAGGTGTCCGCGCCCAGAACCGGCGAGTTATAGCCATGGCTGTCGATCGCCACGCCTGCAGCTTCCTTGCCAAAGGCATAGTCGATGAAGGCATAGACCTGCTCTTCGTTCTTGGCACCAACCGGCATGGACATGCCGTCAACCCAGGCCATCGCACCCTCAACAGGGGCTTGATAATGCACAGGCTCGCCCGCAGCTTTCAGCGCCAGAGGCGGACCATCCCAGGTCTGACCAACCACAACGCCTTCGTTGAGCAGGCCGTTTTTCTGGGTATCCGCATCGTTCCAGATCAGTTTGATCCGGTCTTTGCGCGCCATGCACCAATCGGTGATTTTGCCCCAGACTTCGCGCATTTTGTCTTCGCTGCCATAGGCCGCCCAAACAGAACCCGGATCCATTGCGCCCGAGGCTTCCATGTAGAGACCGGCACCCAGCATCATCGAATGGGCACGGCCCATTGTTTTGCCGGCGTTTTCTTCTGCCCAGACATCGCCATAGGAAGGCGCGTCACCCGCAGGCAGCCATTTGTCGGTACGGTAGGCAATGCCCTCGGTGCCCCAGATATGTGGCAGCCAATGCACGCCGGCACCTTCAAAGTTCCAAGCGTCTGTGCCGATTTTGGCCATCGCAGGGTTCACCGCGTCAATGTTGACCTTGCTCATGTCGAAAGGCTTCAGCAGCTCCAGCGGGCCCCACTGCAGCGACCGGTTGTTGGTGGGAGAGACAATGTCAAAGCCCTGGCCTTTGGTGGCCTTCATCTTGTTGATGATTTCCTCGTTCGACCCAATACCGGTGTAGTTCACCTTGATACCGGTTTTGGCCTCAAAGCCCTCGATAAAGGCGGGCGGCAGGTAGTCTGACCACATCAGGATGTTTACTTCACCTGAGGACGCCAGCGCGCTTTTGGAATAGAGCGGCGCTGCAAGAGCAGCCGCACCGGCGCTTCTCAGCAGGGTCCGGCGAGTGACGCTAGATTTGGTAGTCATATTCAAATTACTCCCTAGTGGGTTGTTGTCTTCGTTTATTATTGTTTTTGATCTTCGAAAGAGTGCGGGGCATTGCGCCCAACAAACAGTGACAGTTTCAAAAACCGATAAGGCCAAAATGCCGCAGCTGCGACGCATCATGGCTCCAGTTTCCGAACAACGCCGCTCGATTCCCCAAAAACAAGGGCAATGCTAAGACGATGTTGTAACAGCAGTTTGCGCGTCTCAGGCGCTTGCGTCAACGTTGCTCGCAGGTGCGAGGCGGCACGGCAGGGCAATTTGCCTATCAAACAGACAACCCAATCAGCCCGACACCAAAAGCCATCAGGACAGCAGCACCAAGGCGACGCATCCAATTGCCCTCTTTCAGGACAAAAAAGCCAATCAGGGCGGCAAAAATAACCGAGGTTTCGCGCAGCGCTGAAACGGCCCCCAGCGGGGCAAAGTTTTTTGCATAGAGCACCAGCCCGTAAGCAGTCATCGAAACAAGCCCGCCGCAGATGCCGATCGCCCAGGTGCGCAGAGGGATCTGCGCAAGCGTCCGACGCCTGCGCAGTCCAATAAATCCCGCCAGAAACAAATGCCCAAAGGCGCCCCAGGCCCAATAGCTGAGGGTATTGCCGGACAAGCGCACGCCAAGGCCGTCAACCAGCGAGTACAGCGAGATGCAAAACCCGGTGCCCAGCGCATAAAACAGCGCTGCGCGCCCGACGCCTGATTTCAGCGCCTGCCAACTGCTGAGCTGAATCCCCAGTCCAATCAGCGCGATGCCGCCCCAGGCCTGCAGCGGCAGAAATTCTCCGGCAAAGATCATCGCCCAAAGCGCGACCAGCGCCGGGACGATGCCCCGGGCAATCGGATAGACCACGCTGAGGTCACCATGTTTATAGGCCTGCCCCAGCATGTAGAAATAGCCAAAATGGATCACGGTCGACAGCGCCACATAGAACAGGCTTTCCAGCTCTGGCAGGGGCAGCAACACCACCATGACAGCACCCGGGACCACATGGCCCAGCGCCACCAGTCCCAGCATTGTGGTGCGATCCGCAGCCGTTTTTACAATCGCATTCCAGACGGCGTGCAGCATCGCTGCCGACAGGATGATGGACACAACAAAGGCCGTCATGGGTATGCACCTTTTCTTTCGTTTAGCAGGGGTTCAAGAGGGCATATTGCCTGGGTTTGGGTCTTTTCAGCGTGATCACACGGGACAGATGTACATGCTGACAACAGGCCACACTGACAACAGGCCTCAGGTTCCGGTCTCCGAGGCCGTCATCTCTTCGATCAGCCGGGTCTCGAGCAGCTGGCCATTCTGGTACAGCACCGGATACGAGACCGCCGCCACATGGCTGTTGAATTCACGCAGGGCCCGCAGGGTTTCCAGGTGGATATCCGAGGTCTCAAAGCTGTATTTCTTGCCCTGCTGCAGCCGTTTCAGATGGCGCTTGCGACTGTCCCGCTCCATCCGTTTCAGTTCGGTTTTTTCAAGGTTCAGCAGGCGCGCGCTTTCCAGGTCATTTGAGATCAGCACGTTTGAGGCCAGACGCAGATTGGCCATGATCGCCTCATGCATCCGCAGGATCTCGACCCAGCCTTCGGTCGAAAATCGCAGGTTCTTTTTGTTGAGATCCCCCGCCAGAACCGCCAGTCTGCGGGCCGCCACATCCCCAGCCGTCTCAAGGCGGATCGCATATTCCACCATATCGCGGGCCTGTTTCAGCTCGTCATGGCTAAAATCCGCCTCCGGGATATCCGCGACGTAGCTGCGGATGCCAGAGAGGCAGGCATTCACCTCGGGGTCCAGCGCCTGCAGCGCTTTGATCTGCTCTTTGTCGCCGGATTTATAGAGATCAGCCAGCGGGCGAAACATGGTTTCCACCAGGTCTGTCATCCGCAGCAATTCGCGTTTGAGATTGGCCAGAACCTGGGCAGGTGGTCCATAGACCCCCGGTTCCAGTGCGCTCGCAGGCCGCCCCGTGAGACTTGCCTCTGGTGCGGCAGGTTCCGGCATCAGTCGCACCATAATAGGTTCGATCCGGCCGCAGATCGGCAGCGCCAGAAACAGTAAGGATCCGTTAAAGGCCAGATGCGCATAGACCAGCATCTGGCCGCCCTGCGATGCGTTCAGAAATCCTGCCCCCAGAACGGAATTCACCGCAAAGAGGCAGAGCACCGCCCAACTGCCGCGCAAGCCCAGGTTGGCAAAGGGAATGCGCCGCGCGCTTTGGCTCATGCCGCGACTCAGCCAGACCGGTATGAATCCAGAGCCAAAATTGGCCCCCAGCACCAGCGACAGGCCGGCGGCAAAGGGGATGGCTCCGATCTCGACTAGCGTGACGCACATCAGGATGGCCGCCACCGAGGAATGCATCACAAAGGCCAGCGCGCCGCCAACCAGAAAGGCGGTGATATAGTCGCGCGCCAGATAACCCGCCACCGCAGGCAAAAAGGAGCTGTCGCGAATGGGATCCATCGCCTCGCGCAAAAAGCGCAGCGAAATCAGGATAAAGGCGACCCCCAGCAGGATACGTCCGGTCTGTCGGGCCTTTTTGCCATCGGTTTTGACAAAGAGATATCCCCCCACGGCCAAAAGCGCCGGCACCAGCCAGTCCAGCTTGAACGACAGGATCTGAATGATCAGCGCCGAGCCAAGATCCCCGCCCAGCACAATCGCCAGCCCGGTGGGAAAGGCGAGGTAGCCGCCAGAGGCAAACCCCGTGACCAATAGCGTCACTGCAGCCGAGCTTTGCAGAACCAAAGCCAGCCCGACGCCAACGCCGCCTGCCTGCAACCGGTTGCCGGTGCCGGTCAGCAAGCGCTGGAACGAGGCCCCGTAGCTGCGCTCGATACCGGTGCGGACCATACGCACTGCAAACAGCAGAAACATGGTGGCCCCGGCGAGGCTGGTAAGGAAGGTCAAGATCGCCATCTAAGGGCTCCGTTTCTGTTCATTCGTTGGCATCCGCAGGCCCGGCGCCGCCTCTGCTGTCTGGACTACAGCTGCATGTCAGGTCCCCCGGTCTGACGCCTGCGCAGACGGCTGTCCAGCGGGTTGTCCGGGAGCCAGGCTAGGCGTCTGTCCGGAGACCAGTGCCAATTCAAACGCCACGCCCCAGCCCTGCAGGGCCCGCGCCAGTTTCTTTCCCGGCTCCCGGTCACTGACCAGCACATACAACAGCTGCGGTGCCGGGCCGCAATGAGGCGCTGTCTCGGAAAACTTTGACGCGGTGGTCACCACAAAGTTCTTCTCCGCCGCCCCTGCAGCCACAGAGGCGAGCGCGGCCTCGCTGGCATTGTGAAACAGCAGCCCGTGTTTCGCCGACAGTGCGTCTGCTGAAAAGACTGCAACGTCAAAGGCAAACCGCGCCGCCTGTTGTTCTGCAACCGCACCAAAGGTGCCGCGATCATCGCCACACATCTCACCGCCCAGCAGGTGCAGGTGGTTGCCATTGTGATTGGACAGAACCTGCGCCACGCCAATGGAATTGGTCACCACCGTAAGATTGCGACGCTGACGCAGCGCCTCGGCCACAAAGGAGGTGGTAGAGCCCACATCCAGAAACACTGTCATGCCATCCGTGATCTTTGGCAAAACGGCTTCGGCGATACGCTTCTTTTCTTGCGGGTTCTTTCCCATGCGGCGAAAGAAGCTGCCGCCCGTTGGATCGCTGCCACCTGGCCCCACAAGATAGGCACCGCCGTGCACCCGCTCCAGCACACCCGCCTTGGCCAGCGCCTTGATGGTGCGGCGCACGGTTTCTTCTGAAACATCCAGCATCAAAGCCAGCTCAGCGCTGCGCCCGGATCCGCCCAGCTGCCGCAGCGCTTGTAAAAGCCCCACTTCGCGGTGGGAAAGAGTATTGGCGGCGGCCATCGGACAGAACCCTCATCTACGCGAAAATATCCACAGAAACTGACACCAGAGCCCCAAAAACGCAAGCAACAACCCACAAAACCCCAACAAACCGGTCAATTTCCACCAAACCGCACCAGAAAACCCCTTCCCAAATCACAATATGACGGATTATCTGGCAGAACCTGAACCTCACCCTTGCCAGAGGACCTGAGCCATGAGCCCCACTGCGCCAGACACCAAATCCGCGAATACGTCAGAGCAAAAGAATGTGCTTTTCATTCTGATTGACCAGCTGCGCGCCGATTGCCTGACAGGGGCGCTGGCCGCGCATGTGGCACTGCCAAATCTGCGCGCCCTGATGGCCGATGCGGTGACGTTTGAGCAGAACTACACGGTGGTAAACCCATGTGGGCCGTCGCGCGCCTCAATTCTGACCGGGCAATATGCGATGAACCACCGCTCGGTGCGCAATGGCACACCACTGCGCCATGACACCCCGAGCCTGCCCGGTGAGATGCGCAAGGCCGGCTACACCCCCATGTTGTTCGGCTATACCGATACGGCCCGCGATCCCCGGGTGCATCACCCCAATGATCCGGCCATCCGCACCTATGAACAGCATATGGCCGGCTTTCAGGAAATGCTCGAAATGCGGCTGGAGATGTCCTACCCGTGGCGGGCCGACCTGCTGAGCAAGGGCTACACATTCGACACTTACTGGGATCTGCACAGGCCGGTTTCTCCTACCGGCGGCAAGGCCGCGCTGAATGATCCCGCCCCCTACCGGGCCGAAGACAGCGATACCGCGTTTTTGACCAACCGGTTTCTGGCCACCATGCCAGCCTATAGTGATCACAGCTGGTTTGCCCATCTGACCTATATTCGGCCCCATCCGCCGCTGGTGGCGCCCGCGCCCTACAATACTCTGGTTGACCCCGCCAGCCTGCCACTGCCGGTTCGGCGCGGATCCCTGCCGGATGAATGCGCGCAGCATCCGTTTTTCACGCCCACCACCCAGGCCTACACACCGGCCTCAACGGTACTGGGATTTCCGGATCTCGAGCCAACGGACGAGAACATACAAACACTGCGGGCGCTCTATCTGGGGTTGGCCAGCGAGGTCGACGCCCATATCGGCCGGGTGCTGCAATTCCTGAAAGACAGCGGTCAGGACGACAATACTCTGGTGGTGCTCAGCGCTGACCATGGGGAGATGCTGGGCGATCGCCACAGCTGGGGCAAATTCACGGTCTATGACGCCGCCTACAAGACACCGCTGATCATCCGCATGCCCGGTAACGCGGCACAGGCGGGCATACGGCGGCAGGAAATTACCGAATCCATCGACCTCACCCCCACCATTCTGGACTGGGTGGGACAGGAGATCCCCAATGCCATGGATGGTGCTTCATTGCTGCCTTTGCTGCGCGGCGAGAGCCCTGCCGACTGGCGGCAGTATTCCTTCTCCGAGCTGGATTTTGGCGACCCAGAAGCCGCCACCCTGTGGCAACGCACATTGGGCACCTCCATCGCAGAGTCCAGTCTGGCCATTCTGCGGGACCCCCGCTTTACGCTGGTGGAGTTTGCGGCCGATCTGCCGCCACTGCTGTTTGATCATCACGGCGCGGGCGAGATGGAGGATGTTTCCCAGCAACCCGAGATGCAGGCGGATCTGGCGCGGCTGACGCGGCAGATGCTGCGGCACCGGATGCGCAACATGGATCACACACTGTCGCTACACGCCATCACAGCTGATGGGCCGCGACAGCAAAGCCGCAAGCGTCCCGGCAGCTAAAGCTAACCTGAGACCTCTGTTGACCGCAGCAGCACCTTTGGGCAAAACAGGTGACACCTTTAGCGTTAACACGGCGAGATCAGATCCGCTGACACCTCATGTATCGGAGCCGATATGACCTCTCTTGCCCAAGACGCCAGAACCCTGTTTGACGCCGCCGTGACCCGCGCCGACCCGGCACTGGCCCTGCGCCACGCGCTGCAGGCCTCCCCCCTGCCGCCACTTGCGGCGGGTGGCAAAAGCTACGTTTTGGCGCTTGGCAAGGCGGCTGTTCCCATGATGCAAGAGGCGCTGGCCCATATTCCTGAGCCGCGCCAGGCCATGGTGGTGACCAACCCCGAAAACCGGCGCGATGTTGCCGGCGCGCTGGTCCTGGCCGGATCACACCCCGTGCCTGATGAGGCCAGTGCCAAGGCCGGGGCCGAAGTGCTGCGTTTTCTGTCGCACACAACCGCGAAGGATAGCGTCATTGTGCTGGTCTCTGGTGGCGGCTCTGCCCTGATGGTGGCACCAGCCGCCGGGCTGACGCTGGCAGACAAGGCGACGGTCAATCAAGCGCTGCTTGCCTGCGGGCTGGACATCACCGAGATGAACCTTGTGCGCCAGCAATTGTCAGAACTGAAGGGTGGCGGGCTGTTGCGGCACGCAGCACCTGCAGCTGTCACCGGTTTTATCCTGTCGGATGTCATTGGTGATGATCTGCGTGCCATTGCTTCGGGGCCGACGGTGGCACCGCTGGGAGATCGCCTCGCCGCTCGCGCCACATTGCAACGGGTGGAGATATGGGAGGGCTTGCCAGAGGCGGTCAAAACCCATCTGACCACAGAGCCCGCTGCCCTCTCTCTGCCAAAGGCGCAAAACAGCCTTATAGGCTCTAACCGCCACAGCCTTGCGGCCATGATGGAGGCGGCGCAACCTTTGGGATGGCAGGCACAGCTGGTGAGTGATCATTTGACCGGCGATGTGGCCGAGGCTGCCGAAAAGATCCTGCAAGCGGCACAGGCAGCCCCCAAAGACCGCGACATCGCCCTGATCTTTGGCGGCGAGACCACCGTGCGCCTTGTGGGGGATGGGCGCGGCGGCCGCAATCAGGAGCTGGCCCTGCGTTTGGCTCAACGCGGCGCAGCCGAGCTGACCGGGGACTGGTTGTTCCTGTCGGGCGGCACCGACGGGCGTGATGGCCCAACCGAGGCCGCAGGCGGCATTGCCACGCCGGGCACCTGGGCCGCCATTGCTGAGGCAGGCGCCGATGGCGCCGCCCTGCTTGCCAATAATGACAGCTACGCCGCCCTCAAAGCGGCCGATGCCCTGTTGCTGACTGGCGGCACTGGTACAAATGTAGCCGATGTTCAGGTGTTCTTGCGGCGGGCCGACAGGGACTAGCGCGCCCTAGATCTCGATCCCATCCAGCTCGTTCAACAGATCCAACAGCGCCTCATAGCGCTCCTCGCCCATTTTTTCCCGGGTGCGGGTCACGATGGCAAGGCTGGCGGCCATATTGGCGTCGATGATTGTTTCACCGGCAGCCGTGATGCGGATCACCTGACGTCTGCGGTCCACCTGATCACGGGTGCGGCTGATCAGGCCCTTTTCATCCAGCTTTTGCAAAATACGCGTCAGGCTGGGCAGCAAAAGACAGGCCTGATCAGAAATCTGCGTCGGATCTATCCCGCCGCTTTCCTGCACCACGCGCAACACACGCCATTGCTGCTCGGTGAGGTCACTGTCGCTGAGCAGGTGACGGATCGGCCCCATGACGCGCTCACGGGCACGTAACAGAGCAATGGGCAGCGAGCGGGAGGTTGAGGGTAATCTTGGTGTCATGGCCATTTATCACATCAAATCCTCAGGAAAGGCAATTGCCTGCAGGTTTCCTGCAGCATTTGACAGCATGTCTTCAATATGATAAACATGTTAACAATATTTTCACAGGCACCCCTAACAGGCACCACCCAATTCGAGGATACCAGACCATGCCTCACTTTATGCTGGACTACTCTGCCAATCTGGAAGACGCGGTTGATATCGCCGATCTGTGCAACTGCCTGCGGCTTGCTGCGATTGAAACCGGCGTCTTTCCGATGGCTGGCATTCGCGTCCGGGCCTTTCCTGCCACGCATGTCTCGATCGCAGATGGCGACCCTAAGCATGGCTATATCGACATCTCGGTGCGTCTGCGGGCAGGGCGTGATCTTGCGACCCGCCAGGTGGCAACCCAAGCAATTTTTGACGCGGCCCGTGCCTATCTGGCCCCCTGCATGGCAACACGGTCCCTCGCGCTGTCGTTTGAAATGCGCAACATTGACCCCGAGCTTTCGCCAAAATGCGGCACCATCCGTGATCACCTGGAGGACAAATAGTGTCTATTCTCAACACCAATATCGAAAAACTGGACCAGTACCTGGGCCGCTTCCGCAAGACCGGCATCCAGAACCTGATCAACGGCGAAAGCCTGCCCGCCGCCTCTGGCGCCACGTTTGACACCTGCTCGCCGGTTGATAAAAGTGTGATCTGTCCCGTAGCCCAGGGGACCGCTGCGGATATCGACGCCGCAGCCGAGGCCGCCAAAGCCGCCTTTCCCGCCTGGCGTGACATGCCCGCCGCCGAGCGTAAGAAGATCCTGATCAAAATCGCCGAAGGAATTGAGGCCCGCGCCGAAGAGATTGCCTTTTGCGAATGCTGGGACACCGGCCAGACCCTGCGTTTTATGTCCAAGGCCGCCCTGCGCGGCGCCGAGAACTTTCGCTTCTTTGCCGATCAGGTCACGGCGGCGCGGGATGGCAAACAGCTGCAGTCGCCGACCCTGATGAACATCACAACCCGGGTGCCGATTGGCCCGGTGGGCATCATCACGCCGTGGAACACGCCCTTTATGCTGTCGACCTGGAAGATCGCCCCGGCGCTGGCCGCAGGCTGTACCGTGGTGCATAAACCGGCCGAGTTCAGCCCGCTCACCGCGCGTATTCTGGCCGAAATCGCCCATGAGGCAGGACTGCCCGCAGGGGTGTGGAACCTGGTGAATGGTTTTGGCGAAGAGGCAGGCAAGCGCCTGACCGAACACCCCGCGATCAAGGCCATCGCCTTTGTCGGCGAGAGCAGCACCGGCAGCCTGATCACCAAACAGGGCGCTGACACGCTAAAGCGCATGCACCTTGAACTGGGCGGCAAAAACCCTGTCATCGTCTTTGACGACGCCGATCTGGACCGGGCACTGGATGCGGTGATCTTCATGATCTACTCGATTAATGGCGAGCGCTGCACCTCATCGTCGCGCCTGCTGGTGCAGGAGACCATTCGCGCAGAATTCGAGGCCAAACTGGTTGAGCGCGTCAACAACATCAAGGTCGGCCACCCGCTGGACCCCGCAACCGAGATCGGCCCGCTGATCGCCAAAGAGCACTACGACAAGGTGACCAGTTACTTCGACATCGCCCGCCAAGATGGCGCGACAGTGGCCGCTGGCGGCGTGACGTTAGGCGACGAGGGCTATTTCGTGCGCCCCACCCTGTTCACCGGCGCCACCAACAAGATGCGCATCGCGCAGGAAGAGATCTTTGGCCCGGTGCTGACCTCGATCGCCTTTTCGACCGAGGAAGAGGCGCTGGAGATGGCCAATGACACGCAATACGGCCTCACCGGCTATGTCTGGACCAATGATTTGACCCGCGCGCTGCGCTTTACCGACCAGCTGGAGGCCGGGATGATCTGGGTGAA
>JAWUWF010000097.1:0-10963 GCA_034111985.1 Pseudophaeobacter sp.
CTGCGGGGCTGATCTGAGTGGAGCACAACTTTTTGATCCTGTCACGCCGCAGGTGCATATTTTTTGTCATGAATTTGTCATATCGGCCAAAGCCCGCCAAATTCGTTATTTTTATGGCGCAAATGGTCATAAATTTTGTGCAGCTTTGATGGCTTCACTTGAAAACAAACCGGTCGACACCTATTTTGGCGCCGGCTTAGATGCTGGTTTGCATGTGGGCCACTCCAGTGGGCGGCCCTGCCGCAGGATGGCGCTGATCTCGGCCCGGTAGCTTTCGACATCCTGAACATGACGCTCTCCGTCATGTAGGATCAAGGGCGCATGCAGTCGAAAATCCGCCCGCCCGCCTTTGCGTGCCCGCAGCAAAACCAGCTCGGCAGCGCGTCCTCGGCGGGGCGCAAGGGGCAAAACCTCAAGCGAGCCAAGACACCCCGCGCAGGCCATCAGCATCTCTGGAAGGCGGTCCGCCCGCTGGATCATATGCAGGTAGCCTTTGTGGGCCAGCCGTTTGGCAGCCGTCTCGCTCCAGAGCGCCAGCGGCGTATTCTCTCCCAGCGCAATCTGTCGCCCGGCATCCTCTGCAGGACTGTGAGCGCCAGCCCGATAGTAGGGGGGATTGGCCAGGACGTGATCAAACTGACGTTGCCGCATCCCGGCTGGCAGCGCGGCAAGGTCCGCCTCGACCACCTCAAGGGTTTGATTGTTTTCTTCAGCGTTTCGGCGCGCCAGACAGGCATAGCCCGGCTGCAACTCAATCCCTGTCAGGGACAGTCCCGGCACCCGGGCACCCAGGCACAGCAGCACCTGACCTCCGCCGCATCCCAACTCCAGAACGCGCTCTCCAGCACGGGCCGGAATGGCAGCCGCCAGCAGCACAGGATCCACACCCGCGCGATAGCCCTGACGGGGCTGCCAAAGCTGCACGCGACCGCCCAAAAAATCGTTTCTCGACAGGGCCTCATCCGGAAATTCCGGGTCAAATCCAGTGTCGTGACGAAACCCCTCACCGCTGGGCTGGCTCATGTCTTGATGCCAAGCGGGATCTCGTTGTCCTGCATCGCCCTGAGAGCGAGGCTGTAGTCGCCTTCGCGCACCATCAGACGACGCGGAAAAATACCGATGCCGCCTTCAAGGATGCTCATATTTACGTCCATCTGAAAGCAGTCTATATCCTCCCCCTGAAGAAGGGCGGATGCAAAGGCCAGGACGGTTGGATCGGTACTGCGCAAAAGCTCTTTCATGGGGATGGATCTAAGGGCAAGGCCTGCGCCTTGTCGAGCCTGAAAGCCGGAATGTAATGAACCAAATCAAGACGCAGAAGCCACATGACATGTTGGCCGCTACCTTGAGCGGCGAGATGGCCGCAGTAAATACGCTGATCCAGACACGGATGGCCTCGGAACATGCGCCCCGCATCCCCGAGGTGACCGCGCATCTGGTTGGGGCCGGCGGCAAACGTCTGCGCCCCATGCTGACCCTCGCGGCGGCCCGTCTGTGTGGCTATCAGGGCGAACACCATATCAAACTGGCCGCAACGGTAGAGTTCATCCATACAGCGACCCTGCTGCACGATGACGTTGTTGATGAAAGCAGCCAGCGGCGGGGACGCCCTACGGCCAACCTGCTTTGGGACAACAAAAGCTCGGTTCTGGTTGGGGACTATCTGTTTTCCCGCAGCTTTCAGTTGATGGTCGAAACCGGATCATTGCGAGTTCTGGACATTCTCGCCAATGCCTCTGCCACCATTGCCGAGGGCGAAGTGCTGCAGATGACTGCCGCGTCAAATCTGGCCACCGATGAGGCCATCTATTTGCAGGTGGTCCGTGGCAAGACCGCCGCGCTTTTCTCAGCAGCCACTGAAGTTGGCGGCGTCATTGCCGAGGCCTCTGCTGCTGAAGTGAAGGCTCTGTATGACTACGGCGACGCTCTGGGCATTGCCTTCCAGATTGCCGATGATCTGCTCGATTATCAGGGTGATAGCAAGACAACCGGCAAAAATGTCGGCGATGATTTTCGCGAGCGCAAGCTGACGCTGCCGGTGATCAAGGCCGTGGCCCAGGCCACTGATGAAGAGCGGGCCTTTTGGCAACGCACTATTGAAAAGGGCCGCCAGGAAGAGGGCGACCTGGAACAGGCACTGGCCCTTATGGCGAAATATGACACGCTGGAAGCAACCCGCAGAGATGCTCTGATCTGGGCCGAAAAAGCCACCGACGCGCTTGCGGAACTGCCCGATCATCCGATCAGGCACATGCTACATGACTTGGCAGAATACGTCGTGGCACGGCTACACTGAGTATAAACTGCTAACCGGGGGCTCCCGCCTGTTGTACGGGCATTAAAATGCCCTGCACCAGTTGGGCCCAGCGCGGCGCTGCAGCGCGCTAGCACACCCCCTTGGGATAATTGGCTGACCTTGCTTCAGTAGATGCTGGCCGCGACGCCCACATAGCCCCCCGCAAAAAACCTTTTGGGTAGAAATGGCGCGCCGACCGCAGCGTGCGCCAGCACGCTGCCATGCCCAACGGCAGCGTCCCATCTTTAGATGGGAAAGCTGCGGGCGGGAGCGTTTGTTTGTTATTCCGACTGTCGGCCACGGATGCACGTCACTCTGGCCCGCATGCTAGCGCAGAGTCGCAGGCTGAACCCACCAATCGGGATATTTCTGCGTCAGCCTCAGTGCTGCATCCTCGGCCTCTGCCTGGCCAGTAAACAGCGCAAAACAAGTTGCACCCGACCCTGACATGCGCACAACGCGAGCGCCGGGAAGCTCTGCAAGCGCCTGCAGCACGTCGCCAATGCCGGAATACAGAGAGATTGCCGCGGGCTCCAGATCATTGCGCATAGTCTGTAGCCAAGGCATCATATCAGAAGCCGCCTTAAAGTCCGGCAACTCCGCAGGCATCGCAGCATTGCCTTTTTTCACCAAGGCCTTAAAGACCGCAGGCGTAGGAACACAGATGCCTGGATTGACCAGAACTGCATGCAGTACCGGCAGGTCTGAAACGGCCGACAGCTGCTCTCCAATGTTCTGCATACGGGTGGCGCGCGCCGCAAGACAGACAGGTATGTCCGCGCCCAGCGCCTCAACCCCAGAGGCAACAGGCGCCCCCGTCAGCTGCGACACAGCCCGCAGCATAGCTGCCGCATCCGAAGAGCCCCCGCCGATACCAGCCTGCGCTGGCAGATTTTTTTCCAATACAATACGCCCGGCAGAAAAGCCTGCAAACTGCGCCGCCTTGAGCACCAGATTGCGCCCATCACTGGGCACCCCTGCCGCCATCGGCCCGGTGACTGTCAGGGATAAATCCTCTGCCGTCTCGATACTCAACCGGTCGCCAATATCTGCAAAAACCACAAGAGAATCCAGCTCATGATAGCCATCCGGGCGCTGGCCGGTGACATGCAGGGTCAGGTTGATTTTTGCAGGCGCAAACGCCTCAACCCTCATTGGCCACCTGCAGGGGGGCGGCGCCTTCCTGCTCTAGAACGGCATCAAGACCCAGGTCCAGCTTGCTGCGGATCCGCTCAGGGTCGGCCTCTCCGTCGCCCTTACCAGAGCGAATGAACGACAGCGCCCGTTTCCACTGGAATTCAGCTTCGCGCTGACGCCCTACCGCCCAGTACACATCGCCCAGATGGTCATTCACCACAGGGTCCACCGGCATCAGCTCGACGGCGCGTTCCATATGGCCCACAGCCTCGCCGTAACGGCCAAGGCGGTACAGCACCCAGCCAAGACTATCGACGATATAGCCCGAATCCGGCCGCGCCGCGACGGCGCGCTCAATCATGCCCAGCGCCTCGTCCAGCTTGTCTTCTTTCTCGATCAAGGAATAGCCGAGGTAGTTCAAAACCTGCGGACTGTCGGGACGCAGCGCCAGCGAGGCGCGAAAATCCGCCTCGGCCTTTGGCCAGTCAGCCAGCCGTTCGTGGGAAATTCCGCGGGCGTAGTACAAAAACCAGCGGCTGCCAGATTGCTCGGGCATATTGCCCAGTGCAGAATCATAGGCCGCAACCGCGCCCACATAGTCCTCTTGCTGGCGCAGCAGATCGCCAAGGCCGATGGAAATCTGTGGCAGAGTCGGAAAGTCCTGCACCAGCTGCTCCAGCACTTCGGCGGCGGCATCCGGCTTAGCCGCACGGCGCAGCGCCTCGGCACGGCCCATTTCGGCAGCGTAATACTCGGGATGGCCGCTGGGCACCTGTTTGTAGGTGGCAATCGACAGCTCATAGCGGCCCAGCTGATCCAGCAACTCAGCGCTCAGCAGCACCGCATCCACATGCTCCGGGCTAAGAGCCGAGGCCATGCGGGCATACATCAGGACAAAATCATTGGCTGCTTCGCCACTCATCACAGCTGCAAGCGTGTAGAACACCTCGGCGATGCCATCGCGGGCGGTGCTGGCAACCGAGAAACCCAGGGCCTCACCGGCCGCAAGGCGTTTACGAATTCCGTCAAGGGCCGGATCATTGCCAGTGCCAAACGAGGCATTCAGAGTGGCCAGCGCCATGTCATTTTCGCCAAGCTGAGACTGAATCTCAATCCGGGCCAACGCAGAGCGCCGCGACAGCCGGGTGAGCTGGCCATCGTCCGCTGCAAACAGCGCTTCAGCGGCGCCGTAGTTTCCAGCCGAGGCCAGAGCCAGCGCCTTGTGGTAGGCGGCAAAGGCCCGCAGGGCCTCTTCTTCGGCAACACGGTCGAAGGCTTTGATCGCCTCGTCAACCGAACCGGCGCCCATATGCGCCCAGGCCTCTAGCAGCCCGTCGACCAGCGGATGAATTTGCCGGGTTTCAAGGTCACGATCCAGAATGGCCTGATAATTATCCGAAAGGACAAAGCCCCCCATCATAACGATATTGGCAACCTGACTGCGCGCCCCAGCCTGCCAAAGCCGCTCGGCGACAGGCAGCGCCTGTTTCAGGCGTCCCTGCGCCAATTGGGCAAAGACCACATTCTCCATCAGCACCAGATTGGTAGGGTCCCGCACCAGTGCGCGGGTGTAATACTCTGCCGCCGCCGAAAAGTCGCTTTCATAGGTGGCCGCGCGCCCGGCGAGATAGGCCCCAGCCAGACCATCAGCTGCAGCGCTTTGCGCGGTCACAAGAGTTCCTGTCGCAGAAAGAGCAACCAATGCCAGTGCTGGCAGGTTGCGAAGATATGATGCCGGCACCCGGAACTCTCCTATACGTATGTACGTCACTTGAGAGGAATCGTAGTGCGGGACCTGTCGACACGCAATGGGGCGACCCGAAGGCCGCCCCAATTTTACGTGATTTCCATAGATATCGAGCAAGACAAGCGTTCTGTCGCCTGTTTTACCCCCATGGGTTTACATATTTGGATAGTTTGGACCGGCGCCACCCTGTGGCGTGGTCCAGGTGATGTTCTGGCTGGGATCCTTGATATCGCAGGTTTTGCAATGCACGCAGTTCTGAAAGTTGATCACAAACTCTTGCTTGCCGTCTTTTTCGACAAATTCATACACGCCGGCAGGGCAATAGCGCGCCGATGGGCCTGCATAGGTCTCAAGATTCACGCCCACAGGGATGCTTGCGTCCTTGAGGTGCAAATGCGCCGGTTGGCTTTCTTCGTGGTTGGTAAAGGAAAACGCAACATTGGTCAGCCGGTCAAAGCTCAGCTTGCCATCGGGTTTTGGATAGTCGATCACCTTGTGTTTCGACGCCGGTTCCGTCGCTTCTGCATCAGATTTCCCGTGCCCAAGCGTGCCCAGCGGAGAGACCCCAAACAGTGTGTTGCACCACATATCAAAGCCACCAACCAACAGGCCGCCCATCAGACCAAAGCGGGCATTCAGCGGCGCAACGTTGCGCACCTTTTTCAGATCCTTGCCAACAGGTCCCTGACGCAAATCAGTGTCGTATTCTGTCAGGGTGTCACCGCTCCGGCCCGCCTGAATGGCGGCATAGGCCGCCTCGGCAGCCTGACGGCCTGAGTGCATCGCGTTGTGGTTACCCTTGATCCGCGGCAGGTTCACAAGACCAACGGAGCAGCCCAACAGCGCGCCGCCCGGAAAAGCTGCATCCGGCATCGACTGGGTGCCACCCTTGGTCACAGCGCGCGCGCCATATGCGACGCGTTTGCCGCCTTCCAGCAGCTCTGCCACCATGGGGTGATGTTTGAAACGCTGGAATTCCATGTAAGGAAACAGATGCGGGTTCTTATAGTTCAGATCCACAATCATGCCGACGTAGACCTGATTAGTGTCCAGGTGATAAATGAAAGTACCACCGGTGTTTTTAGTGCCAAGAGGCCAGCCCATGGTATGGGTGACCGAGCCGGGCTTGTGCTTTGCCGGATCAATTTCCCAAATTTCTTTCATGCCAAGGCCGTATTTTTGCGGCTCTTTGCCCTGGTCGAGAGCGTATTTAGAGATCACCTCTTTGGACAGCGAGCCACGCGCGCCCTCGCTGAGGAAAACATACTTGCCGTTCAGCACCATGCCCGGCTCGGTATTGGGGCCATAAGAGCCATCCGCTTCCAAACCAAAGACGCCGGCAACCACGCCTTTGACTTCGCCATTATCGCCATAAACCAGCTCTGAGCAGGACATCCCCGGGAAGATTTCAACGCCCAACTCTTCGGCCTGTTCGGCCATCCAGCGGCAGACATTGCCCATCGAGACAACATAGTTGCCGTGGTTGTTCATCAAGGGTGGCATCGGGAAGTTGGGGATGCGGATTTCACCGGCCTCGCCCAGCATGTAAAAATGGTCTTCCACCACCGGTACATTCAGTGGCGCGCCTTTTTCCTTCCAGTCCGGGATCAAGGCGTCCAGCCCGCAGGGGTCCAGCACGGCGCCCGACAGGATATGCGCGCCCACTTCAGAGCCTTTTTCCAGGACCACGACCTCAAGGTCGGCATCCAGCTGCTTGAGACGGATCGCGGCAGAAAGACCGGCAGGACCAGCCCCTACGATCACTACGTCATAATCCATCGTTTCGCGTTCGATCTCGGCCATAGAGGTGCTCCTTGGCTATTGTGTTCGCTACTGGTCCCATCACTGGGCCTTACCTAGGCGTAATTTTCTTTCGCCGTTGATTAGCGTTTGGCACCTAGCGAGGTCAATCCAAACTCTGCGTTAGTTGCGTCCAATCCGCGCTTTGCCGCAGGGGCACTGCCGACTTTGGCCCTTTATACCCCGCTTTTCGTCTCAGGACTGTCTCCCATGAGGTAACGTGGGCCTTTGCCCTTTTTCGCCGCAAGATCCTGCGGGTTATACAGAGCACATTTGGGCAGGGACAGACAGCCGCAACCAATACAGCCATCCAGGTTGTCGCGCAGTTTTTGCAGCGTTTCGATTCGCTGGTCCAGATGGCTGCGAAACCCGGACGAAATCCGCGCCCAGTCCGCGGGTGTTGGCGTCCTCCCCCCTGGCAGATCCTTTAGAAATCCACGAATTTCGGGCAGGGAAAATCCAAACTGCTGCGCGATCATAATAAAGCTGAGACGGCGAATGTCCGCCCGGTGAAACCGGCGCTGCCCGCCAGAATTACGCCAGGGCTCCAGCAGACCCTGCGCCTCGTAGTAACGGATGGCCGAGACTGCCAGCCCCGTGCGCTCTGAGAGATAGCCGATCGCCACCCCTGCTGATTTCGCCATATCAACGCCTCCCCAAAATTGTTCAAAAATACCTTGACCTAAAGTTAGGTTGAGAAATTACCGTAGGGAGACTCAGGTCAAAACGAAACCAAAAACTGCAATCAGGAGATCGACTAATGAGCGCCATTCTCGAACATGCCAATGTCACCGTCAGCAACCCCGAAGCCACCGCCGAATGGATGGCGCAGGTCTTTGGCTGGCACACCCGCTGGTCGGGCGATTCGATCAACGGCGGCCGCACCCTGCATGTGGGCAGCGCGGACAGCTACGTCGCACTCTATACGCCGCCCGCAGCCCCCAGCGAGGCACCGGAAAGTTACCAGACCAAGGGAGGCCTCAACCATCTGGCGGTGGTGGTCGAGGACCTCACCGCCACCGAAGCGGCAGTCAAAGCAGCCGGTTTCACGCCGCAAAACCATGGCGACTACGAGCCGGGTCGTCGCTTCTACTTCCACGACAGCGACGGCATCGAATACGAAGCGGTACAGTATGATGATTGATCTTTTATGGCAGGCACAGCTGCCACAGCTTCCTGACTACAGCATTTTCCCGCGCAAACCGGCGATCAAGCGATAAAATCTGCTGATTGAGTGGATTTGTCTGGGGACAGGTGTCTCCGCCCTCTTGAAATTTGCGCCCAGATTGGGTCAGGTAATTGCCAACACAAAGAAAAGCCCCGCTGCAGCTCTGTGGCGGGGCTCTGCCTTTGGCAAAAACAAAAGCAACATGACCCAAGAGCTAGTTTCTTAGCCAAACGACCTGGACCCAAGATATGGAAAAGATCCCTATGACTTCTGCGGGTCACACCGCACTGGAAGCCGAACTTAAGAACCTGAAAACGGTTGAACGCACGACGATTATTCAGGCCATCGCCGAAGCCCGCGAACTGGGCGATCTTTCGGAAAACGCCGAATACCACTCTGCGCGCGAAAAACACTCCTTTATTGAGGGCCGCATCAAGGAACTCGAAGGCATCTTGAGCCTTGCCGAAGTGATTGACCCCGCCAAACTCTCCGGCACGGTAAAATTCGGCGCCCGCGTCACGCTGGTTGACGAAGACACCGATCAGGAGAAAACCTGGCAGATCGTCGGTGAGCATGAGGCCAATGTCGAAGCCGGACTTTTGAACATCAAATCCCCCATTGCCCGCGCCCTTATCGGCAAGGACGAAGGCGACAGTGTCGAGGTCCGCACCCCCGGTGGGGTGCGCGGCTACGAGATCCTGAGCATCGTTTACCGCTAAGTTTACCAATCATGGGCGGCGGCGCAATTGCGCCGCTCCCCTTGCCACGACACCTGAAACCGGTAGCCTTGTTTCACCCCTGTTCCATTCCCGCATTGCGAGCTTGCATATGACCGCCCAGGAAGCCTCAAAACGCCCCGCCTCTCTTTCCGGGAGCGGTACCAGCGAAGGCCAGGACGATGCAGGAATGGGCAGCGCCGAGATCATTGCCATTTTACTGTCAGCCCTTTGGCTGCTGGTTATTTTGGCGCTGTATCTCATGGCTCCGGCAGACAAAGGCCTGGCCCATTGGACGCCAATGGTCCTGACAGCTCTGGCGATTACCATGCCGTTGGTGATGATCTGGGTTGGCACCTCGGCTCTGCGCTCGGCCCGGGTGATGCGCGGCGAAAGCCAGCGTCTGCAGGCGGCGATTGACAGCCTGCGCCACAGCTACCTCACCCATGTGCAGCAAACCGATGCCACCGGAGAGCCAACGGTCAGCCAGAAGCTACAGGAAATCGCCGAGGCCACCCGCAAGACCGAAACCGCATTGGCCACCTTCCAAAGCAGCCGCCACACCCCCACACGTGCCGCCATCCCGTCAGAAGCGGTCAAACTCGCCGCCGAAGACCAGGGTAGCCTGGCGCTTGGCACCCCCGCCGAGGACATGGCCCTGCCCCTGCCCGCAGACCAGTTCATCCGGGCGCTGAACTTTCCTGAGACCGCAGAAGACGAGGATGGCTTTACCGCGCTGCGCGCCGCCCTCAAGGACCGCAAGGCCGCGCAGGTGGTGCAGGCGGCGCAGGATGTGCTCACCCTGCTCAGCCAGGATGGCATTTACATGGATGATTTGCGCCCCGACATGGCCCGCCCCGAGATCTGGCGGCAGTTTGCCCAGGGCATCCGTGGCCGTGCCGTCGCCTCGCTCGGCGGGGTACGCGACCGCACCTCTCTGGCACTGACCTCCGCCCGAATGAAGCAGGATCCGATCTTTCGCGATGCCGCGCATCACTTCCTGCGCCGTTTTGACCGGATGTTTACAGAGTTTGAGGCCCTGGCCAGCGATGGGGAGATTTCCGCCCTGGGAGAAACCCGCACAGCCCGCGCCTTTATGCTGCTGGGCCGCGTTGCCGGCACATTTGATTGAGCAAAACCACCTCAAAACTCACGCAACAGCCGCAGGCATCGATGCTCCTTTGCGAAACGCTCCTAGAGGCGCGACATATTCTTGAAGGTCTGTGGCCCAGCTGGCATCACAGGCGCGGCCAGCCACTGCCGGACCCGCTCTCGACAAACACCTGCCAGACCAGCGCGCTCTTTCTCGTTCAGTTTCTGGCCCTGCGGGGTGTGTCGGCCACAGTAGCCCAGGGCAATGCCCCCGACCAACCCGAGGGCTATTTTGATGGCACACGCTGGCACGGGCATGCCTGGGTCGTGGTACAGAATGCTGGACTGGTTGCTGGACAGGGTGCTGGGCTAGTTGCCGGAAAGGGTGCTGGGCTGTTGGGGGCTGAACTGGGTGCGGAACAGGGCTTGATCCTGGACCTGACCGCGGATCAGTTTGGCGGCCCAAAAACCCTGATCGCGCCAGCGCGCCAGCAACCGCACCAACTGCCCCAGTATCGCGCCGGACGCATAGACACCGCCACAAACGCGGCAAAGGCCCGTCGCCAAACCCTCGTCACCGAGGCGCTGAAACATTCAGCCTCGCTCTGAAATCAGCCCGAAAAACGCGTGCGCCGCCCCTGCAGGCTGCGCAGCAGCCTGCCATGCCCAACGGGAAGAGCCCCATATTGGGGCGATGACGGGCGGGAGCGCCACCCTGTTTTTTTCAACCTGTTTCCAGCCCACATTTGCCGGCCCAGATTTGTCAGCCCAGATTTCTCGACTGCGCAAAAACCGTTCTCAGTGCGCCGCCGCTACAGATTAAAACTGCCATAGGGGATAAACCGCACGGGGTCTCCCGGCTGAATCTCCGCAGCACCATCCCCCAGTTCAACCAATCCTTCGGCCCAGCTCAGCCCGGAAATCCGCCCGGAGCCTTCGGATTTAAACACCTCAACCTGACCCTGCCGAATGCGGGCCCGCAGATATTCCCGCCGCCCTGGCTTTTT
>JAWUWF010000098.1:0-12673 GCA_034111985.1 Pseudophaeobacter sp.
TGGCGCCATCGTGACCCGCAACAAACTCATCCGCGATGCCGATAAAGGACTGTGCGCGGGCCCAGTGGCCCGACATATCCGTGATATCGAGATTGCGGATCACATCGGTGCTGACGCCTTCACCCTGCATCTCGTCGATCAGCGCCGCGAGGCTGTCAGAAAGATCATAGAGTGAGGAGCGCGCCGCGAGATCGGGCTGGGCGTCCAGAAGTTTGGCGATCAGCTGTGACAGCTCCAACCGCCGACGCAGCGGCGGCAGGGCAGGGGGCAGACCCTGCAGGCTGGCCGCGCGGGCAAGATCAGTGAGCAGACGCATGCGCGGCAAGAGCAGCGCGGGGCCGGCCTCAAACAGAGTACGACAGCGGCGCATCATGCGCGAGGTGTTCAGGATGACCTCGACCCGTGCCAGCCCCTCGGGTGGCAGCGATTGGCCACGCTGCATCAGGCCATTCACCAGCGCGCGCGGGAAGTCGACACCATTGGGAACGGCAAAAATGCGGGCGGTGTCAGCTGGTTCAAATAACATCATTTGCAATCAGATCCTCGGCGATGGCAATTCCTTCGGGGTGCCCCACATCGCACCAGTGGCCAGGGTATTCCACCGCAAAAAGACGCTGGGCTTCGGCCATCTGGTTCCACAGCAAGTTCAGCGAAAACACCGTGTCATTGATCTGGTGCAGGCCCTCTGTCTTGAGGATCTGCACACCGCCATAGACCAGATCTCCGCCCCGGCTGATCTGTCCGTTCGGTGCGCGCGAGAAGTCCCCAGAACCCTTGCGACCATGGCAGCGCGCAACCGGAATACAGACAAGAAGCGCGTCCATCCTGGCGGGGTCCCAACTGTCACGGGCCAGCTGAAAGGGGTTTACGCCTTTCCAGATCACATCGGTATTTGCGGTATAAACCGGAGCACTGCCCAGCAGCTGCAGGGCATGACGCAGCCCGCCACCGGTATCCAGAACCTCTGGGGTTTCGTGGCTGAGCTGCACGGATTTTGGCGCCAGATGTGCCTCAAGGATTTCAGGCAGATAGTGCAGATTGGCGACGATCACCTGCGGCTGGATCGCCTGCGCCAGTTCTAGCGTGTGATCAATCAGCGGCCGGCCTGCGACCGGGATCATTGGTTTGGGGCAGCTCTGCGTCAGCGCCTTCATCCGGGTGCCAAAACCGGCGGAAAACAGCATTACACTGTGGGGAGTGGGGCTGTTCATCGGCGCAGCTTTGCGAGGGTATCGGCTGTGGGGACAGGGAGTTCGCCTAGCAGCCAGTCGGCCAGAGGTGCGACGGCAGGATGCTCCAGCCCGTTGATCACATGGCGCCAGACCCGCGGCATCAGATCGAGGTACTGCGGTTTGCCAAAATCCAGCGCCAGGCGGGCAAAGACGCCAAGGATGCGCAGGTTGCGCTGCAACCCGATCACCGCATAGGCGCTGCGAAAACTGGAGGCATCAACGCCACTCGCTGCAATGTAGCGCTCGATCATCTGCATCTCGATTGCGGCGGGGACATCGCGGCGGGCGTCCTGCAGCAGCGAGACCAGATCATAGGCGGGGTGGCCAATGCGGGCGTCCTGAAAATCTATCACGCCGACCTGTGCCAGCCCGTCGCGTTCGGGCAGCCACATCAGGTTTTGCACATGAAAATCGCGGTGCACAAAGACCATATCGCCTCGGACAGTCTGGCGCAGGATATCCTCGAACTGGTGTTCAAACCGGTGTTGCATGTCCGGATCTGGCGCGTCGTGGATGGCGCCGCAATAGTGGGTGATCACAAGTGAGGACAGCTCGGCCATGGCGCGCGGATCCAACGGCTCTAGGTCGGGTGTCGGGGCCTGATGCAGATGGACCAAAAGATCGGTGGCCAGCGCATAGAGAGGCTGTTCCTGACTGGGATCGGCAGTGATGACGTCATAGAACGGCGCGTCGCCAAAATCCTCGGTCAGCAAAAAGCCGTTTTCCGCATCTTCACCAATGATTTCAGGGGCGCTAACGCCCTGGGCGCGCAGGTAAGTGGCGACACCGACAAAGGGGCGAATATCCTCACCGGTGTCGGGCGGCGCATCCATGAGCACAAGGGTGCGGCCATCTGGGCTACTCAGGCGCTCGTAGCGGCGGGCCGAGGCATCCCCGGCCAAGGGCGCACGGTTCCAGTTGCCGCGACCGCTACGCTGCAAAAATGCTCTGATTTGGCTGTCACGACTGCTCATTGGACCTCTCACGGATCAGTTCACCCAGGCGCTTTTGCCATTTGGCATCGCTCCAGGTCAGGGTCAGGTGGCGGCGGTCCTCATGCTCTGCATCCATGTCCGAATCCAGCGCCAGGGCAAGGTGCAGCGCGTGGGAGGGGGTCAGCTCGGCCAGCCTGTCGGGCCATTCTATCAGGCAGATAGCCTCGTCAAAGGCCTCGGTGAGGCCAAGCTCCTCGATTTCTTCCAGAGATGAGAGCCGGTAGAGGTCGGCATGCCACAGCTCAGCGTTGGCAACATCATAGGTCTGCACAAGCGTGAAGGTGGGCGAGGGGACATCTTCGGGCGTGGTCATCAGGGACTGGATCAGACTGCGGGCAAAATGGGTCTTGCCGGCACCAATCGGTCCTTCAAGCAATATGCAGTCTCCGGGCTGTAACTGCGCGGCGATCTGCTGCGCCAGCTGCGTGGTCTCCTCGGGAGAGGAGAGCCAACAGGAAAACGCAGTCTTTGCTCCAGGCGAATTGGGGAGATCAGATGGGTCTGAGGAGGGGCTTTGGGTCATGGCTGCACAATGCCTTTGGCGTGCAGTCGCTGCAAGCGCGAAGGGCGCAATCATCCTGAGTTGATTGCGCCCTTCGATGGGATCGGCCTTTGGTCGCAGTCGTTGCGAAAGTCAGGCAGATCCGCTTTGATCTGTGACGGCAAATTTCTGTTGCTCGATGGGGGGCAAGCCGGGGTCCGGTGCCCGAAAGGTCACCATTGTTGCGCCGTTCTGGATTGCGGCGACCTTGCACAACAGGGGCGTCCCGTCGCGCAACTGAACGCGTGACCACCAGGGGGTGCGCGCCTCGCTGCCGGCGACAAAGTCGCGGATTTCGCCCCAGACGGGCGTGGCGCTGCAGGTGTCCTGCCAGATCCGGGCCGCATCCATGATCGAAACCTTGGCAAAGCTGGCATCGGGATCCATTTTCCACAGCGAGTGATAGGTCTCGTTTGAGAAGGTCATGGTGCCATCATTGGCAAAAACCGCAATGGCTTCGCCCATTTGATCCATGATCGACTGGCCCATTTCCAGCTCGGAGCGGAACTGGCGCGTCAGGGTGACTTCGGCGGTGATGTCTTCAAACAGGAAGGCAATGGCCCCGTCGGGGTGGGGGCGCCCAGAGACGGAATAGACAGAGCCCGAGGGCAAAGACCAGGTTTCCTGATAGCGGCCTTCGGCGGCGGCTTCGAGAAGGTCTTCGATCTGGTGGCGCCAGCTGGAATAGTTTTTGGGTTCGGGCATCATGCGCTGGTCGCGCAGCCGGTCAAAAAAGGTCATCAGCGTTGGGCGCGAGCTGAGAAAGTTAGCTGGCAGGGCTGTGAGGTCGATCAGCACCGGGTTGAACAGGACCAGCTGACGGTTGCGATCAAAGATCGCCAGACCAATGGAGAGCTGGGCAAAGGTTTTAGCCAGGGTCTGCACAAAGTTGCGCTGGGCGACTTCGGCATCGACCACGGCGTTTACATCCACCGCGTGACACAGCCAGCCGGCTTCGGTCTCGGTGGTGGAGATATTGTACCACAGACGTTTGGTGCTTTCCGGCATCGGGATCGAGATCCGCTCGGGCTTGCCGCTGGCTTTGGGGTCATCAAGGTTGTTGAACAGGGGTTCCGAGAATTCGGCGTCACGACCACGGATTTTGTGGCTGAGATCGTCATAGGCAAGGTTCGACCAGGTGACGGCGCCTTCATCCGATTGCAGCCAGACAGGATAGGGGGCCTGATGCACGGCGGCCCGCAGGGTGGTGAGCTCCTGGTCCAGGGATTTGTTTTGCTCTTCCAGAGTGCTGCGACGCAGCTGCACCCGGGTGATGCCATCAATCCACTCACAATGCGCTTCGCGGCTTTCAGCCGAGGCGGTTCCTGACAGAACCAGCGGGCCGACATCCTTGAGAAAGCCGGGGCTTTGCGGCAGGCCGGGGTAGTTGCGCGCCAACTGGTCGCGCAGCATGGTCCAGCTAAAATGCTCGGCATGCTCACCGATGAACTTGCGCGCTCCGGAAGACCAGCCAATCAAGCTGGTATCATCAAAGAGGAAAACCGCATCTGCGCGACCGTCTCCGATCAGCAAATCCTGCTCCATACCCTTTGATCTATGTTCAGGCGAAAGCCACCACACGGCTACCGCAGCTGTGGCGCAGCAAAGTGTGGCCAGCATCAACCACTCGATCGAGATGAGGTTCTGCATTTTGTCCTGCCTATTTCAGTGCTCGTTTTTCCCTATGGTGACCTTGAAATGGTTAACTATAGTTTAATTGATTACTGAAAAATGAATAGCTAAACTTCTATCCACTTGTTTTGCCCCTTTGGTACGGCGTTCTCTCCGACCAGTGCGTCAATTTTGTCTCGCGGCCAGGACACCACAACCATGGCGCCGCGGCGCTCCTGCGGATGAGGCAATGGTTTGTTGGCGCCGTTGGAGAATTTCAGCTCGGCACCAGTACGCTCTAACAGGGTTTTGGCGATGAACAATCCCAAACCCATACCCTGATACTCTGGGCGTTGTTTTCGATCACTTTCGCTGCGTCGCCGCCGCATAAAGGGATCCCCGATGCGGCCCAGCAGATGCGGCGGAAAGCCACGACCGTCGTCATGGATATGCAGACAGATCCGCTCGTCGTTCCAGGCGGCATCAATCCACACGGTGGTTCTGGAAAAATCCACCGCGTTTTGTACCAGGTTGCGCAGACCGTGGATGATCTCCGGTTTGCGCAGGATGGTTGGCTGCTGAAAACTGCCATCCTCCAGCGGGCCTTCTTCAAAGATGATCTCTTTGCCGCGGTTCAGATGCGGCTCTGCAGCCTCATGGATCACGGTCGAGAGCGGCGCCTGGCGCAGATGCAGGTCATCTTTGCCGGCCCGGCCCATATCGCGCAGTATGACGCGACACCGGTCGGCCTGCTCGCGAATAAGGACGGCATCCTCACGCAGCTCTGGCTGATCTTCCAGCTCTTCTATCAGCTCGCCACTCGCCAGTTTGATGGTTGCCAGCGGTGTGCCCAGCTCATGCGCCGCTGCGGCCACGACGCCGCCAAGATCGGTGAGCTTTTGCTCGCGCGACAGGGCCAGTTGCGTGGCGGCCACCGCATCAGACATGCGCCGCATCTCGGCGCTAATGCGAAAGGAATAGGCGCCGATGAACAGAATGGCGATAACGATGGCGGTCCAGTTGCCAAAGATAAAGACATCCGGAATGCGCAGGATAAACCCCTGTGCTGTGCGCAGCGGCAGGTGGAATTCAGCCATCAGCGTGACGATTATGATGGCTGTGCCCCCAATAAGCAGGGTTGAGCGCAACCCCATCATGGCAGAAGAAATTGTAACGGGCGCCAGTACCAGCAGCGCAAAGGGATTGTTCAGCCCACCTGTGAGATAAAGCAGAAACCCAAGCTGCAGCAGGTCGAACAGGACCATCAGAAAGTTTTCAAATTCTGAAAGGCGTTTGTTCTCGGGGAAGACAAAAATTGCCAGCAGATTGCTGATGACAGAGATGCCAACAGCCAAAAGACACAGCCCAAGCTCTAGCTGCAGGTTATAAAGCTGCTGCGCCACGGTGATCGCGATAAGCTGACCGGCGATGGCGACCCAGCGCAGAACAATCAGGGTGCGCAGGCGAATCCAATGGCTGCGTTCTTGTCCCTGCATCAGGCCAAATTGAGTATCGCTCATGCTGTATCGCTCATTCTGTATGTCTCCCGGAGCATGGGGGCTGGTCAGGCAGGCTCGCGCACCTGTGACACTGAGCTGCACTGGGGTTGGTTGCATTGGCTGAGTTTCTTGATAGGTCTGGCGGCGGAAACGATCAACTGTCCTCCTTCAACATAAAGTGTGATCACATGACTCGCCTCTATTCAATTCTCGCCGTTCTCTTTGTCGCAGCCCTGGCTGGGGGCACCTGGTTGATCACCCGTGGTGGTGAGGGCCAGGACCAGTTTGCCCAGTGTCGCAGCAGCACTGTTGCGGGCGGCTCTGGTGCGATTGGTGGGCCTTTTGAGCTGATAAATACCAAGGGAGAGACGGTGACCGATAAAGACGTCTTTACCGAGCCGTCGCTGTTGTATTTTGGCTATACCTTCTGCCCGGATGTTTGCCCCATGGATGTGTCGCGCAATGCCGAAGCCGTGGATCTGTTGGCCGAGCGCGGCATCAGCACCACGCCTGTGTTCATTTCTATCGACCCGGCGCGGGACACCCCCGAAGTGGTGGGCGATTTTGCCTACAACATGCATGAAAAGATGATCGGCCTCACCGGATCGCTAGAGCAGGTCAAGGCCGCCAGCCGGGCCTATAAGACCTATTTCAAACGTCAGCCCGGCGATGAGGACTATTATTTGGTTGATCACTCAACCTTTGCCTATCTGGTGCTGCCCGAGGTGGGCTTTGTTGATTTCTTCCGCCGGGACGAAACACCAGAGCAGGTCGCCGACAAGGTCAGCTGCTTTGTGGAAAACATGTAAATAGGACGAGCGGTTTGACCTTCTCGGCTGGGTCGCTAGTATCAAATTCAATAATGTGCGTGTAACAGGCGGAGAACCGGTCATGGCCGAAAATGCACTGCAGGAAATTGGACCGGACAAGTCCCTTTTGCTCGTTGATGATGATGAACCCTTTTTGCGGCGCCTGGCCAAAGCCATGGAAAAACGCGGGTTTGAAGTGGAAACAGCCGGCTCAGTTGCAGGCGGTCGTGCCATTGCAACAGCGCGGCCCCCGGCCTTTGCGGTGGTGGATCTGCGGCTAGAAGATGGCAATGGCCTCGATGTGGTTGAGGTGCTGCGCGAAAAGCGGCCCGATAGCCGGGTTGTGGTCCTGACCGGGTATGGCGCCATTGCCACCGCCGTCGCGGCGGTCAAAATCGGCGCCACGGACTATCTGTCAAAACCTGCAGATGCGGCAGATATCATGAATGCACTGCTGAGCGGCGATGATGAGATGCCGCCGCCGCCCGAAAACCCGATGAGCGCAGACCGGGTGCGGTGGGAGCATATCCAGCGCATCTACGAGCTGTGTGACCGCAATGTGTCAGAGACCGCGCGACGCCTGAATATGCACCGCCGGACGCTGCAGCGCATTTTGGCCAAACGCAGCCCGAAATAGAGAAATAAATTGTCAGATAGCGCCAGTGACCCGGATGACCAGCCGCTGCCCAGTGGTGGTTGGTCCGAGCAGATATTGACCCTGGCGGATGCCTGCGTTGTGCCGCCTGTGATCAGTGCCCTGGTCCAGCCGGCGGGCGTCCTCTACTCTGACGGCAGCTATTGTCCCGAGGGGGCACTCTGGCGTAAATACCGCCCCATCACCACCGAGCCCGAGCCGCCAAAAAAGATCAAGCAGACCCTTGAGGGGCGCTGGCTTTGGGGGGGGGTGCTCTGGGCGCATTTTGGCCATTTTCTGGTCGAAAGCTCCTCGCGTTTGTGGGCTTTGCCCCATGTCGAAGACGACATCCAGGGCATCCTCTTTATTCCCAAACGGCCCAAGGTGGGCGGTGAGGTGCGCGGCTTTCAGCGCGATTTCCTCGCGCTGTTTGGCACAGATCTGCCGATTCATGTGGCCGCGCAGCCCACCCGCGTTGAAGAGCTTGTCGTGCCGGGACAGGGGTTTGGCCTGGGGAAAATCACCGAGGGCACGCGCAGGTTCCGCCGCACGGTACAGGATCGTTTTGCCAGTGATGTCCCGGCTGAAGGTGCTGAAAAGATCTATATCTCGCGGTCAAAACTGGGGCTGGGAAAGGGTGGATTGCTGGGGGAAGAGCAGCTCGAAACCCTGCTAGAGGCCGAAGGATACGAGATTTTTCATCCCCAGGAGCACAGCCTGAGCGTTCAGATCGCCCGCTACAAGGCCGCCAAAAAGGTGATTGCGGCGGATGGGTCTGCCTTGCATCTCTTTGCCATGGTGGGACGCCCTGACCAGGATGTGGCGATGATTTTGCGGCGACGCTCGGGGGCGAATAACCTGCTGGCAAAGCATGTCGAAAGCTTTTGTCAGTGCAATCCTTTGGTGATTGGCGGGTTGCGGGCCGAATGGGTGCCCAAGTCCAAACAAAAATCCAGCCGGTTGAGCTTTGGCGAGTTGAACCATCAGGTCATCGGCGAAAATCTTGCACGGTCTGGCTTTATCTCGGAAACAGCCAGTTGGAAGATGTTGAGCGATGCGGAACGCGACCAGATTCTGACGGACAAAGGCGTCGGCGGCCAGGCTGGCTTTGTTGAGGCACCCCTGAATAAACGGGACCAGGCGGCACCTTAGAGCTGGCTCAGCAGATCCGCATGGCGGGCAACAAAGGATTGCCGCACCTGCAGCGGCGGGCGCAGATCAATGGTCAGCCCAGAAATCACTTCGGTTTTGGGGCGGCCAAAAAGCTTGTTGGCTTCGGTTTCGGAAAACCCGGCAATCTGCACCGCTTCCATCCAGGCAGAGACCTTATCGGCGCGTTTGATCTGGGCTTTGACGGATTTTGGCAGCTGTGCGGGCAGGCCAAACTTTATGTGAATAGCGGATGTCAGGCGCTGGTCCAACGCGCTGTAACCCGGTCCCACCGCAGATTTCACCGGAGAGATCATGTCGCCGATGACATATTCCGGCGCATCATGCAGCAGGGCTGCCAGCTGCCATTTCACCGGCGCCTTGGGCTGCATGCGGCAAAACAGCTCTTCGACCAGCAGTGAATGTTCCGCAACGGAATAGGCAAAATCACCGCGGGTCTGGCCATTCCAGCGCGCCACAAAGGCCAGCCCATGGGCGATGTCGCTGATCTCGATATCCATCGGAGTGGGGTCCAAAAGATCAAGACGACGTCCTGAAAGCATACGTTGCCAGGCGCGGGCGGGTTTAGCGGGCATGGGCGAATTCCGGTGGTGTAAAGTCAGCTTCTGACTAGCCGCTTGCGTCAGGTGAAGAAAGTAATTTTGCGGCAGGGCCAGGTTTTCAGAGGTAAACCCCGGCCAAAGGGGGGCTCGGCGTTCTCATTACGCCCATCTTCGTTGCTTATAAACTATTGCAGTGTTACCTGCGGCAACCAAGATTACTCGTAACCAGAACGGAGCGGACTATGGCCGAGGACTACATTGTAAAAGACATTGCGCTGGCTGAATTTGGTCGCAAGGAATTGGATATCGCTGAAACCGAGATGCCTGGTCTGATGGCGCTGCGGGCCGAATACGGCGAGAGCAAGCCCTTGGCTGGTTCGCGTATCGTGGGCTCGCTGCACATGACCATTCAGACAGCTGTTCTGATTGAAACACTGGTGGCGCTGGGCGCCGATGTGCGTTGGGCCTCCTGCAATATCTTTTCGACCCAGGATCATGCTGCCGCAGCCATCGCGGCTGGCGGCACCCCGGTTTTTGCCATAAAGGGCCAAACCCTTACAGAGCATTGGGACTATCTCGACCGCTCCTTTATGTTCCCTGAAGGCGCCAACCTGATCCTTGACGATGGCGGCGATGCGACACTCTATGTGCTGCTTGGCGCCCGTGTTGAGGCCGGTGAAACTGACCTGATTGAAGTGCCAACTTCGGAAGAAGAAGAAGCCATCTTTGTGCAGATCAAAAAGCGCATGGCGGCAAGCCCCGGCTGGTTCACCAAAACCCGCGAAGCAATTCAGGGCGTGTCGGAAGAAACCACCACTGGCGTGCATCGTCTCTATGAGCTGCAAAAGAACGGCCAGTTGCCCTTCCCTGCAATCAATGTGAACGATTCGGTCACCAAGTCGAAGTTTGACAACAAATACGGCTGCAAGGAATCGCTGGTTGACGGCATTCGTCGCGCCACTGACACCATGATGGCCGGCAAGGTTGCCGTGGTCTGTGGCTATGGCGACGTTGGCAAAGGCTCTGCCGCCTCGCTGAGCGGCGCCGGTGCGCGTGTGAAAGTAACCGAAGTTGACCCGATCTGCGCTCTGCAGGCGGCGATGGATGGTTTTGAAGTTGTGCGTCTGGAAGATGTTGTTGCCAGCGCTGATATCTTTATCACCACCACCGGCAACAAGGACGTGATCCGCATCGAGCACATGCGCGAGATGAAGGACATGGCCATCGTTGGCAACATCGGCCACTTTGACAATGAAATTCAGGTCGCAAGCTTGAAGAACCACAAGTGGACCAACATCAAAGAACAGGTCGACATGATCGAGATGCCCTCGGGCAGCCGTCTGATCCTGCTCTCTGAGGGTCGTCTGCTGAACCTTGGCAATGCCACAGGCCACCCCTCGTTTGTGATGTCGGCGTCCTTTACCAACCAGGTTCTGGCACAGATTGAGCTGTGGATCCGCGGTGACAACTACAAAAACGAAGTCTACATCCTGCCCAAGCATCTGGACGAGAAGGTTGCCCGTCTGCACCTGGATCGTATCGGCGTCAAACTCTCGACGCTGAGCTCCGAGCAGGCCGCCTATATCGGCGTCACACCCGAAGGCCCTTTTAAGCCAGAGCACTATCGCTACTAAGCGCCAGAGACATAAGGTATTGAAAAGGCCGCCCGCAGATTTGCTGGGCGGCCTTTTTGTTTGCGGATTTGGACACATGTGGATTTTGGATAAGTAGAGGGGGAAAAGCAGAGAAATCTTTTCCTTTGTCTCTTGCGTGACTGGGGTTAGTCTCTCGTTAAGCCTCTGCAATTTCTTAACTTTGACCAACCTTACATGTAGCTGGAGAACTTTTATGGGTAAGAGAGACGATTTGATCGCGCAATATGCCGATGATCTGAAGAACAAATGCGGTATGGACGCGGATATGGATCTGCTCACCAAAGTGACCATCGGGTGTGGACCGTCGATCTATAACGCGGACGCCTCTACCGTGGCATCCAGCCAGGCCAGCGAGCTGGAAACCGTCAAGGATAACTTCCTGATCAAAAAACTGGGTCTGGCCGACGGTCCAGAGCTGATGGACGCGATCGGCAAAGTCGTTGAGATCTACGGCAAGTCGGAACGCAACAAGTATCGCGCCGTTGTCTACTACATGCTGACGAAGCATTTTGGCAAAGAATCCGTCTACGCATAACCTCTCTTTGGGGCCTGTTTGCCTTGTTCAAACGGGCCTCAGCAGGCCAAAACACCCGGCAGATATGTTGGGTGTTTTGCATTTGAATTGTATTGTCTAAGTATATGATTTGCATAAATAACTACAGATAGGCTATCAAAGTTCTACCAGCTAGGATGGCTAGGAACGAATTCTCATACGCGTGTGGTGGTACTGTGGAGCACGCGGGGTGGAAGGGAAGATCCTACTCTCCTGTTGGATCTTCCCTTTTTTTAATTTTGGCCCCCATTTTGGTCCTCATGGCGTGACGGGCCACAGGATGCGGCCAGTTACAGTCCGGCAATCAGAATAATGACAGGGCAGTGCGAAGGTCCTCGCCAGCTCTGTCAATTTGTATTTGGCAAATAGAGAGACTGGCGAAAAGAGCGACTGGCAGATCAGTCCGGATCTGTCTGACCCAACCCGCAGATCAGCTGCCATTCCTGGGCGGTGACGGGCTGGACCGACAGACGGGAATTTCGCACCAGAATCATTTCTTCTAGACGTGGATCTGCTTTGATCTGATCCAGCGACACCGGACGCACAAATCCGCGCAGGGCTTTGATGTCGACGCAGTCCCAGCGCGCATCTGTGGTGGAACTGTCAGGGTGGCTCTCGGCGCAGACCTCGACAATCCCAACTACTGATTTTTCTTTTTGCGAGTGATAAAAGAAACCGCGGTCGCCGAGCTTCATCTCGCGCATAAAATTGCGCGCCTGATAGTTGCGCACGCCATCCCATTCCTCGCCGGCATCTCCTTTGGCGACCTGATCAGGCCAGCCCCAGGTTACGGGTTCGGATTTGAACAGCCAATACCGCATCAGCCGATGACTTTTTTCCAGGTGATCAGCTCAACCGCTTCAAACAGGCCTGCCTTGTTATAGGGATCTGCCGCCGCCCAGGCCTCGCCTGCGGCCATGTCTTCGACCTCAAGGATAATCAGTGATCCCGCCATATTGCCCTCTTGGTCCAGCAGCGGCCCGGCCTGGGCAACGGCACCGGTTTCCTCAATATAGGCCAGATGGGCGGTACGGTTATCCATACGGATCTGCAGGTGGTCAGGTTTGTCGCGGGCAATCAGGGCAATCAGCATTCATTCTTCTTTCAAAGGGCGTGCCAGCAGTTGAGCGCCGGCGGTGGCAATCGTCAAGTCACCATTGAGCAACCCGACAACAGTGTCGGTAATGGGCATATCAAGCCCCATGGATTTTGCTTTTGCAGCGGTGGCACGGGCCGTGGCGGCGCCCTCAACAGTGATTTTGGGATCAAATCCTTCGCCGCGCCCTATTGCCAGCCCCAGCTGATAGTTGCGCGACAGGGTCGAGCTGCAGGTCAGGGTGAGGTCGCCAAACCCCGAGAGCCCAGCCAGGGTTTCGGATTTTGCGCCACAGGCCAGCGCCATGCGCTGCATTTCGGCATAACCGCGCGTCAT
>JAWUWF010000099.1:0-13692 GCA_034111985.1 Pseudophaeobacter sp.
GAAAGAGGATGCGCAAAGGCCAGGGGCAAAAGCAGGCTGGCGGTGAGAAGGGCGGCGCGGAACAGCTGCATCATTTTACCCCGTCAATCCACCCGCCAGCACGGTGACCGCGCGACGGTTCTTGGCGTAGCAGCTCTCGGCAGAACAGATCTCAAGCGGGCGCTCTTTGCCAAAGCTCACAACCTGGATCCGCGCGCCGGAAATTCCCTGTGAAATCAGGTATTCGCGGGCGGAATTGGCGCGGCGTGCCCCAAGGGCCAGGTTGTACTCCCGGGTGCCCTGCTCATCCGCATGACCCTGAATGGTGACAATATAGTCAGGATTAGTCGTCAACCAACTTGCCTGCTTTTGCAGAATGGCCTCGGCGCCGGGATTCAGATTGGACTGGTCCACAAGAAACAGAACCCGGTCCCCGATGGTCTGCTGGAAATAGGCCGGGCTCGCCGGATCCAGATTTGATCCACCCAGTGCTGCGCCGCCCGTAGGGCCCGCCCCAGTATCATCCCAGGACGTATTGCTGCACGCCGCAAGTCCCAAGACCGCAACCAGCATAAATGCCTTCTTAAAACCGCTCATGACTCTACTATTCCTTTGCGTTTCTTGGCGCCAACTTATCACAGCAACAAGGCCTGTTCCATGCAGGTGTTTGCTGGCCTGCGTTTTCGCGCCGGATCATCCTCAGAGGTTCTTTATTGCAGCAAGGGCGACCAGGCCGGATCTGACGCGCCGTCTGGTGTGCGCACAGGTTTCAGGTTTCGCCCCAGGATATCCACCGAATAGAGCAGAGCGCGGCCGTTTACGCCCTGTGTTTCGCGGGTGAACATAATGACCCGGCCATTGGGCGACCAACTGGGGCCTTCGTCCAGAAATGAGGCGGTCAGCAAACGTTCCTCGCTGCCATCCAGACGCATGACGCCGATATGGAACCGCCCCTTGCTCTGCTTGGTAAAGGCAACCAGATCGCCGCGGGGCGACCAGACCGGCGTGCCATAGCGCCCTTTGCCAAAACTGATCCGCCGCGCCTCGCCGCCGTTTTCTGCCATGACATAGAGCTGCGGCGTGCCCGAGCGGTCGCTTTCAAACACGATCTGGCTGCCATCCGGCGAATAGGAGGGGGCCGTCTCGATGGAAGGCGCGCTGGTCAGACGTTTACGGCTGCCCGTGGCGATATCCATGGTGTAAAGATCGGTATTGCCGCCCTCAGCCTGCGAATAGACCACCGTGTTGCCATCCGGGGCAAAGCGGGGTGCAAAGCTCATGATGCCCTTGTCAGCCGACAGGATCCGGCGCTGCACCTTGCCCACATCCAGCACATGGATCTGGGGAAAGCCGCTTTCATAGCTGGTATAAAGCACCCGGTCGCCGGTGGGGGAAAAACGCGGCGCCAGCACTAGGGCCGCGCTGTTGGTCAGATACTGCACCCCGGCGCCATCGTAGTCCATGATCGCCAGCCGCTTGCGGCGGTCGTTCTTGGGGCCGGTCTCAGACACAAACACCACCCGGCTGTCAAAATAGCCGCTTTCGCCGGTAATCCGACTATAGATGGCATCCGCCACCTTATGGGCCATCCGGCGCCAGCCATCCGTGGTGCCGGTGAATTGCAACCCGGCGCCCAGTTCTTTGTCGGCAAAGATGTCATAGCCACGAAACCCAACAGTGAGCTGTTTGCCATTGACCGAGACGGCTCCGGTGATCAGCGCCTGCGCGTTGACCGCTTTCCAATCGGCAAACTTTACCGGGGCATTAAAATCACTGACACTGGAGATATGCGCCGAGGCCGGCACCTCGCGAAACAGCCCGGTGCCGCTGAGATCCGCCGCGATGACGCGGGTGATTTGACTGGCAAGCTCTGCCGCCGAAGGGGTTTCGGCAATGAAAGTCGGCACCGCATAGGGCAAGGGCTCGATCACCCCGTCGGTGATCTCGATCCGCAAAGGACCGTTCTGAGCCAGCACCGGGCTGCCCCATGCCAGAGGAACCGTGAGAAGAAGGCTTGCCACAAGGGCTGTCAGTTTGCGCCTCATTTGCGTCGCGTCCTTTCGGGGATGAATGTCATTTCAGTATCAGGATTTTGCATCACGGGTGCAGGGGGAAAATACCCGCCGCCCCTCTCATAGCCAATCCCAGAGCGCTTCAAAGTCAATTTTTGGTGTCTCATTTGATCCGCATCTTTTCCGGGTTAAAAGTCATCACGATGTCGCGCCAGTGGTCAAATTTCTCCGCAGGCAGCTGAAAGCCCTTGGCGCCACAGCGAATGATGGCCCGCCGCGCCGCCTCATAGGCCTGTTTTGCCGCCCCAGAAGAGCCCCCGGTGCTGGACACCAGCCGGATCGTGCCAGTTTGAGGACGGCCGTCCTGATCCAGGGAGACGGCAACCTCAACCGTGGTTTTCAGCGCATCTGACGACAGCGAGCCGACGTTCCAGCACTTTGAGACAGACACGCGCAGCGCGTCACGCTCACCATTGGTCAGCGGCGGGCCAGACGGCTCTGGAGTCGCCACATCCGCGCCTCCGGCAATGGCTGCCGACAGGGCATCTTCGATGGCAGAGACGCGGGTGTCTTCCGCCGTCTCAGAAGAGGTCGCGGGAGCTGCCTCAGGGGATGTCTCTGCGGGCAGCGTGCTGTCTGCCACCGCTACCGGCGCAGGGCGTTGCGGCCGTATCTTAGGGCGGACCGAGGTTTTTGGCGCAACAGTTTCGGGCGGCGTATCGGCAGCAGGAGACGGCTCTGCTGTGTCGCTCTCATTGGCCTCGGTCACGATACGGTCGCTGGCCGCCTCGGGGGCGGTCGCCTCTTGTTCTGGCTGCGGGCTCAATGCGCCCTGATCCGCGGTTACCTCAGGCTGGACCAGATCATCAATCGCCACCTCCTGCTCGGGCGCCTCTACAGGCACAGGGGCCACGCGGTCGGCAGGGCGCAATTGCTCTGGCACCGGCAAGGTAGGAACGACATCAGGCGTATCGGGCAGCACGGCAGGGGGCGGCAATGTGACAGTCACCTGCGGTTCCGGCTCTGGTTCGGGCTCGGACACAACCGTCTCTGCGACCGCTGGCGGCAGCACCGCGACGGGCGGGGTCACCTCAGGGCGTGTTTCAGGGCGCACTGGCAGTTCTGGCGGCACGGGCGGGGCTGGTGCGATCTCAGGCGGGGTCAGCCCACCAGGTGTCGCGGCCACCTCCGGTGCCTGGATCTGCTGGCTGAGCCTGGCAAAATCTTGCGCCGAGATCACCGAGACCTCCTGCACCTGCATCGGCAGTGGCTCGGAAGAGAACAGACCGCCAAAAGCAGCCCAGCCCACCAGGAGGCCGTGCCCTGCAAGAGAGATTTTGGTTCCGGTTTGCACGCCCATGTGAACGCCAGCGCCCCCGCCTATTGATCCGCGCCGCTGGTCGCGGCGGCATCTCGACCGGTCAGGTCTGCTCCGGCAGCTTCAGGTCCAGATAGTTCAGGCCCCGCCACATCCGTGACCAGCCCAACATTGGCAAAGCCGCCTGCACTCAGCGCGCCCATGACCTGCATCACCTCGCTGTAGGAAATTGCACCATCAGCGCGCAAATAAACCCGGTCCGAGGTCCGCTCTGCAGCAATGGCGCGCAGCTTGCCAACCAGCTCATTGCGTGCAACCGGCGTTGTCTGGATCTGGATCTCCCCGCCTACAATCATGGTCACGGTCAGCGGCTCTTCCTGCTCTCCCGGCAGCGCACCGGCAGCGGTCTTTGGCAGATCCACCGGCACGCCCACAGTCATCAGCGGTGCTGCCACCATAAAGATGATCAGCAAAACCAGCATGACATCGACAAAGGGCGTCACATTGATTTCGGCCATCGGTGTGGCCCGGCCCCGGCGACGCCCGCGACGGCGACCACCTGACGAGGATTGTTGCACTGCAGCGCCCATGGATCAGGAATCCAACTGGCGGCTGAGGATGGTGGCAAACTCGTCCGCAAAGGCCTCATAGCCCCCCAGGATGCGGTCACTGTCGGCGCTCAGCTTGTTGTAAAAGATTACCGCCGGGATGGCTGCCAGCAGGCCCAGCCCCGTGGCCAACAGCGCCTCGGCGATCCCCGGCGCGACAACCGCCAGATTGGTGCTTTGCTGTTCGGCGATCTCGATAAAGGCGGTCATGATGCCCCAGACAGTGCCAAACAAGCCAACAAAGGGCGCGGTCGAGCCCACGGTGGCAAGCACCGACAGACCACTTTGCAGGGTTTCGCTTTCTTTGGCGATCGCCACATCCATAGAACGGGCGATGCGCGCCTGCGCACCGGGGATCAAGCCGCCATCGCTGCGATGGCTGCGGCGCCATTCCGCCATGCCAGCGGCAAAAATACGTTCCGAGCTGCCAGAGGGTTCTGGTCCCAACTGATCAAACAGCCCGTCCAGCGGCTCTCCAGACCAGAAGGCCTGATCAAACCGGGCTGCCTGACGGCGCGCCTGGCGAAAGGTGATCATTTTTTGCACAATAATGCTCCACGACCAGATCGAGGCCGCGGTCAGCATCAACATCACCAGTTTCACAGTGAAGGAGGCCCGCGCGAAAAGACCCCACATGGAGAAATCAATCTCCTGCGCCAGCGCCAGAGTTTCTGCTTCCATTTGCCTGCTCTATCTCTGCCGGATCGCTCCGGTCATTCTCGTCATTGCAGATGCCCCAAAGGGTCACCGGACCTCAGTAAACAGCCGTCTGTTGCGGCTTTCATTGCGCCAAGGCTATCTGAGTTCAAAGGTAAAAGCCAATCAAACAACGGGCCGGAGGCGGCAATATCACAGCAATGCGCGAATCTCTGCCGGAAGCCGGGTTGGCCGCCCGCTATCAGCTGCGACGCAAACTGCTGTGACCTTGGCGTGAAACAACACGGTCTCGCCCCGCGTGACCACCTGCCCCATGATCAGCCGCGCCGGTGTGACCTTGAGCACTTCTGTCTCGACCATCAGTTCATCATCGTATTTTGCCGAGGCGATATAGTCGGCCTCAACCCGCTGCACCACCCAGATCACCCCCGCATCGCGCATGGCGTTCTGATCATTGCCAAGACCCCGCACCCAATCGCTGCGGGCGCGCTCAATATAGCGCAGGTAGTTGGCGTGGTAGACGATGCCACCCATATCGGTGTCTTCATAGTATACCCGGACGGGGAAGGTATGGGTCATTGGCCTGCTCTCCTGCGGTCTGCCTGCACCCTAGAACTGGCCGGGTGCGGTCACAAGCCCTGCGCCACACCCGCTTCCGCCCGCCTTTCGCTCTGGCTTCACTCGGGGGTACCACCCAGCGGGTAGTGCGCGAGAACATCGTAGCGCGGCCCCTCAGGCAACAGGGTAGAACGGTAGAGGTTGAAGCTCTCCACCGGAAAGTCTTGGATCCGGAAATCGCCATGCGCCTGCAAAGCCCGACCGATCTTTGCCAGCGCATCTGGCTGCAGGCGGCGGGAAAATCGCAGCAGGGTCACATGCGGGCGGAACCGCACACGGGGCAGCGCGATCCCTGCCGCCTGTACCCGGGTTCGAATTCGGCTGTGCAGCTGGTTGAGCGCCGCATTGGCGGCGATATTGGCACAAAGAACCTTGGGAGACTTTCCGCCCATCAGGTCCAGCCCCTGAACCGACAGAGCAAAGGCTGGCGCCCTTACCGCGCACAGCTCCTCGTGCAGGGCTTCCAAAGTGGCGGTGGGCTGATCATCCAGAAAGGCCAGCGTGATATGGAGGTTCTCTGGTGCAACACTGCGTCCTACCGGTATTTCAGCTTGCAGGTCTTCCATCGCATCCAGCACCGGTTCCGGCAGTTGCAATCCCAGGAACGCGCGCATCGTGTCAGCCCTGTGGAGTCGTCGGAGCCTGAAGCCGCGCAAAAAGCCGCAACGCATGGGAGGCATCATTGGCCGAAGGCGGCATCAGCCGGTCATAGCCCGCCGCAATGATCGCAGCGATCTCAGGGCGCAGGATAGTGGCGCCGGTCTCTGGCAGCACCGCCAGCGGTGAGACCTGAGAAAAGGCCTGATCGCTCCAGAGCAGAATGACCTGCACTGCCTGGCTCAGCGCCAGGGTCTCGGCAGGCAGCTCGGCCATGGTGCCCTGCATGCGCAAAAAGACAAAACTGGCCTGAATGGCCCCCTGATCGTCAAAGCGAAAGGCGCGGTACTGGCTGGCATTGGCCTCCTGAAGTCGAGCCACCAAAGACGCAAGGTCCGGGATCAAGCGCTCGAGGTCGGACACATCGAGCAGCTCGTTCCAGTCGCGACAGAAAAAGAACATCAGGTTAGAGCCGAGCTCTGGGTCGGTCTCGGCCATCTGGTGCCCGGCAAGCGTCGCCACAGCCTCGATCGCGCCCTTGACGACCTGCAGGGTTTTCTCCTGCACGCCAAAGACGATTGGGGCAATGGGGCGTCCCCAGCGGGCAAACCCGTAGGAGCCATCGCTGCGGGTAAACAGGGCTTGGATTTCTTCCGGTGTCAGGTCCAGGGACATGAGATCTGCTCCATCAAGGCTGAAACGTATTGATCTGGGCTCTATGCCCCGCAGCGTGCGAAACGACAAGGCGAACTGAAAGGATGCGCCAGCCCAGGGAGGAACTCCCGCGCCTGAAAGTGTCCTTGCCTGCGGCCAGGTCCCATTACAGCCTTGGGCCTGGCGCCGCTTGCGCGGCGCGGTAGCGCCTTTGGCCAAGATTTCAGCTCCACACAGTAACCTGCGCCTAGGCCACTCTTTTTCCCTTCACTTGCCGGACCGACCCGCCGCGCGGCAGCGCGGCGCCCGGCCCAACGGGGGAGGGGCATTCTGTGAATGTCCCGAGACGGACGGGAGCGCTACCTTGGCGCTTTCAGACCCAACGACCTCAAAGGTACTGGCCCCACTTGCACTGAAGTGCCTTTCCAGCATCAATCCCCTGCCAGTCGGCAAAAAGCAGGACAAACCCCAACAGATCCGCAACCTCGTTCTCAAGATCTGCGCGTGATCCCTCGACTCGCCCCTGACCCGTGTATTTCAAAAAGGCAGCCATGAGTTCTCCCCACTCTTCGCTCATTTTCCCCAAATACCAAACCGGATCCCGGTCAATCCCAAACCGCGCCGCATAAAGATCAGACACCCGACGCGCGAGCACAGTCAATTGCGCGAGATCCACTCCGAGTTCTCCCAAGGCCTGCACCTCCGGTGATTGGTTGCCACTCTTCACAGCCACACCCGCCTCCTCCCGACTTATGACCTCGTCAAATCAGCACGCCTTTCAGCCAAACAAATCCGTTGATCGCTGCGGCGGCGCGATCCCAAGATGCGTCCAGGCCTTTTGTGCCAACATCCGGCCTCGCGGCGTGCGTTGGATCAGCCCCTGTTGCAAAAGATATGGCTCGATCACCTCCTCCAACGAGTCCCGGCTTTCGCTCAGCGCCGCCGAAAGTGTCTCAATCCCCACTGGCCCGCCACTGTAGTTCTCGGCAATGAGACGCAGATAACGCCGGTCAGCGCCATCAAGCCCCAGCTTGTCAACGCCAAGCCGGGTCAGCGCCCCGTCAGCCAGCGCCTGCGTAATGTGGCCGTCGCCCTCGACAACCGCAAAGTCCACCACGCGGCGCAAGAGCCGTCCGGCGATCCTAGGAGTGCCCCGGGCGCGCCGCGCGATCTCGCGGGCGCCCTCGTCATCTGCAGGGGTCCCCAGTTTGCGGGCGTTTCGACTGACGATCTCATGCAGCTCATCGATGGTGTAAAACTGCAGCCGGGTGGGGATGCCAAATCGATCCCGCAGCGGCGTCGTCAAAAGCCCCATCCGGGTGGTGGCGCCCACCAGAGTGAAAGGCTGCAGCTCAATCCGCACGGTGCGCGCGGCAGGCCCTTCGCCAATCACCAGATCCAGCTCAAAATCCTCGAGCGCCGGATAAAGGATCTCTTCCACCACCGGGTTCAACCGATGAATTTCGTCGATGAACAACACATCGCGTGCTTCCAGATTGGTTAGAATCGCCGCCAGATCCCCCGCCTTGGCCAACACCGGCCCCGAGGTCATGCGAAAATTCACCCCCAACTCACGCGCCACAATCTGCGCCAACGTCGTCTTTCCCAAACCAGGTGGCCCATGAAACAGGGTGTGATCCATCGCCTCGCCACGGCGTCGCGCACTTTCAATAAAGATGCGCAAATTGGCGCGGGCCTCGGCCTGACCAATGAACTCTGCCAGACCCTGCGGGCGCAGGGCGCGATCATTCTCCGCCGCGCTGTCTTCGGGCAAAGGCGTGGGGCGCAGGGCCGGGTCCGCATCAATCATCTTGGTTTTCCATCCCCTTGGCGCGCCCTTGCCTGAAAGGCACCGGCCCGGAGGGCGTTGTGACCACTCTCATAGCCATTATCCCTTTGGCGCCAGCAGGCGCAGAGCTGCGCGAATAAGGCCCGCTTCATCGGCCTCGGGCAAATCTGTGCTAGCCTCTGCAATAGCCGAGGCCGCATCCGACGGGCTATAGCCCAGGTTGCTCAGCGCCGAGAGCGCTCCTGCGGCCGCAGCGGCGGCTCCCGAAGGTTTTTTCGCCGCGGGTTTTCGCGCAGGCTTCTTGGCCGGGGTGGGATCATCCGCCTCAATCACCGCCTCCAGATCGGGTCCTTCCAGAGCCTCGGTGATACTGCCGCCCATGGCCATCACACCGGGGGCCTTGTCTTTCAGATCCAGCACAATGCGCTGCGCAGTTTTGAGCCCAACGCCTTTGGCGGCCTTGACGCTGCCCCAGTCCCCCAGAGCAATGGCGCGACCCACCCCGTCTGTGCCCAGCGTGCCAAGGATCGCCAGCGACACCTTGGCGCCAACCCCCTGCACCGAGATGAGCAACCGATACCATTCCTTTTCAACCAAAGACGTGAACCCATAGAGCTGCATCAGGTCTTCGCGCACCACCATATCGGTATAAAGCGACACCGCCTCACCGACACCGGGCAGCCCCATCATGGTGCGCTCTGAGCAATAGACCAGATAGCCCACGCCACGCACATCAATCAGCACGTGATCCACCGCGCGGTAGTCCAGTCGTCCTGTCAGCTTGCCAATCATGCCCGCACCTCTTTCAACTGTCGCTGCTTGGTGCCACCGTAATAGGCGTGACAGATGGCAATCGCCAGCGCATCCGCTGCATCCGCGCCCTTGGGGTCACTGCCCGGCAGCTGCAGCCTGACCATATGCATAACCTGTTCCTTGCTGGCGTGACCAACGCCGACCACCGTCTTTTTCACCCGGTTCGGAGCATATTCCCCTGTCGGCAACCCAGCCTTGGCCAGTGTGAGCAACGCAACGCCCCGTGCCTGGCCCAGCTTGAGCGTCGCCACGCCGTCCTTGTTGACAAAGGTCTGCTCGATCGCGGCCTCATCCGGCATATAGGCCGCGATCACCTCGGTGACCTGATTGTGCAGCGACAAAAGCCGCTCTCCCAGATCATCGCCATCCGAGGTGCAAACCCCGTTCGCCACATGGCTCAGCCGACTGCCCTGCGATTCGATCACACCCCATCCGAGGTTCCGTAACCCCGGATCAATTCCCAAAATGCGCATGTTGTGCCCGGCCTCTGCCTGATTGTTCAAATTGTTTTTATTGCAATTAGCACAAAAGGCGAACACCTCCAAACGCTTTCACGTCAGCCCAGGTTGGGAAACAGCCCCAAACCTGTTCCAAAACCGACCCTTTCCCAAGGGTGTCGCGACATTTCCTAACCCAAAGTCAAGATATCCGGAAACCCCTTGTTTACAGGGCGATTAGCTATGCATTTTCTGCATGTGTCTCATGCAATTTCAGCCCTTGCCGCACTGAAGCTTCGCAGCTAAATGCCAAAAATCGCACCGACATCCTATCGGCGCAAAACAGTTCACTCAAAAAAAAGGATGAGGACATGGCTGCTTTCGACACCACCCGCACCACCTATGGCTCTACCGGCCTGTTTGGCCGTATCGGCACCTCATTCATCTCGGCGGTTGCCGCCGTGATTTCCTGGAATGACGCGCGCATCACCAAGTCCACCCTGACCTCTTTGTCGGATCGTGAACTGGCTGATATCGGCCTGTGCCGTGGCGACATCGAAGACATTGCTGCGGGCAAGCCGGTCTTTTAAAAACGCAGATTTTCTGAACCTCCCTGCCTCTTCCCTCAGGGTTTCGTTCCAAACGACGCCGCGTGCCACTCTGGCCGCGGCGTTTTTGTTGGCCGCTCGCCTTTTTGTCGCCCCCTCGGCAAGCAGCCCGCCCAACAAAAAAACCGCCGAGACAGAGCCCGGCGGTTTTTTGTTTCTTTGGGGGTTTCTGCGCCGCCCTGTCAGACTGGCATTTTTGAATTTTCAGCGGGAAGGCTACCTCCCGCCAAAATATGTCGCTCTAGCGCAGAATTGGTCCTATTTGTTCAGCGGCCCAGACCGAGACTGGATCAGACTGCATGACGAAGGCCCCTATCTGTTCGACCGCATTGCCAGTGGTCAGTTTTGCCACCCGCTCATCGTAGCTGTCAAAGCCATGAACACACATCAAAAAGGCCTTGAACAACAAAAAGAACGCCAGGATCAACAAAAGGACTTTGCCTGAGATCCGCGAACGGACCTTCTGCGGCCGCATAACGATCAGCCCGTCTGATTGCACATGAGCAGAATACCCCTGCGCATAAGCGGCGTGCTTGTTTTTCAAATGGGCCACACGGCCCTGAAATTCTTGGTGTTGAACAGTCATAAACTTGCTCCGAACTGGCCCCCACCAGCGGATAAAGTTTTATAGATTCGAATTGCGGCAACTTTGGGGCAAATACTTAAAATCTAGTTTAAGCGCACTTCAAATCATGCGCTTCGCTGCAGCAATAGCGTGGTCCATTCACCAATCACATCGCGGCGCACCAGATTGGCGCCATTTTCGGCATAAACCGCAATCACACTATCGGCTTGTTCATTCAGAAGGCCTGAAAGAATGGCGAATCCACCGGGGCGCAGATTGCCACACAGATCCGGCGACAGCGCCACCAGCGGGCCTTTAAGGATATTGGCAAAGATCAGATCATAGGGCGCCGCCCCATTGAGGCCGGGATGATCAAAGCCAGCCGCCTCAAGACAGCTCACAGCGCCCGCCATGCCATTGGCCTTAAGATTGGCCTCGGCGACCTCTACGGCGACCTCGTCGATGTCGCTGGCAATGAACTCACCCTCCCAGACCCGCGCCGCCGCCATAGCGAGCACAGCCGTGCCACAGCCGATATCGGCGACCTTGCTGGCGACAAAGCCCTCGTCGATCAGATGGTCCAGTGCCTTGAGACAGCCCAGAGTGGTGCCGTGGTGGCCGGTGCCAAAGGCCATCGCCGCCTCAATCAGCAGCGGGATGCTGCCCGCGGGCACCGTGTCCGCGTCATGGCTGCCGTAGACATAGAAACGACCTGCTTTGACCGGCGACAACTCGCGGCGCACATGGGCGACCCAATCGGTTTCCGGCAGCTCGGAGACGGCAAATTCCTTGGCCCCATGCATCGTCGCCAGCAGCGCAAGGCCGGCCTGATCCGGGGCCTCGGTGAAATAGCCACCAACCTCCCAAAGACCCGAGCCATCCTCGACCTCAAAGACGCCAATGCCTGTGGGTTCCGGCAGCAGCCGCTCCATCGCTTCGCCCAGGGCTTCGGCCTGAGGTTTGCCAGGCAGGGTGGTCAGCGCGGTAAAGGTGGGCATGTCGGATCTCCAGCAGGGTTGCCCCCGCGCCTAGGCCCAAGCCTTGGCAAGGTCAAGAGCAGAGCCGGTTTTGCCGCGCTTAGCCCATCGAATCTCGCCCCGTTTCGCGCTCTAGCCGCCTTATTCTGCGGCAGCCCGGGTAGCATCTCGCTGTGCGCGATACTTGGAAAACACCGTCTCGTTGCCCTGTTCTGGATGGCGCGGGATCATGCAGGACAAGCCAAGCGACACCAGCGCCATCAAGGCTGCCAGCACAAAGACCGCCGAGGGAGAGACCACCCACAAAAGGCCCAGCAGAACCGGCAGGAAAACGGCTGCAATATGGTTGATGGTAAAGGCGACGGCCGCCGTGGGTGCAATATCAGCAGGATCCGCGATCTTTTGGAAATAGGTCTTCAGCGCCAGCGCCAGAGCAAACAGCACATGATCCACCACATAGAGGAACGAGGCCAGCAACACGCCCCAGCCAAACCAATAGATGCCGCCATAAAGGCTGAAGACCACCGTCAGGCCGATATATTCAATGATCAGGGTGCGGCGTTCGCCAAAATAGGCCACAAACCGCCCCAGCAAAGGGGCCACAAAGATATTGATCACCAGGTTGATCAGGAACAGAGCCGTGACCTCATGCACGTCAAAACCAAAGCGCTCTACCATCATAAAGCCGGCAAAAACCACAAAGATCTGACGCCGCGCGCCCGCCATGAACTGCAGCACATAATAGAGCCAGTAGCGCCGCCGCAGGACCAGCGTTTTGTTTTGCGGCGTCGGAGAGTCGAACTGCGGATAGGCCAGCAGACAGAACAGCGCGATCAGTGTGGTGACCCCGCCTGCCGTCATAAAGACCATGTTATATGTCAGATCCAGGCGCTCCCAGAGCAGCACGATCAGACCATAGACCACCAGCGTCGAGGCCGATCCAGTGGCAATCAGCCAACCCAGCATCTGCGGCGCGCGATCCTTTGGCAGCCACTGCAGCTGCAAAGACTGGTTCACCGTCTCATAGTAATGAAACCCGATCGAGCTGAGCAGCGTGATCATCAGAATGCCGCCCAGTGACGGGAACCAGGCCGTCAGCATGGTGGCAATGCCCAGCATCACCAGCGAGATCAGCCCCAGCACCTGTTCTCGCATGAACAGGATGATGACGATCACCCCCACCGCCAGAAAACCCGGGATCTCACGCACTGTGTGCAGCAGGCCAATATCGGCGCCATCAAACTGCGCCACCTCGATGACAAAGTTGTTGAGCAGTGCAAACCAGGCGTTGAACGCAATCGGCATGCAGATCGCCATCACAAAAAGCAATGTGGTTGGACGGCGCCATAGCGGCAGGTGACGGGCCGCATCCAGAGAGAGAGGTTTAAACATGCCAGTCCTTTTGAATATGCCAGTTTGGATATGCCAGTCCGTCTTATTATGTCAGTCCTCTACGCCTCTTTTCCGTCCGGTGCGAGACCAAAGACAGGCTGCACATGCAGGCAAGCATCTGCGCACAGAGCCACTGCGCAACTGCGCGCCGCGCCGAGGCTGATCTGCATCAAGGTTGCCAGAGAGAATTTCACATATATGATTTATTGAATTAGATTCGAAAGGGTCATGGTCGTGGATCTGCTTACTCTTATTGAAACCCTGGCGGAACGCCTGGGCGAAGCCCCGCTGGCGGCGCTGTTTGGTCTGCTGACCGGTGTCACCTTTGGCGTGGCGGCGCAGCGCTCGCAGTTTTGCCTGCGCGCTGCCACGGTAGAGTTCGCCCGCGGCCAGCTGGGCGACCGGATGGCGGTCTGGTTGCTCACGTTTTCAACGGCGGTGGTCTGGGTGCAGGGGGCCGAGCTGCTGGGGCTGATGCGCAGCGCTGATGCCCGTATGATGGCGGTGCCTGGCAGCTGGTCCGGGGCCATCATTGGCGGCCTGATCTTTGGCGCGGGTATGGTGCTGGCGCGCGGCTGCTCTGGGCGGCTGCTGGTGCTGGCGGCAACTGGCAATATGCGCTCGATCGTCTCGGGGCTGATCTTTGCCGTGGTGGCCCAGATGAGCCT
>JAWUWF010000100.1:0-15855 GCA_034111985.1 Pseudophaeobacter sp.
TTGATGTTTGACATGGCCAATCTTGGCCGCCATCGGGGGGTCGCGCCCGAAGCTGCCCTGCGCAAGGCCAATGCCAAGTTCATCCGCCGCTTTGAAGGTGTAGAGGCCAAGCTGGCCACCCGTGGTAAAAGCCCGCAAGACAGTGACCTTGCCGAGATGGATGCGCTTTGGGATGCGGTCAAACGGGACGAACGCGGCCAGCGCTAGGTTGCCCTTTCCCTGTGTTGGATCTCTACGAGACCTTCCTGCCCCGCTGGACAATCCGCACGCAGGCTGCAAGGCTTGTTGCTTGAAAATTTAGGACGCCCCATGCCCAACTCCACTGCCCGCAAGGTGATCATCGACACAGACCCCGGCCAGGACGATGCCGTCGCCATCCTGCTGGCGCTGGCCAGCCCGGAAGAAATAGACCTGCTGGGGATCACCTGCGTCGCAGGCAACGTGCCACTGTCGCGCACCGAAGCAAATGCCCGCATCATCTGCGAGGTGGCGGGACGCCGCGATATCAAAGTCTTTGCCGGCCGCGCCGCCCCCCTGTCACGCGCCCTAGTTACCGCCGAACAGGTGCACGGCAAGACCGGGTTGGACGGACCGGACTTGTTTGAACCCACAATGCCGCTCCAGGTCCAAAACGGTGTCGATTTTATCATCGACACCCTACGCTGTGAGGCCCCAGGGACAGTGACCCTCTGCCCGCTTGGCCCCCTCAGCAATATCGCCGCCGCCTTTCAGGCCGCCCCTGATATCATAGAGCGGGTGCACGAGATTGTCCTGATGGGTGGCGCCTATTTTGAGGTCGGCAACATCACACCCGCTGCCGAGTTCAACATCTACGTTGACCCGGAAGCTGCTGATATTGTCCTGAAATCCGGCATTAAAATTACCATGATGCCGCTGGATGTCACCCATAAGGCGCTGACCACCAGAGCGCGCATCGAAGCGCTGCGGGCATTGGACACCCGCGCCGGGCTCTTTACTGCCGAGATGCTGGATTTCTTTGAACGCTTTGACATGGCCAAATATGGCTCTGACGGCGGACCATTGCACGACCCCTGTGTCATTGCCTATCTGATCCAGCCCGAGCTGTTCGCGGGACGGCATATCAATGTCGGGGTCGAGACCCAGTCCGAGCTGACCCTTGGCATGACCGTGGCCGATTGGTGGGGTGTCACAGAGCGGCCAGCGAATGCACTGTTCATCAGCGATATTGACGCCGATGGATTTTTTAACCTTATCACCCAACGTCTGGCCCGGCTATGAGCGCCTCACTGCATCTGGCCCGTCCCGAGCATCTGGACAAGCTGCTGTCGCTGGTCGAGGCCTTTCACGCCGAGGAAGGCCTGCAAAGCAGCCCTGAGCTGCGTCGCGCCGGGATAGAGCCGCTGCTGCAGGGCATTCCCTATGGTGCCGTCTATATCATCGGCCCGACCCGGGCGCCCATCGGCTATATCGTGATGACCTTTGGTTGGTCCGTGGAATTTGGCGGCATGGATGGCTTTGTCGATGAGATCTATGTGCGCCCTGCGGTGCGCGGCCGCGGCATTGCAACCGAAGTGCTGATAGAGCTGCCCAAGACCCTGGCAGAGGCCGGCATCAAGGCGCTGCATCTGGAGGTCGACCGCGACAATGAGCAGGCACAAAGACTGTATCAACGGGCGCGTTTCCAGCCCCGCGACAGATCTATGCTGATGACCAAAGTGCTATAGGCCACCAGTTGTACCGCCTGCGCGCGGAACCACGTCTGGTCTAGTCCAGGTTACGCATCAGCCCGATATTGCAGGCCGTGGCATAGCCCATGGCGCGCTTAATCCCCGGCAACAGCGCCGCGCCATTCATCGCGTAGCTCAGCTCAATCAAACCTTTTTTGCCAAAGGTTTGCAAAATGATCTCCCGCGCCTCGCTGTCATCGGCGCGTTCCGCAGTCACGGCCCGCGACAGGGCCACCACCGCAGCCAGCTCAGGTGTCAGCGTGCCATTGGTCAGGATCGCCTTGATCAGAGGTTTCGAAAGGCCAGCCTGCAGCGCCAAATTGATCTCCGCCTCGACACAGGTGCCGCAATCGGCAGCCAGAGCGCTAATCAACCGCGCCGCGTGGTAGGCCTCCGGCGGAAGGTTTCGGTTCGGGTCCAAAAATCCAAAGATCCGGTTGTATCGCGACAGAAGGCCAAAATCTGCCTCTGCGATGGCATGGGTATAATCCAAAGAAACATTCAGCCTCTTCTCGGCGCGTCGGATCAGGAAATGGGCAATTTTGCGAAGCATAAAAACGTCCCAAAAATAAAAGGGCCAGGGCATTTCTGCCCCGACCCCGTTCAGATTTCAAGTTCCGAGATTCCCTGGAAACCGCTCTTCAAAATACCTATTTCAGGATCGAGCGCCCAGCGTATTCAGCCACCTCACCCAGAACTTCTTCGATACGGATCAGCTGGTTGTATTTCGCCAAACGGTCAGAGCGCGCCAGCGAGCCGGTTTTGATCTGACCACAGTTGGTGGCAACCGCGAGATCGGCGATAGTCGCATCCTCGGTCTCACCGGAACGGTGCGACATCACATTGGTGAAGCCAGCGCGATGCGCCATATCAACCGCTTTCAGGGTCTCCGTCAGGGTGCCGATCTGGTTTACCTTTACCAGCATCGAGTTGGCACTGCCGCGCTTGATACCTTCGGCCAGGCGCGCCGGGTTGGTGACAAAGAGATCGTCGCCCACCAGTTGCACCTTGTCGCCGATGGCGTCGGTCAGCGCCTTCCAGCCGTCCCAGTCGTCTTCGCCCATGCCGTCTTCGATAGAGATAATCGGATAGTCGTTCACCAGCGCGGCGAGGTAGTCGACATTCTCGCCAGACGACAGCACTTTACCCTCACCTGAGAGCACGTATTTGCCATCCTTATAGTATTCAGTCGCGGCGCAATCCAGCGCCAGATAGATTTCCTCGCCGGGGCGATAGCCTGCTTTTTCAATGGATTTCAGAATGAAATCAAGCGCTTCCCGAGTAGAGGCGATGTTGGGTGCAAAGCCGCCTTCGTCGCCGATACCGGTGGAAAGGCCGGCTGCCGAGAGCTCTTTTTTCAGCGTGTGAAAGACTTCAGCGCCCATACGCACCGCATCGCGAATGTTTTCAGCCGCAACCGGCATGATCATGAATTCCTGGATGTCGATGGGGTTGTCAGCGTGTTCACCGCCATTAATGATATTCATCATCGGCACTGGCAGCAGGCGCGCCGAGGGGCCGCCCACATCGCGAAACCAGGGCTGAGTGGTGAAATCGGCAGCCGCCTTGGCCACCGCCAGCGACACACCGAGAATAGCGTTCGCCCCCAGACGCGCCTTGTTTGGCGTGCCGTCCAGCTCGATCATGGTGCCATCAATCGCGACCTGTTCAGTGGCATCAAATCCCACCAGCTCTTCGGCGATCTCGCCGTTGACGGCAGCGACCGCCTCTAGCACGCCCTTGCCAAGGTAGCGGGTTTTGTCGCCATCACGGCGTTCAACTGCCTCATGGGCACCGGTCGAGGCACCAGAAGGCACAGCAGCCCGGCCCATGGTGCCGTCTTCCAGGATCACATCGACCTCAACCGTCGGGTTGCCCCGGCTGTCGAGGATTTCGCGGGCGTGAATGTCGATAATCGTGCTCATTTGGACGGTCCCTGACTGTAACAAAAGATGTCTGCGTCATAGCAGCCAAGGGCGAAATGTAAACAGGCATCGTTACCGCTAACATGACATATCTACCGTGGTTAGGGCTAACATTTCACTGTTTGCGCCACCGGTATCGCTGTCGAAATCTGCCATGCCCTCTTCTGGGTCAACAGGCCGCAGCGCGCGCGCCCTTGCCTTCGCGTGCAAGACGCATTTCCAGCCGTGCCAGGCGACGTTCACGCACAAAGGTGTAAAGCCCAGAGGCAATGATCAGCGCAGCGCCCCCCAGGGTCAGCGCATCAGGCCGCTCTCCAAAGACCAAGACCCCGACCAGGATGGAAAACAGCAAGCGGCTGTAGCGAAATGGCGTGATCGCAGCAGCATCACCAATTCGGGTTGCCAGCACGATGGCATAATACCCGACGACGCCGAAAACGATGCCCCCCAGCATCATCAGCGCCTGCGATCCATCCACTTCTGTGACCTCCCCCGAGGTGAAGACCAACAACAGCCCTCCGGCAACAATCATCGAGGCAAAGGCCTGAAAACTGACCACTGCAGAAGAAACCGCCGTATCAACCAGGCGGGTCAGCAGATCACGGGCCGCCACCATCAAAACAGCAAAGAGCACCAGAAATACCGAAGGATCAAAGCCTTCAAAACCGGGTCGCACAATCAATAAAACCCCGACAAAGCCAACGCAAATCGCGCTCCAGCGCCGCCAGCCGACCCGTTCTCCCAGAAACAGGGCCGCCCCCATGGTAATCACCAGTGGCAGGGCCTGAAACACAGCAGCCACAGTAGAAATATCCACCAGAGACAGCGCCGTGGCAAAGGCCATAGCCGCCAAACCTTCAGCCGCCGTGCGCAGCAAGCCCACGCCGCGCCCGGCGGCCGGTGCAAAAAGGTTGTCTCCTCTGTAGAGTGCCGCTGCCGCAAACACAGCCCCAGAGCCACTGCCCAACAGGATCAGAATTTGCCCAACAGGCATCTCATCCGACAGGCGCTTGATGAACATGTCCTCCATGGTGAAGGCCGCCATCGACAGGATGACAAAGAGGATTCCATTCAGATTGTTCACGCGCGTCCCTCCTGCAAAAAGGCCGCCGCTATCTTCAATGACAAGGGGAAGCCTTTGATACGGGATGCGACCAAGTTCGGCCTGCTGCAAGTCTCTTTACGACACAGCGCACCACAACTTGTTCGCTTAAACATCACGAAAATTGATGGGCCGGATGCGCCCTATGCCAAACGTCCCGTTTCTGGCGCCTTTAGCCAGGCATGCGCGCAGCTAGCCCTTCTCGACCGGGTCTTTCGCGACATGCACCCTATCAACCGGCCCCGTATCAATAGGTCCCGTATCAATAGGCCCCTTATCAACAGGGGCGTTATCAACAGGGGCCTTCTTGTTCAGCGGCACACCGTAGAGCTCAAGCTTGTGCCCCTTGAGCTGAAAGCCAAGCTTGGCGGCGATCCGTTCCTGCAGTGCCTCGATATCCGGGTCGCAAAACTCGATCACCTCACCCGTATTGATATCAATCAGGTGATCGTGGTGATCGCGATCCGCATCCTCATAGCGGGCACGGCCGTCGCCAAACTCCAACCTGTCCAGAATGCCGGCTTCCTCAAACAGCTTCACCGTACGATACACGGTGGCAAGCGAGATGCCCGCATCCAGCGCACTGGCGCGTGCATAGAGTTCTTCGACATCAGGGTGATCGGCGCTGTCCTGCAGAGCACGGGCAATCACCCGGCGCTGGCCGGTCATCCGCAGGCCCTTGGCCTCACATCGGGCGATAATCGTCATCACGTTTTGCTTTCCGTCCACTGGTCTGGGTTCCCTGGTCTGGGTTACCTGTGTAATCAAACAAAGCGCCGACGAAAACCAAAATTCGCCGCGATCTCCTCATTGACTTTATCCAGAGTTACCCCCATGTGAAGGTCAGGCATACTTCCCTGCCGCGTGAGCAGAGACAGCCCGGACGCACCATGATAGTGCGATACATCCGATGTTTAGTGAAGTGCCAAGGTTCCCAAAATCACGCGTGGGGCACTCGCAAACCCAGCGGCCTGGCATTCGCCAGCGCCCGTTTGAGGGCTTGCCCCACCAAAAGCCAGCGCGTTGTGCGACTGGCTCACACGGCTTTTGCCTCTGGCACAAAGCCGCGAAAGGACGATACGTGACTGAATTTTCAACAATGGGCCTGCCCGATGTCTTGCTGGCCCGTTTGGCTGATATGGGTCTCAATGACCCGACACCGATCCAGGCGCGCGCCATTCCGCATGCGCTGAACGGCGAAGACGTGCTGGGCGTGGCCCAGACCGGCACCGGCAAGACCGCTGCCTTTGGCGTGCCTCTGATCGCCCGTATGCTGGACTATGGCCGCAAGCCTGCCGCCCATACTGTGCGCGGACTGGTTCTGGCCCCGACCCGCGAGCTGGCCAACCAGATCGCCGCAACTTTGAAAGATCTGACCGAAGGCACTCCGATGAAAATCGGTCTGGTGGTTGGCGGTGTATCGATCAACCCGCAGATCCAGCGGATCTCGCGTGGCACCGATATTCTGGTCGCCACCCCTGGCCGCCTGCTCGACATTCTTGACCGCAAGGCGCTGGATCTTGGCTCCTGCGACTTTCTGGTGCTGGACGAGGCCGACCAGATGCTGGATCTCGGCTTTATCCACGCCCTGCGCAAAATTTCGGCACTGCTGCCTGTTGAGCGTCAGACCATGCTGTTCTCGGCGACTATGCCCAAACAGATGAACGAAATCGCCAATTCCTACCTCAAACGCCCTGTGCGCATTGAAGTGAACCCTCCAGGCAAGCCCGCCGCCAAGGTGACGCAATCCGTGCATTTCATTGCCAAGGCTGAAAAACTGAGCCTGCTGAAAGAGCTTGTTGGCGCCCATAAAGATGAGCGCACGCTGGTCTTTGGCCGTACCAAACACGGTATGGAAAAGCTGATGAAAGTGCTGGAGAAATCCGGCTTTGCTGCCGCGGCTATCCATGGCAACAAAAGCCAGGGGCAGCGCGAACGCGCCCTGGCGGCGTTCAAATCCGGTCAGATCAAGGTTCTGGTTGCAACAGATGTTGCCGCCCGTGGTCTGGATATCCCGGACGTTAAATACGTCTACAATTACGAGCTGCCCAATGTGGCGGATGCCTATGTGCACCGCATCGGCCGGACGGCCCGCGCTGGCAAAGAAGGTCAGGCCGTGGCCTTTTGCGCACCAGACGAGATGGACGAGCTGAAGGCGATCCAGAAGGTGATGAAAATCACTATTCCAACCGCTTCGGGCACCCCATGGGAGCCAATGCCGGGCGCAAGTGCACCGCGCGGCGGGCGTCCCGGAGGCAAACCTGGCGGCAAGCCCGGTGGTGGTGGCAACCGGCGTCGTGGCGGTAGTGGCGGCGGCGGTAGCCGTGGCCAGTCTCAGGGCGGCGGCGGCGCGCGTTCGGGCGGCAAGCCCGGCGGCGCATCCAGTAGCCAACGTCGTCAGGCGACCTGAGGTCTTTAGGGGCATAAAGCCTCTGGAAGCATAATCTAATGAACTGAAATCTGGCGCCCTGCACATAACGGGCGCCATTTTTTGTACCTGGGGTCAAAAATGCGTTGTGCCCGTGAAATCCATACCCGCAAGCCTGCGCAACAGGCCTGACCGCACCCCGCGTAAGGCCTATTTCTGGTCGGCGACCAGGTCAGCCCAGATTGGCAAATGATCCGAGGCAATATGGGCTGGCTGTGCCAGATGCACCCCCGAATCTATCGCCTTTAGCCCTTTGCCAAGTGCGATTCGGTCCAATGCAGCCAGGGGTCTGATCGCAGGAAAGCTGGGTTTTGGTGGCAGGAATGTCATGTCAGGAGCAAGAGCGCAGAAGCTTGGCTTGATCGCCCAGTCATTAAAATCCCCGGCCCAGACAATCGGCATATCCGCCCAGTCCCGCGTTCTGTTCGCCATGCGCTGCACCTGCTCACGCCGCGCCCCTGCGGTAAGCCCAAGATGCGCACCGATAACCCGCAAGGGCCCAATCTGGGTCAGAAAACTGGCCCAGACGGCTCCGCGCGGCTCTAAACCGGGCAGCGGAATATGGCCCTGATCGAGAAGCTCGACGCCCTGCCCCTTCCATAGAATCGCGTTTCCATGCCACCCCAGAGACCCGGCGCCGCCCAGATCCACCGCCTGCCATCCAGCCTCGTTGACAACAAACTGCGGTAAAGCCGCAGGACGCGGCGGCAGGCGCTTGTCTGCCTCTTGCAGCACAACGAGTTGGGCACCAACCTGATCAAGAACCTGCAAAATACGGCGCGGCTGGCGTCGCAGATCAAGCCCAATGCATTTCTGGATGTTATAGCTGGCAAGCCGGAGCATAGTTTCAGACATGGTAAGTCCCAAGATTTCACGACAGTCGTGCCCAATTGCACCAAAGGAAACAGCCGCCCCCGTGATTACAGACCTCAGCCCGGCTCACATTCATCGCCAAAAGGCCAGCCTCTCCCGCCCACTCCATTGCATCAAGATGCAACAGCAGCGGTTGGGGGAAGCGCTCCGGTTCAGGTAAATCTCCGTCAGGTGCCACAAAACGTTGCCCTGACAACCTCGTTTGAAGCTGGCGCCCGACGCAGATCACTTTCACCTTCTTGAACAGAAAAGGGTCTGGCCAGAACCCTGTTCAAGCGTTCAAACGAAGAAAAGTCACCTGAAATCGCAGCCGAGATCATCTCTTCAATGCGATGGTTGCGGGGGATGTAGACCGGATTACATGTTTGCATCAGCGCTTCTGGCTCATGCTCGTTCGCCCGTCGTTGCATCCACTTCTCGTGCCAAATGTCATAAACAGTCGGGTCATCAAACTCTTCGCGTGCCCGCCCTTCGCTTAATCCACGGAAGGTATTGGTGAAATCTGCCCGTCCCTCTGCCATCCGCTGCAACAGGTCAGAAACCAGTTCCAGGTCCCCGTTCATAACCGTCGTGAGCCCAATCTTGCGCCGAAAGAGACGCAGCCACTCTACCTCGATCAAAGACGGCATGGCATGAATGATCGCGGTGGCTTCCTCAACGGCCGCTTGCGGGTCATCCAATTGCTGAATCAACGCTGTGGCAAGCTGAGCCAGGTTCCACACAGCGATACTCGGCTGATTTGAATAGGCATATCGCCCCATGCGATCAATGGATGAATAAACCTGCTCAGCGCTATAGCTATCCATAAAGGCACAGGGACCATAGTCGATAGTCTCACCGGAGATTGCACAGTTATCTGTATTCATCACACCGTGGATAAAGCCTACTGACATCCAGGCCGCGATCAGCCCCGCCTGCGCATCGCGCACCGCACGCAACAGCCCCATGGGACCCTGCGCCTGGGGATAGTGGCGGGCGATCGCATAGTTGGTCAGTGTCTTCAGTGCCTCGGCATCTCTGCGCGCCGCAAAGAACTGAAAGGTCCCAACCCGCAGATGGCTGGAGGCAACCCGTGTCAAAACTGCGCCAGGTAACCCGCCCTCGCGCCACACAGTCTCTCCCGTCGCAACCGCGGCCAGCGCCCGGGTGGTCGGAACTCTCAGGGCATGCATGGCTTCGGACACAACATATTCGCGCAGCACAGGCCCCATCCAGGCGCGTCCATCCCCTTGCCGGGAATAGGCTGTACGGCCCGCGCCTTTGAGTTGGATATCATAGCGCTTGCCATCCGTCCCCAGAACCTCTCCCAACAAAAGCGCGCGTCCATCGCCCAATTTTGGGTTGAAGTTGCCAAACTGATGCCCCGCATAGGCCTGCGCCAATGGCTCCGCACCCTGGGGCATCTGGTTGCCGCCAAAGACCTCTGCCATCTCCTGCAGATCTCCGACCCCGACCTGCAGCAGTTCTGCCAGGGATTGGTTGAAGGCAATGAGGCGCGGAGCCCTTACTGGCTCCGGCAACTGTTTTGTATAAAAACCAGGGCCCAGTCGGGCATACGAATTATCAAACGGGATTTGCACTGTCATGCAGCAAAGATATGCTGCAATTACAATAATACCAGAGCGAAGGTGAGGTCAGGCATGACTGCAGAGGAAATCATTACAAAACTGCAACTCGCGCAGCATCCCGAGGGAGGCTGGTATCGCCAGACATGGGCGGCTGAAAACACAGGACGCCCCAGCGGCACCTGCATCTATTTTCTGCTGCGCGCAGGCGAGCGCAGCCATTGGCACCGGGTGGATGCCGCTGAAATCTGGCTGTATCATGCCGGAGCCCCGCTGGGGCTATCGCTAGCCGACACGGACCAAGGGCCTGCAAAGGACCATCTTCTTTGCCCGGATCTGACCACAGGGCAGCCACAGCTCATCGTGCCCAAGGGGCATTGGCAGGCCGCCCGCAGCACCGGCGACTTTACTCTCATAAGCTGCACGGTATCTCCTGGCTTTCAGTTTGAGGGGTTTGAGTTGGCCCCGTCAGAATTTGACATTCCACGCCAACAAGAGCCCGCAGCACAAGAGTGATTTGATCAGCGGGGCGCCGTCAAACGACTAAGAGCTTAGGCCTCGTCAGGCACACTGATGACGCCCCCACCGACACAGGCACCGACGCCCGTCGTGCTGGGACAAGAGGTCGCCAGCCCCCGGGCCACCCGCACCGCCAGATAGGCAAAAGCCTGCGCCTCCAGCATATCGCCATCAAGGCCGACCTCCTCAACAGGCTTGACCGGGCAGTCCAACGAAACAGCCAGCATCTGCATCAGCACCGGATTATGACGCCCACCGCCGGTCACCAAAACCACCGAAGGCGGTTGCGGGCAATGCTCCATGCCCTGCGCAACCGAGGCCGCACACATAGCTGTCAGGGTTGCGGTGGCATCCGCATCACTCAGCTCTTTCACCAGGTCGATCATTTCAGAAAAGTCATTCCGGTCCAAAGATTTAGGCGGCATCTTTGAGAAATATGGCTCGGCCAGAAACAACTCCAGCGCGCCGGTTTCAACCATTCCAGAGCTGGCAATCCGCCCATCCTCGTCGCAAGGCTGCCCCAGACGCGCCTGCATAAGGTCATTGATCGGCGCATTTGCAGGCCCCGTGTCAAAGGCCAGCAGTGCTCCCGCCTCTTCGGGCCTGTCAAAACGCGGATCGACATAGGTGATATTACCAACGCCACCCAGATTCAAAAAGCAAAACGGCGCCTCTGCCTTGATATATTTAGCGCAGGCAAAGTGAAAGAATGGCGCCAAAGGAGCCCCCTCACCGCCCAGCTTCACATCATCCGTGCGAAAATCCCAGACCACCGGCAGGTTCAACGCTGCGGCCAAAGCCCCGCCATCACCCACCTGCAAGGTCCCCTGCAGACGCGGCGCGTGGGCGAGAGTCTGACCATGAAAGCCAACCAGTTCAATGCCTTCAAACCCTGTGAGTGCCGCCAGATGCGCAGCCTCAACCACCTTGGTGGCGGCAAGGACCTCTGGGCCATGCCAGAGTCCAAGAGCGTCACGCAGAACAGTCCGCTCGGCTGCGCGATAGGGATGATACCGGCTGGGGCCAAACCCCGAAATACGATGTCCGTCGGTCTCGACCACCGCCACATCCACCCCGTCCAGAGAGGTGCCGCTCATGGCGCCCAAAGCGCGCACCACGCCTGTTTTTGCGATCGCTTTGCTCATTATTTGCCTCGTGTTTTGATCCCGGGATAATCGTCGCGCCTCCCGGATTCGTGCTCTGTTGCATAGCAGGCTGTCGCCGACCATGATACAGGGCCAGAATACAGCCGCAAAATAGTCGGGAAAACAGGTTCCATGTGGGGCATTTGCGTTTTATACAACACGGCGCAAACCCCAAGCCGAGGCATATTATGACCTATCACCCAAAATCGGACTTCGTCGCTGTCATGATGGAACGCGGGTTCCTTGCTGACTGCACCGATTATCAAGGCCTTGATGAGGCCCTGATGCAGGGTGTGCGCCCGGCCTATATCGGCTTTGACGCCACTGCAAAATCACTGCATGTGGGCTCGCTGATCCAGATCATGATGCTGCGCTGGTTCCAGAAAACGGGTCATCAGCCAATCACTCTGATGGGTGGCGGCACCACAAAGGTGGGTGACCCATCATTTCGCGCTGACGAGCGGCCTTTGCTCACCGAAGCGCAGATCGACGACAATATTGCTGGCATCAAAAAGGTGTTTTCGGCCTATATCGACTACGACAGTGATGCACCCAACAAGGCCTTGATGCTGAACAATGCCGAATGGCTGGACGGGCTCAACTACCTTGAGTTCCTGCGCGATATTGGCCGCCATTTTTCAGTGAACCGGATGCTGGCCTTTGAATCGGTCAAGTCGCGCCTGGACCGCGAGCAATCGTTGTCGTTCCTGGAATTTAACTACATGATTCTGCAGGCCTATGACTTCCTTGAACTGAACCGCCGCTACGGCTGTATTCTGCAGATGGGTGGCTCTGACCAGTGGGGCAATATCATCAATGGTATCGACCTCACACGCCGGGTGCTGGACAACTCGATCTATGGGCTGACTTCACCGCTTTTGACCACATCGGATGGCAAAAAGATGGGCAAAAGCCAGGATGGCGCTGTTTGGCTTAACCCGGAGATGCGCTCTCCCTATGAATTCTGGCAGTTCTGGCGCAACACCACCGATGCGGATGTTGGCCGCTTCCTCAAGCTCTATACCGAGCTGCCTGTGGCCGAATGCGAACGCTTGGGCGCGCTGGAAGGCTCAGAGATCAATGCAGCCAAAGTGATCCTCGCAAATGAGGTGACAGGCCTGCTGCACGGGGCCGGGGCCGCGGCGGCGGCGGAAGCCACATCACGAGAGGTGTTTGAAAAAGGCGGGGTTGGCGATGATTTGCCAACGCTGTCCCTGTCTGCGGCAGAGCTTGGCGACGGTATCTCGATCGTTCAGCTGATTGTCAAATCAGGCCTGGCCAAATCCGGAAAAGATGCCAAACGTCTGATCTCGGAGAACGGCGCTAAGCTGGATGATGCGCCACTTGGGGATGCCGGCTTGATCATTGATGCCGCGGCCCTGTCCAGCCCGATCAAATTGAGCGCTGGTAAAAAGCGCCACGCGTTGGTTCAGCTGACCGACTAAGAAAAATCTGATTTATCCAAATCAAAAACGGTGTGCCTTGGCGCATCGTTTTTTGTGCTCCCTGATTTTTCCCATCCCTGATTGCATCCTGACTGCGTCCGCCGTCACAGCCTCATAGCTCTCCCGCCAATTCCGGGCAGCCCATCCGGGCGTCCCTGCATTGTTGGGCCAAGCGCCGCGCCAAGGCGCGTCGCGGTCGCGCGGTACGGCAATACCAGGACGAACGAGGCTATCGAAACTAATAGCCCCATTCGCGTGAACTCAGCGCGCAACGAAACCAGCTAACCTCTTACCATAACATTATTTCACGCAAAACTTCTGGTTTGGTGCAACCGCACTGTGCCTGGCGCAGTGCTATGCCCAAAGGCCGCTGTTGTCTTGGCCTGCCAAAGGCAACAGCGGCCACGGGAGCGCTCGCTTGCATTGCCTTGGGCAGAGGGCGCCTCACAAGAACAAAACTTCCACCAGCGTCAAAATCAGGAAAACAGGAATGGAGAGTACCGTTGCCAGAACAAATGCTGCCGCCAGTGTTATCCGGGGATTGGGGGCGACCTGGCCCAGAACCGCTATGTGCTTTTTCATTTTCTCATTAACCATCATTTAGGTTTCTGATTGGTAAATAGAGCCATGCTGGATTTCCAATCTTCAGACAGTCTCCTCCCCGCAGCCAAAGAGGGCGAAACCTTGCGCGCCTTATCGCAAACACCTGAGTTTGAACGTGCCCTGCGCGCCAATGGCCAAGAGCCTTTGGTTCTGAAAGACATGGATAACATCCTGGTCACCCGGCGTCGGTTTATGACAGGGATCACGCTCGCAATGGTGAACCGCGCGCAGATCTCTCAGCCCAAATCCCTGGTTGCCGCGCTGCAGGCAAGGGACCTCGGCCGTACGCCTGTGATTCTGTCCCCTGACCGCCCCACGCCCCAGCTTGGACAAATCGGCGCGCTGGCTCTTGTGAGCCCCGCCCACGTCGCCGTGCTAGACCTTACGCCAAGCCAAGAGCAGCGTCATGCGGGTTTGCACCAGAAATGGCGCAACCGCTTGACCCATTCCCAATCCCACAGCAGATCCCAGGGGGTGAGAACAAGTCGACAGAACATGCCTGTAAATCCGGATCACTGGCTCTTGTACGCAGATCTTGCGCAACAAATCAGTCGTGGCTATCGCAGTTGGCCCGTTGCGCTAACCCTGGCCTATGCGCAGCAAAACAAGGGGCAGGCAAAGCTCTTCCAGGCCTTTGAAGGCAAAGAGGTGATCGCGGCCGTTCTCATTCTGCGCCACGGCGCGGGTGCTACCTATCACATTGCGCACACCACCCCGCGCGGCAAGGTGCTGTCAGCCCATAACCTGCTGTTGTGGGAGGCGATGGACTGGTTAGCATCCAAGGGCTGCCGTCATCTGGATCTTGGCGTTATCAATACAGAAGAGGCGCCCGGCCTGGCCCGCTTCAAGCTTGGAACAGGTGCCAAAGTCTCTCAGCTTGGCGGCACCTGGCTGCTCTGGCCGCCCATGGGACGGATTTTGAGCCCGCTGGCGCGGTTTGATCGCAAGCGCATGAGCGCCACGAAGCGCTAGACAGATCTGCAGCATCTGGTACTTATTGAACACACGTTCAGATACCTTAAGGATCTCCGCTCATGAAACTTGCACAGACCTGCGCCATTGTCACCGGAGGCGCCTCTGGCCTGGGTGAAGCCACCGCCCGCCATTTTTCTGAAATGGGGGCCAACGTCACCATTCTCGACCGAGATGCTGAGCGCGGCCCGATGGTCGCGGCTGAAATCGGCGGGCACTTTGTTCAAACCGATGTCACAGACGAGGCTTCGGTCACTGCGGCCATCGCATTTGCTGTTGAAAAGATGGGACGGATTTCGGTCTGTGTGAACTGCGCTGGGATCGCCTATGGTATCAAGACCATCGGCCGCGACGGCGCCCATCCGCTGGACGCCTATCAGCGCACCATCGACATCAATCTGGTTGGCACCTTTAATGTTGCCCGCCTTGCCGCCATTGAGATTGCCAAAAATACCCCCGAGGCCGACGGTGCCCGTGGCGTGATCATCAACACGGCCTCTATTGCCGCCTTTGACGGCCAGAAAGGCCAGGTGGCCTATGCAGCTTCAAAAGGCGGTGTGGTTGGCATGTGCCTGCCCATGGCGCGGGATCTGGCCTCCAGTGGCATCCGGGTTATGACCATTGCCCCCGGCATTTTTATGACCCCGATGCTGGCCGGTCTGCCCGAAGAGGTACAACAGCAACTTGCCGCTGATGTGCCAAACCCTGTCCGCCTTGGCGATCCAGCCGAATACGGCCGTCTGGCGGGTTTCATCACCGAGATGGGCTATCTCAACGGTGAGGTCATTCGCATTGATGGCGCCCTGCGGATGCGCTGATCTGCTCGCTAAAGCTGAAACCCTAACGGGAATGAACGGGCACTCAGAAAACGAAAGTTCAGTGCCCGTTCAGTCATGGTCCCAGGTTCCGGCCCTGGCTGAACGGGCATATAAAAGACCGGCCCCCAGCACACATGAGCCAAGCCACTGTCGCCGCTGGGGCATCTGTCGCCGCGGGGGCATCAGGGAAAATCGCATACCTACTGAGGCACGCCCTTCTTTAGATGAAGACACTGCGATAACCATATATTAAAAATGGTTAATCATCATGAGACGCCACGGTGCTGCCTACCCTTCGGACTTTTCCTCCAACTCCAGCCATTCCGCCTCGGCCGACGCCAGCTTTTCTTGACGTTCGACCAGGGCTTCGGTGGCCTTCTTGAACTTGACAGGTTCCCGGGTAAAGAGCGCCGGATCCGCCATCAATTGCTCCAGTTTGGCAATCTCCTGCTCCAGACGCTTCATCTCAGCCGGCAGGGCTTCCAGACGGTGTCTTTCTTTGAAGCTCAGACCATCCTTGGCGGCGGCTTCTGCCTTAGCTTTCGCCTTTTGGGATTTGTTTTTATGGGATTTTCCGGCCTTTTCCGCCCCCGGCAAACCACCCCGTTGACTGATATAGTCACTCCAGCCGCCGGCATAGGCGGTGACCTTGCCGTCGCCCTCCATAGCGATGGTGGTGGTGGCAACCCGGTCCAGGAAATCCCGGTCGTGGCTGACCAAAAGCACGGTGCCCTCGTAGCTGTCCAAAAGC
>JAWUWF010000101.1:0-17779 GCA_034111985.1 Pseudophaeobacter sp.
TCACCGCACAAACTTCTTGTGCTTCAGGCGCTTGGGCTCCAGAGCATCGGCTCCCAGACGGCGTTTCTTATCTTCCTCGTAGTCTTCAAAGTTGCCCTCGAACCATTCAACATGCGCGTCGCCTTCAAAGGCCAGCATGTGGGTGCAGATCCGGTCAAGGAAGAAGCGGTCGTGTGAAATCACCACGGCGCAGCCGGCAAAATCAACCAGCGCGTCTTCGAGCGCCCGCAGGGTTTCCACGTCGAGATCGTTGGTCGGCTCATCAAGCAGCAGCACGTTGCCGCCCTCTTTCAGCAGGCGCGCCATGTGGACGCGGTTGCGCTCACCACCCGACAGCAGGTTCAGCGGTTTTTGCTGATCGCCACCCTTGAAGTTGAACGAGGAACAGTAGGCGCGGGAGTTCACCTGTGCGTCGCCCAGCTCGATGATCTCGGCACCGCCGGAGATGGCTTGCCAGACGGTTTCCGTGTCGATCAGATCGTCGCGCGACTGGTCCACATAGGACAGTTTGACCGTGTCGCCATAGCTGACAGAGCCCTCGTCGGGCTGCTCCTGGCCGGTGAGCATACGGAACAGGGTGGACTTACCGGCGCCGTTGGGACCGATGACGCCGACAATACCACCGGGGGGCAGATCAAACGACAGGCCCGCGACCAGCTGTTTGTCACCATAGTGTTTGGCGAGACCTTCGACTTCGATTACCTTACTGCCCAGACGCGGGCCGTTGGGGATGACGATCTGGGCCCGGGTCAGCTTTTCGCGCTCGGACTGCTCGGCCAGGTCGTTATAGGCGTTAATCCGGGCCTTGGATTTTGCCTGACGTGCCTTGGCACCCTGACGCATCCAGTCCAGCTCGCGCTCCAGCGTCTGCTGCTTGGATTTGTCCTCGCGGGCTTCCTGGCTCAGACGTTTGGCCTTTTGCTCCAGCCAGTCAGAGTAGTTGCCCTCGTTGGGGATGCCCTTGCCGCGGTCAAGCTCAAGGATCCAGCTGGTGATATCGTCGAGGAAATAACGGTCGTGGGTGACGATCAGGATGGTGCCTTTGTAGTCCATCAGGTGCTGTTGCAGCCAGGCGATGGTTTCGGCGTCGAGGTGGTTGGTCGGCTCGTCAAGCAGCAGCATGTCGGGCGCTTCGAGCAGCAGTTTGCACAGGGCAACCCGGCGTTTCTCACCACCGGAAAGATTGGCGATCTCGGCGTCATCCGGCGGGCAGCGCAGCGCCTCCATCGAGACATCGATCTGGCTGTCCAGATCCCACAGATCCTGCGAGTCGATCACGTCCTGCAGCTCTGCCATCTCTTCGGCGGTCTCGTCCGAGTAGTTCATCGCCAACTCATTGTAGCGATCCAGGATGTCTTTCTTGGCCTTCACGCCCAGCATGACGTTTTCACGCACGGTGAGGCTCTCGTCCAGCTTTGGCTCCTGCGGCAGATAGCCGACGCGGGCACCTTCGGCGGCCCAGGCCTCACCGGTGAAATCCTTGTCGAGGCCGGCCATGATTTTCATCAGGGTGGATTTACCGGAACCGTTGACGCCGACAACACCGATTTTTACGCCGGGGAGAAAGGACAGGTGGATGTTTTCAAAGCATTTCTTGCCACCGGGGTAGGTCTTGGAGACACCCTGCATGTGGTAGACGTATTGATAGGCGGCCATGTGACTGCTCCGTGCTGGGGAAACTTTGCTGGCTGGTGTGATAGCGGATGGGAGCGGCGGGGGCAATCGGGGTTGCTTAAGTTAGGGGTGGCCACGACACGCGGATCTCGGGTTTTCAGGCCTCAGGCAGTGCCAACTGATTGATCTTGTCACAGATTATGTGCATCAGCTGTTACATGAGACAGGGTTTGCCATATCTACGGGACGGGATGCGCGTGGGGCTGCTGGGCGGGTCGTTTGATCCGGCCCATCTGGGGCATGTGCAGATCAGTCGCGCCGCGCTGCAGCGGTTTAATCTCGATCAGCTCTGGTGGCTGGTCTCACCGGGCAACCCGCTCAAACCCCGCGCGCCTGCCAGCATGGCGCGCCGCATTGCCGCCGCGCAGAGGGTTATGCAACACCCAAGGGTGCGGATCAGCGATATCGAGGCCCGCCTTGGCACACGCTACACGGCCGAGACCCTGCGCGAGTTGCGCCGGCACTACCCAGGAGTGCGCTTTACCTGGTTGATGGGAGCAGACAATCTGGCCCATTTCCATCTTTGGAAGGATTGGCGTGAGATCCTTGAGACGGTGCCGGTGGGCGTGTTGGCGCGGCCGGGAGATCGGATTTCGGCGCGGCTGTCACCTGCGGCGCGGATCTATCGCGCTCAGATGCTCAAGGATGGCCAAAGTCAAAGCCTGGCGCAGGCCCCGGTGCCGGCCTGGTGTTTTGTCAATGTGCCCATGGTGGCGGCCAGCTCTACCGCGATCCGCGCCAAGGGGGATTGGTCCGCCGCTGCCGCTGTGTAGCCTTTTGAGCCAAAAAAGAGCCCAAATTTGCCACTTTGCCGACCCTTTGCCGCGCGATCCTGCCTGCAGCCAGCGCCTTTTCTTCTGAGAGGAGAAGATTTCTGCGCAGGTCTTTGTACAGGTGTTTTTGTCGCGGATGGAGTATCAGCTATGGTACATAAACAAGCTTTGGGCTTTATTTGCCGTTTAGTAGCAATTTTAATAGATATTGACTGACATGTTATCGAGACGCTTTTTCCTTACTGCCGCCGCCGCAGCGCTGACCGCCCCGGTAGCCCTGGCCAATGCGCCACTGACCTCTCTGCGCCCTGTTGGGCGGGGCGGGGCTGCGCTGGGCCGTGTCACCTCGGGCGCGGGGTCTGCGGCCAGCCTCAAGGCGCTACTGGCAGGCTCTGGCTTGTCCGGTCAGGTGGCCTGTGCCGTCGCAGAGGTGAAAACAGGCAAGCAGCTGGAGGCGCATGACGCAGAGCTGGCCCTGCCGCCAGCCAGCGTCGCCAAGGCGCTGACAGCGCTTTATGCATTGGATAGCCTTGGCGCGGATCATCGGTTTACCACCCGAATCCTTGCGACGGGGACCGCGAGCGGCGGCGTTCTGCAGGGGGATCTGATCCTTGCCGGTGGGGGCGATCCGATGCTGAACACCGATCATTTGGCACAGCTGGCACGCGCACTTAAGAACGCGGGCATTCGTGAAGTGCGCGGTGCTTTCAAAGTCTACGATGGGGCACTGCCTCAGGTGCGCTCCATTGATGGCGACCAACCCGACCATGTGGGCTATAGCCCTGCGGTTTCCGGTATCGCGCTGAACTTTAATAGGGTGCATTTTGAATGGAAACGGGCCGGTAAGGGCTGGTCTGTCAATATGGATGCCCGCACCGAGAAATACCGCCCCGAGGTCAGCATGGCACGGATGAAAGTCGCCAATCGCGCGCTACCAGTCTACACCTATGCGGATCGCGCTGGGGCTGATTATTGGACGGTGGCCAGTCAGGCGCTGGGCAAAGGCGGCGCGCGCTGGTTGCCGGTGCGACGGCCTGCGGATTATGCGGCGGATGTGTTTGCCACCATGGCCCGCTCTCACGGGATTAAGCTGAAGGCGGCCAAGCAGATCTCTACGCTGCCTGCGGCGCGGCTTTTGGCGCAGCATCACAGCCCGCCGTTGGATCTGATGCTGAAGGGGATGTTGAAATACTCTAACAACCTGATGGCCGAGATGATTGGTATGGCCGCCACTGCCAAACGTGGCAAACGGCCTGGCGGGCTAAAGGAGTCCGCGACTGAGATGTCGCGCTGGGTCAAGGCCAAATACGGGGTTTCCTCGGTCCGCATGGTGGATCACTCTGGCCTCGGCGAAGACTCGCGGGTGACGCCCAATGCGCTGCTTGCTGTACTGGTGGCAGCCTATAAGGCGGGGACGCTGAAGCCGCTGCTCAAGTCATTCCCAATGCGGGATGCCAAGGGGCGGGTGATCAAGGCGCATCCCATCAAGGTGGCGGCCAAGACGGGCACCCTGAACTTTGTCTCCGGGCTGGGCGGCTTTGTCACCACACCGGGTGGGGCCACGCTGGCCTTTACGATCTTTGCCGCCGACACCAGGGCGCGGGCGCGCATCAGCCGGGCGGAACGCGAACGGCCACAGGGGGCAAGGGCCTGGAACAAAAAGGCCAAACGCCTGCAACAGCAGCTGATTGAGCGTTGGGGCCAGACCTATGGCAGCTAGGGCCATGCCCTAGGGCGCCTGCCTCTGACCCAAAGCGTCCTTTGGATCAGCAAAGAGACTGTCTTGGGTGCAGCCCCAACACTTTTTGATGTCCTGTCCCTTTATGGTGCCCGTTTCACCTCGACAAAGGTCTCGTGATAGCAGGCGCCATCCTCGATGTCGGTGCGGATATCTGCCGGGATCAGTACGTTCACCGTGAACCCGGTCTGTGAGGTGCCGCGCCAGGTGCCCTTTGGCGAATAGAGCACGCCGGGACGGGTGGCATCGCTTATCTTAAGCTGCAGCGTGACCGCACCAAGGGCATTCCAGACCGAGACGATCTCACCCTCCTGCAAGCCGCGTGCAGCCGCGTCTGTCGGGTGCATCTCCAGCAGTTCAGGGCCGGTTGAGGCCGGATCACTGCCAAAGGTGGCATTGGTGCGTTTTGACGAGCTGGGGGTGATCAGCGTCAGGGGCAGCGCCTGTGCGACCGCCTCATAGCGGGGCACGCCATAGCCGTAGAGATCTTCGTAGTTTTGGCTGAACAGCTCGATCCGGCCCGAGGGCGTGGCGGGGGCAACGTTTTTGCACATCACGGGGTCTGCGCCATCCGCCGCTTTCATCTCGATGGCGCGATCCAGCGGGATCTCGCTGGGGCGTTGGCCTTTGAGCTGCGGATGGGTCTCATCAATGGCCTCGTCCATCAGCTGGGCGTCGCTGGCCTGAAACGCAGGGTCGTCATAGCCAAAGCGCTGGGCCAGACGACGGAAGATCTCGGTATTGGGCAGGCTTTCGCCAACGCAAGGAATCACCGGTGCCGCGCGTTGCAGGTAGTTCTGGCCGTAGGCGCCATAGATGTCGTCAAACTCAAAATGTGAGGCGGCAGGCAGGATCACATCGCAATAGGCCATGCTGTCGGTCATCACCACATCACAGCCGGCAATGAACAGATCCTCGCGCATCAGCGCCAGGGTCAGGTTGGCCTGATCCGGGTGGGTTGCAACCGGGTTGTGGTTGTAGATCATCGTGGCCTTGATCGGGATGTCCAGACTGTCATCCTGCAGCACATTGGCCAGATCGACGATGTTAAAGGTGCGGGTGCCTGATTTGATCAGATGGTCACCCTGCAGACGCGCCTGGGTCTTTGGGGTGGCGACGCCGGATTTGGCCAGCACCCCTGCGCCTAGCCTGCCGTGATGCCCCATGAGGGCAGGCAGCACCATGGCGGCGCGCAGGCCTGATCCGCCAGAGCGCCCCCTCTCAATCCCATTGCCAAAGCAGCAGGCCATTGTTTTGGCCGCCTGCATCAGATCGGCCAGCGCGTGGAACTCGGCAGCGCTGATGCCGCAGATCTCGACTACCCGCGCCACACCGTACTGCCGGGCCTGCGTCATATAGGGCTCAAAACCGGCGACCCAATTGGCGATAAACGCGTGATCCAGCGCCGCACGCTGCTCCAGCTCGGCGGCCAGTGCCATGGCAAGCACCACATCGGTGCCGGGCCTTAATTGCAGGTGCATGTCGCATTGTTCCGCGATCTTGATCCGCTTGGGGTCAATCACCACCACCGCGCCACCACGGGCGCGCATCTTTTTCAGCAGGGGCGCCAGATGCAGATTAGAGACGGTGACATTGTTGCCCCAGATCAGCACCAGATCGGAATGCGCCAGCTGCATCGGTGGCATGCCGGGGGCCGCGCCAAAGACGCTGGCATAGGCGCCGCCCCGGACCCCGCCACACAGAGGCCCGCGATTGAGCAGGCTGGCGCCCATATTGTAAAAGAACCGCCGGTCCATAGAGCCGCCTGCCAGCTCACCATGGGGGCCGGCATAGTTGAAGGGCAGCACCGATTGTGGCCCATGGGCCGCGATGGCCTTGGTAAAGCCCGCATGCACCATATCCAGCGCCGCCTCCCAGCTGATCCGCTCAAACTGGCCCGCGCCGCGTGGCCCCACCCGTTTGAGCGGATGCGTCAGGCGCGCTTTGCCATGCACAAAATCAGGATAATAGCGGGCCACCTTGTTGCAGATCACATTGGCGGTATAGGGGTTTGCCGTTGAGCCCTTGATCTCGATCAGGGTGTCTCCCTGCACCTTGACCGTGAGGCTGCAGGTGTCCGGGCAGTCCAGAGGGCAGACCGAGGGCAGGGTGCGAATTTCAAGCGGCTTGTTCATGGCTGGGCTCCAAAGGCATTGGCTGGAGTCCCGTATAGCGCCGAAGGGCTGTCGGCCTTAAGGGCCAAATATGGGTAAAATGAGCAGACCAATTCTGCCGCATAGGCCCCCGCATCCCCTGTCCCAAAACGTTCATTAGGACAGGGTACGTAACGTCTGCTGCGAGGTTAGACCATGTGGCGGGCGCGGGCGCCGCGTTCGATGGCAGCGGCATGCAGCCGGTCGATATTGAGCTCATAGCGGACCTCGGCGAGGAACTCGAGCTCGGTCTCTTCCAGCTTGCCGTCGGCAGCGGCCACATCACAGGCCAGCGCATAGGCGGTTTCATACAGGCGCTCGGGCAGGTCGTCGCGGATCAGGCCAAACAGCGCCGCCAGCCCGTCTTCCTGTTCAAAGAGATCCAGAACTGTTTTTGAAATGCGGGTCATGCGATCAATGTCATAATCGGCAAAGACCGGCAGCATGTTGATAGCGGACTGGATCTTGATCAGCTCGGCTGTGCGGATGTTCTCGTCCGAGGCAGAGACCGCCACCATCAGGGCCAGCAGACAGTCCTGCGGAGACATCGATTGGGCGTTTTGCTCGGTCATGGGGAATCCTTTTTGGGGCACTGGTTCATTATTATGGCGTGCTGCGGTCAGGATAGGCGTGGCCAGAGACAGGATCAACTCCCGGCCCTGGCGTATTTTTGCAAAACTGGCGTGAAACAGCCAAAGGGGCGATTGAATTGTCCCGTGGGATCTAGTTCGGGGCTGAAAACCGGTAGGCGATCTGTTCAAAACTGGCCTCAGCAAAGCCATAGGCAAAGCGCAGCCCGTCGGGGCCTGCCTGGGTGTCGTGCTCGGCATTTTCAGGCACATAGATCGCCACGCCGGGACGGAGTTCATGGGGCGTGCCATCAATGGTGACCGTGCCACTGCCTTCGAGCCCCAGATAGAACTCAGCAGGGTCATGGCGGTGCGGAAAGAGACGGCCGTGGGGCTCGAACTCTGCAATGCCCAGAACCATGTCGCGCGACCTTTCAGGGCAGCTGTTGATCAGGGTGCGCCAGCGCACCTCGCCAAACCCCGCCTCGGCACCGCTGGACACAGGCACCTGGGCTGCATCCACCACCAGCGGCGCGTGCGGCAGGTTGGAGGCCTGATTGAGCTGTTCGGTATCGCCAAAATCGGTCGCGAGTGTGGTGATGTCCAGGGTGATGTCCTGTGTGATTTCTGGGGTTATATCGAGTTGCATGTGCTGTGGGCCTCCTTGAGTTTGGGCTAAGTTGATTGGGGCAATTTGAGTTGGACCTGAGATCAGATAAGAGGCTTTTGACGCGCCGCTCAATAGGATAAAGCTGCAGTATAATATACGATGAGGTTATGTTAATGGATCGTTTACCAGGCTTCTCTGGGCTTACAGCGTTTTATGCTGCAGCGCGTCATGGCACCCTGACGGCCGCAGCACAGGAGCTGAATGTTTCGCAACCGGCAGTGTCGCGTCGGATTGCGACACTGGAGGCAGATCTGGGCTGCGCCCTGTTTGATCGCAGTCACAAACCAGCGCGGATAACGCAGGCAGGTAAGGACCTGCTGCAGGCGCTGCACAGCGGCTTTGGCCAGATAGAAAGCGCCGTGTCGCAGATCAGAAAAAACGTGGAAACCCGCATTGTGACGGTGACGGCACCGTCGGGATTTGTGGCCTTTTGGCTGATCCCACAGCTTGGAGAACTGGAGCAGGCCTTTCCCGAGGTGACGATTCGTATCATAAGCCAGGAGTATGGAGAGGCCGTCCGCCCCGGCGATCTGGTCATTCGCTTTGGTCTGCCCGGATCCGAAGGTCAAAACGAGCAGCGTTTGTTGGGTGATGAGGTGTTTCCAGCCCTCAGCCCACTGTATCTGTCGCGCCTGCAGATGCGGGCCGGGGACTATGATCTTTCCCGAATGACCTTTCTGACCATGGAGGCGGCGCGCAGCCAGTGGCATGACTGGCCCAGTTGGTTCAAATCCACCGGCCAGGAGATGCCAAAGGCGGCGCGGGTGCTGGATTTCAGCTCTTATGCGATGCTGGTCAATGCGGGGCTGGCAGGGCAGGGGGTTTTCCTCGCCTGGGGCGGTATTTTGGACGGTTTTTTGCAGACCGGCGCCTTGGTGCGTCTCGAGGCTGCGGCTACGGTTTCGACACGGGGCTATTATGCGTCGCTGCGTGACGGCACCGCTGCAGATGCGGATGTGGGACGCATTATGGATTGGATCATCGAAAAGGCCGGATTTAAAACGTGAAAGGGGCCTGTGCGGTGGCTCTCTTCATTGACTCATGCTGCATCTGCGCCATAGACCGGTCCGACCCGCTGCAAAGGGCAGTGGGCTATGATTGTGCGGCTCTCTGGGGCCGTTGATGGAGAACAAGATGTCTGATCTGCGCGAAACCGCTCTTGCGAGCAAAGCCTGGCCGTTTGAAGAAGCCCGCCGGGTGCTCAAACGCTATGCCAAGGGCGCGCCGGAGAAGGGCTTTGTCTTGTTTGAAACCGGCTATGGCCCCTCGGGCCTGCCGCATATCGGCACTTTTGGCGAGGTGGCCCGCACCACGATGATCAAAACCGCCTTTGAGGTGATCAGTGACATTCCCACCAAACTGGTGTGTTTTTCCGACGATCTGGATGGCATGCGCAAGGTTCCCAGCAACGTGCCCAATCCCGACAGCCTGACGGAGCATCTGCAACGGCCGCTGACCTCGGTGCCGGATCCCTTTGGCACGCATGAGAGCTTTGGCCACCACAACAACGCCATGCTGCGTCGCTTCCTTGATACCTTTGGGTTCGAGTATGAGTTTTATTCCGCCACCGAATTCTATGGCTCGGGCCAGTTTGATGTGGTGCTGAAACGCGCCGTGGATAAATACGATGAGATCATGGCAGTGATGCTGGCCTCACTGCGCGAAGAGCGACGTCAGACCTATTCGATCTTTTTGCCTTTCCACCCTGAAACCGGGCGGGTGCTCTATGTGCCGGTAAAGAAGGTCGATGCGGAAAACTACACCATCACCTTTGACGATGAAGAGGGCCGCGAGTGGACCGTGCCTGTGACCGGCGGCAATGTGAAGCTGCAGTGGAAGCCGGATTTTGGTGCCCGCTGGGCGGCGCTCGAGGTCGACTTTGAGATGTACGGCAAGGATCACAGCACCAATACGCCGATCTACGACAAGATCTGCCGCATTCTGGGCCACCGCGCTCCGGACCATTTCAGCTACGAGCTGTTTCTGGATGCCAATGGGCAGAAGATCTCGAAAACCTCGGGCAATGGTATCTCGATTGATGAATGGCTGACCTATGCCAGCGCCGAGAGCCTGTCCTATTTTATGTATCTTAAGCCCAAAACTGCCAAGCGGATGCATTTTGATGTGATCCCCAAGGCGGTGGATGAATACCACCAGCAGCTGCGCGCCTATGAGACGCAGGATCTGAAGGCGCAGTTGAACAATCCGGTCTGGCACATCCACGGCGGAGATGTTCCAAAGTCGGATATGGTGGTGCCCTTCAGCATGCTGTTGAACCTGGCCTCTGCCTCCAGTGCCGAGGACAAGGCCACTCTGTGGGGCTTTATCAACAAATACGCCCCCGATGCGACGCCAGAAAGCAATCCGGCGATGGATCAGGCGGCGGGTTTTGCGGTGGCCTATTTCAACGACTACGTCAAACCGACAAAAGTCTTCCGCGCCCCTAGCGATGCTGAACGTCTGGCGCTGCAGGATCTGGCGGATGCGTTGAAATCACCTGAGGCGGCGCTGGCTGCGATTGCCAAGAAAAATGAGATTGCCGGCAATGAGGATCCGCTGCCAGAGGCTGATTTTGCGGATGAAGAGTTTTTGCAATCGGTGGTCTTTGCCATTGGCAAGATCCACGGGTTTGAGCCGCTGCGCAACTGGTTCACGGCCATCTACGAGGTGCTGTTGGGCGCCAGTCAGGGACCGCGTTTTGGCGGCTTTATCGCTCTGTACGGTGTGGACGAAACCATTGCCCTGATTGATCGGGCTCTGATTGATCGGGCCCTGAGCGCTGAAGTCTCCTGAGCGCCGAGGCCAGCTGAGGCAATATCCGGTCTGAAGGCAAAGATTCAAGAACATGGGGCGCCCTTTGGGCGCTCCTTTTTTTGTTTGAAGAGGTGCCTTGGCTCTGGGGCCCACCCAAGCAAAGCTTTGAAGCCACCCATCGCCTGTTTGAGGTCCTGGCAGGGGCGCCATCTGCCTGACAAGCAAAATAGCCGTCTCCCCACCCCAAAGGGGCAGGGGCCCTCGGCGATTTGGCTTTGGCAGCTGCCTTTCCCTGCCGGGCGGTCCTCAGGCGATGGGCGGCTCCAAAGCAAAGCGGATGGGGGGTGCGCAGGCGGCGCGCGCTGTGCTTGGCTGGTTTTAAGTCGGGATCTTTAGCTCTGGGTGGCGATATGCGTGCGCGCTGCTGGAAAGGGTTTTGGGATGAACAAGGTGATTACTGCGGGTCTTGACGTGATGCCGCCGGAGTTTGAGGCGGGGCTGGATGTCTGGTCGAGTGGCGATGGAACGCCAGGGTCTGATACCTATGATGGGGTGCCAAATGCGGCGATCGTGGTGGCGGATGCTGATTTTGCCGGCTGCATGGAGCTGCAGAAACTGCAATCAACCCAGAAGCTGCGCTACATGGGAAAGACGCCGCTTTTGCCGGGGTGCTACCTGCAGGTAAAGGCGCGCATCAAAGCTGTCAGTGGCGCGCTGCCGACGGTGCGCATCGCCGGCTGGGCCGGCAATGACAGCGACTCTCATGTGGGTGGTGTGACCGAAGTGGGCGGCAGCACGACCCTGACCTCCTATGGATCGGTGGTTGAAGTGACCGCCATCGTCGGGACGGGGGCGCGCACTGGGGTGGATATGCCCTGGGGACGCGCCGCCACCTATGGGCATTTGGGGCTCGACCTGATTGGCCCCAACGGTGGCGTGGTGCGAATTGACGACATTGAGATCACAGATATCACCAGCGCCTTTTTGCGTGATATGATCAGCGTTGTAGATGTCTTGGATTATGGCGCCGTCGGGGACAACGCGACCGACAACACGGCTGCCTTTGAGGCGGCGGATGCAGCGGCAGCTGGACGACAGATCCTGGTGCCTGCGGGGCGGTTCTTTTTGGGCGCAACGGTTTCTTTTAATAATCCGGTCCATTTTGAGGGCAGTCTGCGTATGGCAGCAGACAAGATGTTGCTGTTGCGAAAGAATTTCGACTTCCCCTCCTATGCGGCTGCCTTTGACAATGAGGAGCTTGGCTTTAAGAAGGCCTTTCAGGCCCTGTTGAATTCGTCGGATCATGAATCCCTTGATCTGGCGGGGCGGATGATCACCGTGACCGAGCCGATTGATATGCAGGCCGCGGTCCCCAACCGCAGCTCGTATTCAACCCGGCGGGTGATCCGCAATGGTCAACTGGCGGCGACGGGCGGGGCGGCCTGGGATACCGAAACCTGGACTGAGCGGGCCACCTATAATCCAAGCGATCCGCGCAAGCTGAAGAATGTGGACAATATCGCCAATATTCCGGTGGGATCCCTTGTCGAGGGCAGTGGCGTGGGGCGCGAGGTCTATGTGCGCAGTAAAAACATAGGCGCCGAGGAAATCACCCTGAATGCCCCCCTTTATGATGCCTCGGGCACCCAGAACTTCACCTTCAAGAGCTTCAAATACCTGCTGGATTTCAGTGGCTTCAGCGCTCTGAGCAAATTTGGCATGACGGAGATTGAGATCCAGTGCAACTCACATTGCAGCGCGCTGCGTCTGCCCGCTGCGGGCACCGTTTTTAGCCTGGATCACTGTTTTATCTCGCGGCCAAAGGACCGGGGGATCACTTCGATCGGGTCAGGTTGTCAGGGTATTCTGGTGGACAACTGCCAGTTCCTGTCGGCAGAAGAGGCGCTGGATGTGGAAGATCGCAGCAGCGTCGGGATCAACGTCAATGCAAATGACGCCAAGCTGCGCAACAACCGCGTCACCAAGTTCCGGCATTTTGCCCTGCTGGCCGGGGCAAATAATACCATCACCGGCAACCACTTCTTTCAGGGAGACGATACCGCAGCCGGTGTGCGCACAGCGGGCCTGGTGCTGGCCTCGACCTATTGCGCAAGCACAGTGTCTGACAACTACGTCGACAACTGCTTTATTGAGTGGACAAATGAGCAGGATCCGGCCCCTGATTTCAATACGGGATTTTCCTTTAGTTCGCTGTCGATTACCGACAATGTGTTCTTGTCGAGCCATGTCGCCCCCTGGTTCAGCTATATCGTGGTAAAGCCTTATGGCACTGGCCATTTCCTCAATGGGGTTAGCATCTCGGGCAATAAATTCCGCTCGATCAACGGCAGTATTGACCGGGCTGACCGGGTGGATACCAGCTTTTCGGATCTGGATTTCGGGCGCTGCAAATCGGTGTTTTTTGATGGCAATACCTTTCACGGCATCACGGCGATCGTTGCAAGCCCCCTGCGGGTACGTCATGTGCAATCCACGGCCTCAAACACCTGGACAGTGCAGACCTCTGGTAACCGGCCGTTTCAGGGCAGGGCGCGGGCAGTGGACGGGGGGACGGCGATTGGCCCAATCCGTAACGCGGCCGGCAATTTCAGGTATCCCATGCCCTATGTGCAGCTTGAGCAGGGCAGCAATGATAACCAGATTCGCCTGAACTGGGGAGAGAGCCTGCGCGGCGAGGTGCAGGTGGTGGTGCGCGTCGACAAGTAACGCATCCACACAATAACAGGGCGGCGGCGGCACATGTCTGCCGCCGCCATTGTTTTGGTTTCGCTGTTGCCGAACTGTTCTGACCAAAGAGATGCGTTTCGCAAGATAGCGGCTAGAAACGCTGCCAGAGGGCGATTTTAAGGCCGAGACTTTGGGTTTTGGCCTGTCGGTATTCTACCCCGATGATCAATTCGCTGGTTTCAAAGACCTTCTGAGCGGGAAGCGAAAGGCCTGAGAGTTTGATGCGTATGGATGGCGTAATGGCGTAGCTGAAATCGGTGCCAATGCCATAGGCGGTTTCGATTTGCAGCAGAGGCGACAGCCGCCGCCCGGTGGTCAGGCCGAAACTGCTGTCCAGTTTCCACAAGGCATGTTCTGCATCGCCCCGTTTCTCGTAGATCAGATCGAGGCTGCCCCAAAGGTTGCCCTGGCGGGTCGGATAACTGCGCCCTGCCGAAACCGTCAGCCGATACATTGGCTGCCAGATGCCCTGGCTGTGATTGCCCCCGAGGGCCAGTTCGGTTGCAAGCCGCGTCGCATTCGGGCGTTGCTGTAGTGGCAGGCGGGCAAACAGCAGGGCGTGGCCGGACTGTGACGCGACTTGATTAAAGTCGATGCCCAGATCGAGGCGGCTGTGGAGGCCAAAGTCACGGTAATAGCCAAACTCGCTTATGAGGCCCTGATCTGAATTGCGCAGGGCAAAGCTGGTTGCGGCAAAGCCCGTGCCGACCGGGCGTTTCCAGGCTCCGGACAGGGCGCTTTGGGGCAGCAGCGCAACGCAGAGCGTCAGAGCCAGGAAGCCCAGGCGAAACATGCTATTTTCGGAGAGTTATTGTTGTCATGTACTCGTTTTAGATGAGTTGCGCGTGCTTGCAAGAACCTGAGGCAAAAACAAGTCCGCTTTTGACGGCAACCATCGTAGGCTGGTCACACTTAGCGTCATAGCCAGGGAGAAGCCGATGCCTAAAATCACAGATGGGGCGGAGAGCCAGACCGTCATTACCACGTTTGAGATGTCGCCGGGAACCTGTCAGGATCTGATGGAGGCGCTGGAAGAGGCCTATAGCGCCTTTATCTCAAAGCAGCCGGGGTTCGTGTCGGCGGGGCTGCATGTGAACGATGCGCAGACCCGGATTGCCAACTATTCGCAATGGCGTCGCCGTGAGGACTTTATGGAGATGCTGCGGTCCCCTGAAATGCGGGCGCGCAATCGCAAGATAAACGAGCTGTGCCGCAGTTTTGAGCCGGTCATGTATGAGGTCACGGCGACGTTTCAGGCCTCCTGAGGCCTTTTGAGCCGTACCGCCTGCGCGGCTGGCCAGTGTCTTGGCGTCCAGTGCCTTTGGGGCCAGTGCTTGGTGGCCAGTGCTTGGTGGCCTGTGTGCTGGTCTGGGCGCTGATCCGTTGCAAAAAGCCTCCGGAGGGTAAAGGGCCAAGTCTCTGACTTGGATCAAAGCCATTGCCCCCATGAGGGTACATGCTGTGCCTACGCGAACAGCTTAGGAGGCTTCAAATGTATCATAATATTCTCGTGCCAATATCCTTTGACCCGGACCGCGATGTATCTGCGCCACTGAAACTTGCGAAACTGCTGGCAACACCGGAGGCCAAGATCACTCTGTTGCACGTTGTTGAACAGGTCCCGGCCTATGCGATTTCATATATGCCAGTGGAATATATGGCGCAGGCGCGTGCGGCGCTGGAGAGCGAGCTGGCAGGTCTTGCCAAGACGCTGCCAAATGCCACCGGGGTTGTTATTGAGGGCCATTCGGGACGCTCGATCCTTGACTGGGCCGAGCAAAACAAACCGGATCTGGTCATCATCGCGTCGCATCGCCCCGGAATGCAGGATCTGCTGCTGGGCTCTACCGCCAGCCAGGTGGTGCGCCATGCGCCCTGCGCAGTCCATGTGGTGCGTTGATTGTATTTAGATCAGGGCAGCCCCGCGGCTGGCCCGGTCAGGTCAATCGGGCCAAAAGGGCGCTGGCAAAGCGGATCAATCCGCCGGGCAACAGGGCTGAGCGCAGCAGCGCCTTGTTGGAATTCACCGCCTGCGCGATGCGGGCGTAGTGCTGTTGTTTGTTTGAGGGAGAGCGCAGCAGGCGGGTCTCGGCATTGGCCAATGCCTTTTCAGCTGCACGCGTGACGGCTGGAATCGCTGCGGGTTTGATGGGTTTGTAGGATTCCAAGGCCCGCCGCCGGACGGGTTGGCTTGGGTCTCGGTTTTTGTTCACGGCCGCGTCCAGGCTGCGTTCGACCTGTACCATGGCCTTATACGCCTCGGCATAGGCCGGTTTGCCAGAGAGTTGGTCCGCTGCGCGTTTGTAGACCCAGCGATAGCAGTCATACCGGTATATCCAGGGCTGAGACCCACACCGGCTGGCGCCGCGGGAGAGCGTTCTGACCACACTGCGGGTGGTTGCGTTGTTGAGGCCTTGTGAGGCCGCAGCGCCGCCGCCATAGCCGCCCTCACCCCCGCCTTCACCTCCGGCCAGAGAGGGCGTGGGGAATTGCCCACCGACAAACACAGCCGCCGTCAAAACGGCAAATCGAAACACACGCATAAAATATCTCCTGAATATGCTGCAAGCGTACCATGAAACGCAGGTCTGGCAAGGGCAGCAGAGCGTAGCAGGATGTGCCTGAGCCCTCCCACACCACTGTGGCACAAGGCTGTCACCGCGCACTCTGATGACTGTGCCACCCTAAATCGGTGCCATCCGCCGGAATGTCAAAGGCCGGATCAGGCCTTATCAGGCGGGGTCTGGAGCTGATTTTCCCGGATCGCCAACGAGGCCAAGTGACTGGCGCCATTTGATATGTGTTGGCAGTCTGACAGAGACCCCGGGGCTTTTGGTCTTCACCATATCCACAAGCTCACGGGCGGCTTTGCCGCCCATCTCGCGGTGCGGCACATGCACAGTGGTCAAGGCCGGATTGGTGACCCGCGCCAGTTCGATATCATCAAAACCGGTGATCGAGACATCCCTGGGCACTGCCATTCCCAATCGCTGCGCACAGAGCAGTGCGCCGGTGGCAAGAACGTCATTGCCGCACATAACCACGCTGGGACGGGGACTGTACGCCATCAGTTTTGCAAAGGCCTCGGCACCGTTTTCGATTTCATAGGCGGCTTCTATGACGGGGAGTGTTGCGGGGTCGAGGCAATGCGCCTCCATCGCATCCCGGCAACCCCGCAGACGCAGGCGTGCCCGGTCATTGCCCTGCGTGACGCCAGAGATCATCGCGATTTTTGTGTGCCCCAGCTTGATCACTTCTTCCGTCAGGTTGAACATGGCCTGCGCGTTGTCAAAGCCGATTGAGGGAATTTGGCCCGCCTCACTATGGCTCCAGGCTGCCAAGGCAGGGACTTTGTGGCGCGCCAGATAGTCATAGATCTCTGCCTCACGATCATGGCCGATTAACAAAAGCCCGTCCGCGCCACGGGCAACCAGCGCCCGGATCTGTTCGTTCTCAATCTCTGGCCGGTAGGCGGAACTGGCGACAAGCAGGGTATAGCCCTGCCGGTGCAACTCTTCCTGAAAGGCCTGCAAGCCCCGCGCAAATATCGCGTTTTCCATTGTGGGGATGATGGCGCCAATTGTCATGGTGCTCTTGGCAGCCATGACGCGGGCAGCAAAGTTCGGCGTGTAGCCAAGCGTTTCAATCGCCTCCCTGACCCGCTGCCGTGTCGCCTCGACGACGCGGTCAGGGGCGTTCAGGACGCGCGAAACCGTGGCGCTTGATACGCCGGCCATCTTGGCAACATCGCCCAATGTCGGAATGGCCTTTGGATTTGGCATTCTCAATCTCTTGCTTTGGTTTTTCTTCATTCTATCACAGGAAGAGCTGGGGAAAGCTAGTGATGTAAGCGCTTGCATTGCCAATGTAAGCGCTTACATTGATGTATAAGCCGAATCATTTAGGAAAACCGATCATGTTCCTCGCCGCAGCTGTCATCGTCTTTGGCCTCTATTTTGCAAATGTGGCGTTGGGTGCTTTCACGGGCGGTGCCGTGTTGGGAGACACGGGTGAAATGTTGGTTCTGCTTACAGCGACGATCCTCTTCGTCGTTGCGATTCTGAAGAAGGAAGCTGACCGCAAAAAAAACGGCGGCAGCTAAGCAGCTAAAAGGTCCACTGGGAGGACAACCATGACAAAAACACGCAATGAGCTCGCCTCGGTCGAGCGCCGTAATTTCCTGAAACTCAGCACCGCCGGGGCCTTTACCGCGGCGATGGTCGTGGGGGCCGGGGGTATGCTGTGGTCCAGCGAGGCCGCGGCGCAAACGGCGAATGAAGAACGCGACCGCGAAAAGGCCGCAGATCATGTAATGACGATTGCCACAGCCTATGTGATGGGCGCTTCGCGCAGCTATCCGATCATGCAGCTGGACCTGAAAGAAAACATTCAGAACGCCACCAATGGCAAGGTCTACGTCAAGCTCGCGCCCGGTGGGCAGCTTGGCGCCGGCGGGGCCTTGGTGCAAAAGGTACAGGGCGGCACCATTCAGGCGGCGCAGCACTCGCTGTCCAATTTTGCCCCCTTTGCATCGACCGTTGACCTGATCAATATGCCCTATCTATGCGGCTCTAATCAGCGCTTCACCAACCTGGTGAATTCTGACCATTGGAAGGCCGAGGTGCATCCAAAGGTAGAGGCGGCTGGTTTTAAGGCGCTGTTTTATGTCAATTTTGACCCCCGCGTTATTGCGGTGCGTA
>JAWUWF010000102.1:0-14279 GCA_034111985.1 Pseudophaeobacter sp.
GATCGCCTTTTCGACCGAGGAAGAGGCGCTGGAGATGGCCAATGACACGCAATACGGCCTCACCGGCTATGTCTGGACCAATGATTTGACCCGCGCGCTGCGCTTTACCGACCAGCTGGAGGCCGGGATGATCTGGGTGAACTCAGAGAACGTGCGCCACCTGCCGACCCCTTTTGGCGGCGTCAAGGCCTCTGGCATCGGCCGCGATGGCGGCGATTGGTCCTTTGACTTCTATATGGAGCAAAAACACGTCGGCTTTGCCACCGGACACCACAAAATCATGCGCCTCGGCGCGTAAGGGAGGAAAGACCAATGGGAGAGATTGTTCTCGCGGCCAAAATGACCCACGTGCCAACACTGATCATGTCCGAGCAGGAAGGCGCGATCAAAGGCAAACGTCAGGCGGCCATCGACGGCCACGCAGAAATCGCGCGCCGCGCCAAGGCGCTCGGGGCTACAACTGTGGTGATTTGCGACACCCATTGGGTGATCAATGCCGGCTTTCACGTCAACGCCAACACGCGCTTCGAGGGGCTGTTTACCTCGAACGAATTCCCGCAGTTCATTCAGGATCTGCCCTACAGCTATGAGGGCAACCCCGAGATGGGCGATGCCATAGCCCGCATCGCGACCGAGAAGGGCGCCTATACGCTGTGCCACCATCTCGACAGTCTTGAGCTGGAATATGGCACTCTGGTGCCGATGCGCTTTATGAGCCGGGAACATGACATGAAAGTCGTGTCAGTCGCCGCCTGGGCCACCGTGCACGACCACGACGAAAGCCGCATCATCGGCGAGGCCATCCGCGAGGCGATTGAGGCCAGCGACGAAAAAGTGCTGCTGGTGGCCTCTGGCTCTCTCAGCCACAAGATCTGGGCTAATAAGGACTATGCCGCCAATAACGGCACCTTTACGATCTCAAGCGAGTTCAACCGGCAGATGGACCTGCATGTTCTGGAAATGTGGAAGAACGGCGACCACGCCACGTTTTTGAAGATGCTCGGCGAATATGCCGAATTCTGCTGTGGTGAGGGCTCGATGCACGACACGGCCATGCTCTATGGTGCTCTTGGCTGGGACACATACGATGGCAAATGCGAGATCGTGACCGAGTATTTCCCCTCATCGGGAACCGGCCAGACCAACGTCATCTTCCCCGTCTGATACGCTGCCATTCCTGCGGGCACAAACGGTGCCCGGGGGTTGCCCTTCCTCAATTCTCTCCATCAGGACCTGCCACTATGATGTCTCTCAATGATCCAACGCTCTTTAAACAAGCGGCTCTTGTCGGCTCGACCTGGATAGAAGCCGACCCAGAAACCGGCATCAAAGTCACCAACCCTTCGACCGGGGCGGTGCTGGGATATGTGCCAAAACTGGGTGCAGCAGAGACGCGCGCGGCGATAGCGGCCGCGGCACAGGCGCAGAAATCCTGGGCCAGGCAGACCGCGAAACAGCGTAGCCAGGTGCTGCGGCGTTGGTTTGAGCTGATGCTGCAGAACCAGGATGATCTGGGCGCAATTCTAACCGCTGAACAAGGCAAACCGCTGGCCGAGGCCAAGGGAGAAATCGCCTATGGCGCATCTTTTATTGAGTGGTTCGCCGAAGAGGCCCGCCGCGCCTATGGCGATGTGACACCGGGCCACGCGCCGGACAAGCGCATCGTGACCATCAAACAGCCCATCGGGGTTGTCGCCGCCATCACGCCGTGGAATTTCCCCAATGCGATGATCACCCGCAAAGCCGGGCCTGCATTGGCGGCTGGCTGTGCCATGGTGCTGAAACCCGCCTCGCAAACGCCGTTCTCGGCCATCGCGCTGGCGGTTCTGGCGGAACGCGCCGGGCTACCCGCCGGGCTCTTTTCGGTGCTGACCGGATCGGCAAGCGCCATTGGCGGCGAGATGACAGCGTCAAAGATCGTGCAAAAGCTGACCTTTACCGGATCCACCGAGATTGGCGCTCTGCTCTATGCGCAATGCGCCCCGACGATCAAAAAGCTGGGGCTGGAGCTGGGCGGCAACGCACCCTTCATCGTCTTTGATGACGCCGACCTAGACGCCGCCGTCGAGGGCGCTGTGATCGCCAAGTTCCGCAACAATGGCCAGACCTGCGTCTGTGCCAACCGGATCTATGTGCAGGCCGGGGTCTATGATACCTTTGCCAGCAAACTGGCGTCAAAAGTGGCCAGCCTGCCGATTGGCGATGGCTTTGACGAGGGTGTCATCTTTGGGCCGTTGATTGATCAGGCCGCCGTGGACAAGGTCCAGGAACACATCAACGACGCCACCTCCAAAGGCGCGCATGTGCTGCAGGGCGGCAAGGCGCATGCGCTTGGCGGCACCTTTTTTGAGCCCACGGTTCTGACAGGTGTGACGCGCGATATGGCGGTGGCGAGTGAAGAGACCTTTGGCCCGGTGGCGCCGCTGTTCAAATTTGACACCGAGGCCGAGGTAGTGGCGGCAGCGAATGACACCGACTTTGGTCTCGCGTCCTATTTCTACACCCGCGACCTGGCCCGAACCTGGCGGGTTGGCGAAGCGCTCGACGACGGTATGGTTGGCATCAACACTGGCTTGATCTCAACCGCCGAAGCCCCCTTTGGTGGCGTCAAGATGTCCGGGCTGGGCCGCGAAGGCTCTCGCCACGGGCTCGACGATTTTATGGAACTGAAATATCTGTGTATGGGCGGAATTGACGCCGCAGACGAGGAGTAAACTGATGCGTTTTGCAACCTTTTCCGCCGAAGGCGAGATCTTTTATGGTGCTGTCACCGATGCGGGCATGATCGCCCTGAATGCGGATTTTCCGCACTGGGCAACGCTGTATGACGTCATTGCAGCCGGGGCGTTGGCCGAACTGGGTGCCGCCGCCACGGGCAAAGCGGTGACACATGTCGATTTCACCTATGAAATGGTGATGCCCAATGCGCCGCGTATTCTCTGCGTGGGGGTGAACTTTCCCGACCGTAATGCGGAATACAAAGACGGCAGCGCACAGCCAAAATACATGTCGCTGTTCCCGCGTTTCGCCAGCGGCTTTACCGGCCATCGGCGCAATCTGGTGCGCCCCCCGGAAAACCACACGCTGGACTATGAGGGCGAGGTCGCCATCGTGATCGGCAAAGGTGGTCGCCGGATCAGCCAGGATGATGCCTATGACCATATCGCGGCGCTGACCCTGTGCAATGAGGGCACCATTCGCGACTGGGTGCGGCATGCCAAATTCAACGTCACGCAGGGCAAGAACTGGGATCACTCCGGCTCGATCGGGCCCTGGCTGGTGCCCTTTACCGACGCCAAACAGCTGGACGATGCCCGCATCATCACCCGCGTCAATGGTGAGGTGCGTCAGGATGATGTGCTGTCGCGCATGATGTTCCCGATCCGCCGCGAGATCGAATATATCTCGACCTTCATGACCCTGAAGCCCGGCGATATCATCATCACCGGCACGCCCACCGGCGCCGGCGCGCGTTTTGACCCACCGCGTTATCTCAAACCCGGCGATGTGGTCGAGGTTGAGGTCGAGGGCATCGGCACGCTAAGCAATGGCGTCGAAGACGAGGTGCTCGCATGACGCCGCAGGATCACGCCGCCGCCGCCGCCGATCTGTTGCAGGCCGAGGCCTCCGGCCAGCAAATCGGATTGCTGACCCGCCGCCACCCCGAGATGGCGATGGATGACGCCTATGCGGTGCAAAACGCCATCTACCGCGCCAAGCTGGAAGCCGGCCGCCGGGTGATTGGCTGGAAGATCGGCCTCACCTCAAAAGCCATGCAATATGCGCTGAACATCGACATTCCTGACAGCGGCATCCTGTTTGACGACATGCTGTTCGAGACAGGCGCAACCGTGCCTGCCGGACGTTTCATCCAGCCCCGCATTGAAGCAGAGATTGCCTTTGTGATGAAATCCCCCATCGGCGGGGCTGATGTCACACGGGCAGATGTGATTGCTGCCACTGACTATGTCACGCCCTCAATCGAGATTCTGGATACCCGCATCCTGCGTGCGGATCCCGAGACCGGCCAGACCCGCAGCGTTTTTGACACCATCAGCGACAATGCCGCCAATGCCGGGATTGTTCTGGGCCGCGAGCGCCACGCGGTTGAGGCCCATGATCTGCGCTGGGTCGGGGCCATCACCAGCCGCAATAATGAGGTTGAGGAAACCGGACTGGGCGCGGGTGTTCTGAATGATCCGGTCGAAAGCGTTGTCTGGCTGGCCCGCCGCATGGCGCAGTATGGCCAATCCATCGCGCCGGGTCAGGTGATCCTGTCTGGCAGCTTTATCCGCCCGGTTGAATGCCCTTCAGGTAGTGATATCCACGCTGATTTTGGCGCCTTTGGCACGGTCGACATCCGCTTCGCCTGACCCAGCCGAGACGGGCTTAACCCCGCCCGATTCAGCTCTTTTCTCTGATAAGGACCGCCACCATGCCTGCTCCGCACAATCCGTTCAAAGCCGCGCTGAAAGCCGGGAGGCCTCAGATGGGGTGTTGGCTGGGCCTGGCCGATCCTTATGTTGCAGAAATCAGCGCCGGCGCCGGGTTTGACTGGCTGTTGATCGACGCCGAACATGCACCCAATGACCTGCGCTCTATCATCGGGCAGATGCAGGTCATTGCGGGCTTTGACAGCCATCCGGTGGTGCGTCCAACTATTGGCGAGACCTGGATGATCAAGCAACTGCTGGATGCCGGGGTGCAAACGCTTTTGGTGCCTATGGTGGAAAGTGCTGATCAGGCCCGCGAGCTGGTCCGCGCCGTCACCTATCCACCGCAGGGCATTCGCGGTGTTGGCTCAGCGCTGGCGCGGGCCTCCAGTTTTTCGGCTATCCCTGACTACCTGCAGACTGCGCGCGAAGAGATCTGCCTGCTGGTGCAGGTAGAAAATCGCGCTGGCATGGCGGCTCTGGATGAGATCCTGACGGTTGACGGCATTGACGGCGTCTTTATTGGCCCCTCTGATCTGGCCGCAGACATGGGGCATATTGGCAATGCCGCCGCGCCAGAGGTCGAAGAGGCCGTCCTCGACGGCATGCGCAAGATCGTCGCCTCGGGTAAGGCTGCCGGCATTCTGACGCTGAACCCCGCAACGCAGAAAACCTGCCTTGAGATCGGGGCGACCTTTGTGGCGACAAACATTGATGTGACGCTCTTTGTCGGCGCCATCCGCAAAAGCGCCCAGGCCGCCCTGTCGCTGCTGCCGGATCAAACCGCATCCGGCAGTGCCGCCACCGAGTCTGCCAGCCGCTATCTGCAGCAGCTTTGCAAACACTGGTCGCACAAGGCTGAGGTCATATTCGACCCTAACGCAGGCAGTATCAGCTTTGCCTCGGGCAATCGGGTCACGATGACTGCCACAGCCGATCGCCTAGACGTCAAGGTCGCAACGGGTCCGCGCGGCGATCTGGACAAGTGGAAAAAGGTAATCTCAACCCATCTGGAACGCTTTGCCTTCCGCGAGAGCTTTGCGGTTGAGTGGGATGCCTAGTGTTGTATCTGCGGCAGGAATCAATTATACTTAACTCGTTAACTTAATTGCTGAAAAGATTCGCATGACCTTTTCTCTGACAATCGACGGCACGCCGGTTCAGACCGCGCAGAGCTTTGACGTGATCAACCCGGCCACCGCTGAGGTTGCTGCCACATGCCCGCTTGGCACTGTGGCAGAGCTCGACGCCGCCGTTGCCGCCGCACGCGCCGCCGCTCTGGGCAAGATCGCGGATCTGATCGAGGCCAACGCCGCCGAGCTGTCGCGCCTGATCACCCAGGAACAGGGAAAGCCGCAAACCGGTCCCGGTGCCAATTTTGAGGTCGAAGGTGCCGTCGGCTGGACCCGTGTCACTGCCGGGCTGTCGCTAACGCCGGATGTTTTGATCGACACTGACGAAGAGCGGGTCGAGTTGCACCGCGCACCCGTTGGTGTTGTTGCCTCGATCACCCCGTGGAACTGGCCCCTGATGATCGCGATCTGGCATATCATGCCGGCGATCCGCATCGGCTGCACCGTGGTGATCAAGCCCTCTCCCTACACGCCACTGTCAACCCTGCGGCTGGTCACCCTGATCAACGAGGCTGGCATCCTACCCGCCGGGGTTCTGAACGCTGTCACTGGCGATGGTGAAGTGGGCGACCGGATCTCGTCCCATCCTGACATCGACAAGATCACCTTCACCGGCTCAATCCCCACCGGCCGCCGGATTATGGAGCGCGCGGGTTCCACCCTGAAAAAGCTGACGCTGGAGCTGGGCGGCAACGATGCTGGCATCATCCTGCCGGGCACTGATATGTCCAACCTGATGGAGCCGCTGTTCTGGGGCAGCTTTATCAATGCGGGCCAGACCTGTTCCTGCCTGAAACGGCTTTACGTGCACAAAGACGATGTTGCCGCAGTCGGCGCGGCACTGGCGGCCTTTGTCAAAGAAATCCCCGTGGGCAACGGTATGGAAGAGGGCGTGCTGATCGGGCCGCTGTCCAACAAGATGCAGTTCGACAAGGTCAGCGCCATGGTCGCTGATGCCCGGGCCAAAGGAGCAGTCGCTCTGGCCGGGGGTGAGGCCTCCGCAGGGCCGGGATATTTCTATCCCCTGACCGTTCTGACGGGCTGCACTGCCAATATGGACGTGGTGCGCGACGAGCAATTTGGCACCGTACTGCCAATCATCGCCTATGACACCGTCGAGGCCGCCATTGAGGCCGCCAACAGCCTTGAGGTTGGACTGGGCGCCTCGGTCTGGGGCAACGACACCGACGCGGCGACGCAGGTGGCAAAACGGCTGCAAGCCGGAACCCGCTGGGTCAACCGCCATGCTGTGCTGAACCCGATGGTGCCCATGGGCGGTATCACACAATCCGGCATCGGCGTCGAATTCTCCGAAGAGGGCCTGCGGGAATATACCACCGTACAAGTGCTCTCAATCGCCAAATAAGGACCTGACATGACCAAGCTGACCACAGGCGAAGTGATAGCCAAATCCCTCACGGCCAATAATGTCGACACCGTTTTTGGCATTCCCGGCGCGCATATGTATGACTTTAACGACGCGATTGCGCGCGAAGAGGGCCTGCGTTTCATCCATACCCGCCACGAACAGGGCGCGGCCTATATGGCCTATGGCTATGCCCGCTCATCCGGCAAACCTGGGGTCTATACCGTGGTACCGGGCCCGGGGTTGCTGAACTCGGGCGCAGCGCTCTGCACCGCCTATGGGGCCAACACCCCGGTCATGTGTATCACCGGCAATATCATGTCGCATCTGATTGGTCAGGGCCGTGGCCAGCTGCACGAGCTGCCAGATCACCTTGGTACCCTGAAGGGCCTGACCAAATGGGCCGACCGGATCAACCATCCCACCGAGGCGACCGAGACAATGGCCGAGGCCTTTCGCCAGATGACCTCCGGGCGTCAGCGCCCCGTGGGCGTTGAGGCCCCCTGGGATGTCTTTGGCATGGCGGCTGAGGTCACCGAGCCTGTTGAAACCTCGCCGCGGGTAGCGCCGACACCGGATCCCGATGGCATCAAGGCGGCGGCTGCGATGATTGCGGCTGCCAAGAACCCGATGATCATGGTGGGTGGTGGTGCCTGGGAGGCCGCCGAAGAAGTGCGCGCCCTGGCGCGTCTGTTGCAGGCCCCCGTGACCGCCCACCGTCAGGGTAAAGGCGTGATGCCCGAAGACGACGACCTGTCGCTGCTGCCGCCCGCCGCCTGGAACTTTTGGCCCGCGTGCGATCTGCTGATCGGCATTGGCTCACGACTTGAGCTGCAGCACTTTCGCTGGCGCTGGTTCCCCGAGGGGATCAAAACCCTGCGCATTGACATCGACCCCACCGAGTTCGTGCGCCTGAAACCCGATCTGGGCGTGGTTGCGGATGCCGCCGAGGCCACCGCCGCGCTGATTGACGCCCTGCAGGATCAGGTCGGCACCCGGGCAGACCGCAATGCGGAATACCGCGCCCTGTCCGAGGCGGCAGATCAGGCCCTGACCTCGGTGCAACCACAGCAAAGCTATCTTGAGGTGATCCGCGAAGTGCTGCCGCGCGACGGGTTTTTTGTCGAGGAGGTCAGCCAGGTTGGCTTTACTGCCCGCATGTGTTTTCCGGTTTATGAGCCGCGCCAATATGTGACCTGCGCCTATCAGGACAACCTCGGCTTTGGCTTTAATACCGCGCTTGGCGTCAAGGTGGCCAACCCCGACAAGGCGGTGATCTCGGTCTCGGGCGATGGGGGCTTTATGTTCGGCGTGCAAGAGCTGGCAACAGCCGTGCAGCATGGTATCAATGTTGTGGCCGTGGTGTTCAACAACGCAGCCTTTGGCAATGTGCGGCGTGATCAGCAAACCGTCTATGACAACCGCCTGCTGGGGGCTGATCTTGTAAACCCCGATTTTGTCGCCCTGGCGCAAAGCTTTGGCGTCAAGGGCCTTAAGGCCACGACCCCCGAAGAGCTGAAATCAGCCCTGATCGAGGCGCTGGCAGCAGAGGCCCCTGTGGTTATCGAAGTCCCGGTAGAGCGCGGCAGCGACAGCTCCCCCTGGCCCTTTATTCACCCAGCCCCGCCTGCGTGATGGAGGACAAGGTCGCAAAGGCACGCCAACTGGCCCTGATCCTTGGATCGGGGCTTTTGGGTGCCTTGGTGGCGCGTGCTTTGGGTTTGCCCATTCCTTTTCTTCTGGGCAGCCTGACGGCAACGGCAATCCTCTCTCTGACCACCTATTCCCGCACCCAAAAGCGGCTCTGGTTCCCGCAGGCTTTGCGCAGGATGTTCATGGCGACCATCGGCACAATGATCGGCACCTCGTTTCATCCCGATGCGCTGTCACAAGCCCCGAACCTGGTGATCAGCCTCGCAGCAATGGTCCTGTTTGTCGTCCTGGCGCAATGGGTGAACTACGGCCTGTTCCGGAGGGTCGGCAAATATGATCCCGTCACCGCCCGGTATGCCGCCATGCCCGGAGGACTGATCGAGGCGGTAACGCTGGGCGAAAAGGCCGGAGGCGACGTTGAGACCCTCAGCATCCAGCATTTTGTCCGCATCATTCTGGTCATCATCAGTGTGCCGATGATTTTTCTGGTGTTCAACGGAGCAGCCGTTGGCAGTGCGGCCGGGCAGACACTGGAACACCGCCTGCCGGATTGGACGGATTGGGGCCTGATTGCCCTGTTGGTCCCCGCAGGCATCGCGCTTGGGTCAGGCCTCAAACTTCCTGCAGGCCATCTGATCGGGCCTCTTTTTCTGACGGCGACACTGCAGGGCTTTGGGGTCATTGATATTCAGGGGCCGTCCATCCTGCTGAGCCTGTCACAACTTGTTGTGGGCGCGGGGTTGGGGACGAATTTTGCCCGATCTACCCCCAAGCGCCTGTTGGCCGCTTTTGGCCTTGGTGTTATTTCAGTCAGCGCCACCTTGGCAATCGCTGCGCTGTTTGCGCTGGTGCTCTCGCACCTTGTGCCCCTGCCCTTTGCGCTGCTGCTCATCAGTTTCGCGCCAGGTGGCGTCACGGAAATGAGCCTTGTCGCTCTCAGCCTTGGGGTCAACCCGGTGTTGGTCACTCTGCATCACTTGTTCCGCATCGTGCTCACGGTATCTATCGCAAGCTTCCTTGCAAAAAGAGGCTAGATTTCCCGCGCCGAGGCTCAGACCTTCTGCGACCACCAAGCGCATGGATGGGCATTGAGACACTGATCAGTCGGCGCCAGACAGATCGCGGGTAAAAACCTTGCTTTCCACATCGCGGATATCATCCGTCAGCCGATTGGCCACGATAACATCAGAGCACTGCTTGAAGGCCGCAAGATCCTGCATGACCTCTGAGCCAAAGAACTCTGTCGCATCCAGCACCGGCTCATAGACGACAACCTTGATGCCCTTGGCCTTGATCCGCTTCATGATGCCCTGGATAGAAGAACGGCGGAAATTATCCGATCCGGCCTTCATCACCAGGCGATAGACCCCGACCACCTTTGGGCCCTTGGCAATAATCTGGTCGGCCAGAAAATCCTTGCGGGTTTGGTTGGCGTCCACGATGGCGCGAATAAGGTTCTGCGGCACTTCTGAATAATTCGCCAGCAGCTGTTTGGTATCTTTGGGCAGGCAGTAGCCGCCATAGCCAAACGAGGGGTTGTTATAGTGCGCACCAATGCGGGGATCGAAACCGATGCCTTCGATGATCTGGCGCGCGTCCATGCCACCGGCCATGGCATAGCTGTCCAGCTCGTTGAAAAACGCCACCCGCATGGCAAGATAGGTATTGGCAAACAGCTTGATGGCCTCGGCCTCATCGGCATCCGTAAACAGAACCGGCACGTCCTGTTTCACCGCCCCCTCGACCAGCAGATTGGCAAAGGTCCGGGCCGCCTCGGTTTGCGCCCCCACAATGATCCGCGAGGGGTGCAGGTTGTCGTAAAGCGCCTGACCTTCGCGCAAAAACTCGGGCGAAAAGAACAGGTTTTTGGTGTCCAGCTCACGCCGCATCCGCGTGACAAATCCAACCGGAATGGTCGATTTAATCACCACAATCGCCTGCCTGTTAACTGCAAGAACCTGACGGATCACCGTCTCAACACTTGAGGTGTCAAAGTAGTTTGACTCGGTATCATAATCCGTCGGGGTCGCGACAATCACAAAATCCGCATCCCGATAGGCGGATGCCGCATCAAGGGTCGCGGTCAGGGTCAGGGCCGCATTGGCCAGAAACTCTTCCAGCTCGGCATCCACAATGGGGGATTGGCGGGCATTGAGCATATCAACCCGCGCTTTCGCCACATCAACCGCGACGACCTCGTTGTTTTGCGCCAACAAGACGGCGTTGGACAATCCGACATACCCAATCCCAGCAACTGCAATCTTCATTCCAAACCCTTCGAAAAAACCATGGCAAAGCGAGGCCACTTTTAGGGGAACCCACGACAGAAGCCAAACTGCTAAGCCAGAGACCGCCAGGGCGCAGCACAGATCCGGCATCGCCGCCGTCCGGACTGGAGTTAACGAACAATATGGGACAAATTGTGGCGATCTGCCCCCAAGACCCGCAGGCGCCAAAATCTCTTGGCGCCTCACCCTGCAGCCCCTATGAGAGAAAAGCATCCCCGTTTCAGGGTTCAAAACAAAGGAGACCCCGGTGATTGGGCATGTGCTGAATATCAAGCAGTTAGAAGCCCTGATCTGGGTTGCGGAACTGGGCAGTTTTCGCAAGGCGGCGCATCATCTCAGCACAACACAGCCCAATATCTCATCGCGGATTGCCGGGCTTGAGAAGACCTTGAATGTCGTCCTTATGCAACGCAACGCCGGCTCTGTTCAGCTAACGGCAAAAGGCGTCGAAATTCTGGCCGCGGCCCATCGGGTGCTAAATGAGGCCGAGCGCATTGTTGAGATCGCAGAACGGCCTGACCTTGTCGCGGATCGGTTGCGCCTGGGGGTCACCGAGCTGGTCGCCTGCACCTGGCTGCACGCCTATCTGCGCAGTATCAAGGCGGCTTATCCGGCGCTGAATGTCGAGTTAACAGTCGATCTGTCGCGCAATCTGGATATCGAGATGCAGTCGAACCGGCTGGACCTGACCATTCAAACCGCCCCTTTTGCCAGTGCCGCCAGCGGCGTGATCGAGCTTGGCAAAGCGCCCTATATCTGGGTGGCAAATCCACAGATTGCGCAGCAGCTCAGCGGGCGCAGGCCGGTTGCAGATTTACTGCCGCATTCCGTGTTGACCCATGCGCGCCACACGCAAGCCTATAGCGAACTTGTAGACCATGCGCAGGCAAAATCCCTGCCCATTTCACGCTTCGTTGCCTCAAACAGTCTGGCCTCCTGTGTGCAAATGGCAGCCGATGGCATGGGCATCACCCTGCTGCCCAAAGCGCTGGTTGCACGTGAGCTCGCCGACAAACGTCTGATTGAGGTTGATGTAAACTGGAAACCCGCGCCGTTGCGCTTTGCAGCACGATACCAATCAGAAAAAGCGGCGCTCTACCTGGTACAATGCGCAAAGCTGGCTACAATTGCCGCCAAATCTTTGGATGAGGTCGCGTCGCCAGACCCTGCAGGATAAATATTATCTATCCCCCCTATATTGAAAAATAATTAGACTTGATGAGTCAAGGCTGACAATTTTCAGCCAAATTGACTATTAAAGGGTGTCCTATGACCAAGCAATCCGTGCGCCTGGGTGTTGATATTGGCGGGACGTTCACAGACGTCGTTCTTGAGGTTGGCACAGCATCCTATTCCACCAAGGTGCTGACGACTTATATCGCCCCGGAGAACGCCATCATTGATGGCATGCAACAGGTCTGCGCCAAGGCCGGAATTGATTCTGCTGAGATCGACCAGATCATTCATGGCACCACGCTGGCGACCAATGCCCTGATCGAGCGCCGTGGCGCAAAGACCGCCCTGATCACCTCGGAAGGGTTCCGCGATGTCATCGAGATGCGTACGGAATCGCGGTTTGAACAGTATGATCTGAACCTCAGCCTGCCAGAGCCGCTGCTGCCGCGTCAGATGCGCTACACCGTGCCGGGGCGGATGGACGCCAGTGGCGGTGAGCTGCGCCCGCTGACCCGCGCCGATATAGAACCCGTCGTGGCCAAGATCGCAGAGGCTGGATATGACAGCATCGCCGTCGGGCTGATCCATTCCTACCTCAATGACGCGCATGAAAAGCTGGTGGGTGAGGTTCTCGCCGAGAGGATGCCCAATGCCATGGTCTCGCTCTCCTGCGAAGTCTCGCCTCAGATGCGCGAATACGAGCGGTTCAACACGGTTGTGGCTAATGCCTATATCAAGCCGCTGATGAAATCCTATCTGGGCCGCCTTGAGGGCCGCCTGCGCGCCGAGGGTGTCCGCTGCACCATCTTCCTGATGCACTCGGGTGGCGGCATCATCTCGCTCGAGAACGCAGCAGAGTTCCCGGTGCGTCTGGTTGAATCCGGCCCCGCCGGGGGCGCTGTTTTTGCCGCCAACATCGCGGCACGCTACAGTTTGGACAAGGTGCTGTCTTTTGACATGGGCGGCACCACCGCCAAGATTTGCCTGATCAAGAACCAAACGCCCAAAACCAGCCGCGTGTTTGAGGTCGCCCGCACCTACCGGTTCAAAAAGGGCTCTGGCATGCCGATCTCTATTCCGGTGATCGATATGGTCGAGATCGGTGCTGGCGGCGGATCCTTGGCGCATGTGGACGCAATGCGCCAGATCCGCGTCGGCCCCGAAAGCGCCGGATCCGAGCCCGGTCCCGCCTGCTACGGTCGTGGAGGCGCCAAACCTGCCGTGACCGACGCCGATCTTGTCCTGGGCAAACTGGACCCTGACAATTTTGCCGGCGGCTCTATGGCGCTGGATGCGGCAGCCTCGGCCCGGGCCCTGACCGATGTGCTGGGTGACGTGCTGGATATGGATGCCGCCACCGCCGCCTTTGGCCTCGCTGAGGTGGTTGACGAGAACATGGCCAATGCCGCCCGCGTGCATGCGGTTGAAAACGGCGAAGACCTGTCTGAATACACCATGATCGCCTTTGGCGGCGCCGCGCCGCTGCATGCTGGCCGCTTGTGCGAAAAGCTCGGCGTGGACCGCCTGCTGGTGCCGCAGGGTGCCGGTGTTGGCTCAGCCATCGGCTTTTTGCGCGCGCCGTTCAGTTTTGAGGCAAACCGATCCGTCTATATGACCCTCAATGGGTTTGATGCCAATAAGATCAAAGCATTGCTGATGGATTTGCAGGCCGAAGCCACCGGATTTGTGCGCAACTGCGACGCCTCCAGCCCAATCCTGTCCGAGTTCAAAGTCTACATGCGTTATAGCGGCCAGGGCTGGGAAATCCCGATCACCCTGACCGAGGCGCAGGCGATGACCCCCGATGTGGCAACCTTTGAGGCGCGCTTTATCGAGGACTATGTCAAACTGTTTGGCCGCGCCGTGGCAGGCATGGATATTGAAATCACCGTCTGGTCGGTGAACGCCACTACGCCGCCAGAGCCGGTTTCGCTAATGGCTGAGGTCGCCGCAGCCGATCAGGCCGCTGACCCAACCCCAGTGCAGGGAGAGCGCCGCGTGTTTGATCCTGCCCTGGCTGATTTTGTCACCGCTGATGTTGTTTTGCGCGAGGCCATCGCAGACGGCGCCCGCGTCGAGGGGCCGGCAGTTATCACAGAAGACGAGACCACCATCATCGTGCCCTCCAGCCGCATCGCGATGCGCCAGCCTGACGGCTGCATTGATCTGCGCGTGAAAGGATAAAGCCATGACACATCAACATTCAAACGTTGCCTATCAGGTCATGTGG
>JAWUWF010000103.1:0-10184 GCA_034111985.1 Pseudophaeobacter sp.
CGCCGCTTACGCGGCGCTCGCCTCTCTCTGGCGTGGACCGTATCAAGGTGCAGCCAGAGGCCCCCTGAGAAACGTTTCGACAGCCCCCTTTTGCGCCGCGCAGCGGCGCTGCGCCCAAGGCTGACAGGGGGACACTGGCAAAGCCAGTTCTTCCTTCAGGCGCGGGAGCCCCCCTTTTGCACGAACGAACAACAGGCCTGCCTGCGGATGGTGCAAACGTAATATCAGGAATATTTTTCCAAAAATGCTTCGGCACTGAGACTGCGAAAATCAGGAAGACAGTCTCGCAGGCGCGCGTGGTCCCAGTCCCACCAGGCAAGCGCCATCATGCGCTCTGACACCGTTTCACTATAGCGGCGACGGATCAGCCGCGCCGTGTTGCCGCCCACAATCGTATAGGGTGCTACATCCTTGGTCACCACAGTTCCCGACGCAACCACCGCGCCGTGGCCAATGGTCACCTCCGGTTTAATCAAAGCGCCATGCCCAATCCAGGTGTCATGACCGATAGAGGCTTTGCGCCCGGCACGCAGGGCAAACCAATCCGCGTCATCCTCCACATCATCCCAGTAAAGTGCCGAGCGATAGTGAAAATGGTGCAACGAGGCCTTTTCCATAGGATGGTCCGTGGCTCCAATGCGTGTCGCACTGGCGATATTGGAAAACTTTCCCACCTGTGCATTGGCGATGTCACAGCCACGGTCGCAGTAGGAATAGTCGCCAAACTCACTATTGGCGATCCGGCTGCCGGCGCCGATTTCGACATAGGCGCCAAAGCTGCTGGCGCTGATCTGGCAATCAGGGTGAAAAAACGGCGTGTCAGCTGACAATCGTGCCAAGGGTCGGTCTCCAGACTATGCCCCGGCCATCTAAATACGACGACCAGGGCTTTCAAAAAAGGGGTTGTGCTGCAGCGGGGCTCAGGGCAACAAAAAGGCCTTGTCTGCAGTGCTGCGGCTTTTGCGCTTGGCCCTGCCGCCCTCTCCCTTGATCAGGCGTCGCCGCAGCCAGCCTGACAGCCAATCCATCAGCATCACCATCAGGATGATCAGCACGATGTAATAGGCCACTTCTTCCCAGTCTTTCTGGGTGATGATCGCCGGCGTCAGCAGCAGGCCAATGCCGCCGCCTGTGATAGCGCCAATAATGGTGGCCGAGCGGGTGTTGGATTCAAGGAAATACAGCAGCTGGCTCAGCAGCACAGGTGTGATCTGCGGGATCACCCCAAAGCGATACCGCTGCGCTGGTTTTGCCCCGGTTGAGGCAACCCCTTCGATCTGCTTTTCATCGACATTCTCCAGCGCCTCAGAAAAGATCTTGCCAAAGGTGCCAGTGTCCGTGACCAAGATCGCCAGCGCGCCTGTCAAGGGTCCCGGCCCAAAAGCCCGCGCCAGCACCACCGTCCAGATCAGCGAGTCTACACCTCGCACAAAGTCAAAGATCCGGCGCATGGCAAAGCGCAGCGGCCCCAGCGGGTTAAAATTACGCGCTGCCAGAAAGGCCAGGGGCAGAGCCACAACGCCCGCGCCAATGGTGCCGAGAAAGGCCATCAGCAGGGTTTCAGCGATGGCCCAGGCCACGTCCTGATGCCGCCACATCTTGTTGGTCCAGAAGTCATGGAAAATCGCCCCCGCCTCGCCAGTGGCAGCACGGCTCAGCAGCGCGCCAAGGCTCAGCCCGTGATAGGGGCTGTCCAGGGTGAAAAAGAACAGCTCCCAGCCGTTAAAATAGCGAAACACCTCCGCGCGGTTGCGGGTTACCGTCAGGCGCCCGGCTTCGGTCTTAATCGCCAGGCGGTTCTTGGAGACACTGATCCAGTCTGGCATATCGCCCGCTGGCAATTCAACCTGCACGCCCTTGCTACCCTGGGGGGTGGCCCGCACCAGCCCATAGCCGGGAATGTCATAGTCAATGTGCTCACGCCCAAAGCGCACCAGATGGCCGCCTTCCAGATCAATCACTGTGGTTTCCCCCAGCGTGACCCACTCCGGGCTTTGCCCCTTGGGGTAGCGCCCCTTGCGCTCGCCTTCGATCGCCACCGAGACCGAGGCGTCGCGATTGTCCCGCGTCACATGGGTCTTGTAGCTGTAGCTGTCACTCACCAGCGTCTGGGCGTTCTGCCAGCTCACCCGCTGCCACAGCCCGGCCATATCGAAGGCGACAAAAACATAGGCCAGATAGACCAGCAGCAGCGCTGGCAGAGCAAAATTGAACAGCTTCTTTTTCAGAAACAGATGATCCATATCCTGCTTAAGCAGAACAGGCGACACAGTGGCCTCGATAATGGTCATGCCTTGGCTCCATGGATCAGACGGTCACGCAACAGCCCCGAGATCTGATCGACAACGGTGATGGTGATAAACAGCAAAAGGAAGATGGCAGCGGCCTCATCGTAGCGGCCCTGCCCCCAGGACATCGCGTTTTTCAGCTCGTAGCCAATGCCACCTGCACCGACAAAGCCAAGGATCGCCGAAGCGCGAATATTGATCTCAAAGCGCAGCAGCGCGTAGCTCACATAGTTTGGCCCGACCTGCGGGATTACCCCCAGCCACATGCGCTGACCCCAGCTGGCTCCGGCTGATTCCAACCCCTCGACGGGTTTCAGCGAGGCGTTCTCGTTCACCTCGGAAAACAGTTTACCCAGCGCGCCTGCCGTGTGAATGGCAATGGCAATCATCGCAGGCACTGGCCCGCCGCCGAGCAGGAAGATCAGCACAAGGGCGATGACGATCTCGGGGATGGCGCGGCAGATATCCATGAGACGGCGAAACAGCGGAATAAGCCGCGGCCAGGGCGCCATGCCTCGCGTCGACAGCAGCGACAGCAGGGTGCCAAAAACCAGCCCCACCAGGGTAGAGGCAGCGGCAATGTTCAGGGTTTCAATCAGGGCCGGGAAGAAATCAACCAGATGTCCGGGCAACAGTGTCAGCTTCTCGCCGGCCTCTGTCAGCACCTCGGTAGGGTAGTCAAAGACATGGGTAATGCCGTCGCGAAAAGAGCCCGCATTGCGATTGTCAGCGGTGCGAAAACCAGCGGCCATAAGCGCGACAAACAGCAATAAAAGTATGCCACCATAAAGGCGCTTGCGCCGGGTCATCTCGCCGTATTGCGCGTGAATATCCGCGGTGGTGAGAGGCGCTGCGGTCAGATCTGCCATCATTGCCGTCCTGAATTGTAAAATACGCCGCCCGGGATCAGACCCAGGCTTGCTTCAAAAATCGGGGTCCGGGATGTGACACCCGAACCCCGAAAATGTATCGCGAAAGTCTTAGTTGGACTTCAGCTGGCGGGCTTCGATGATGACCTGATAGGCGTCATGGCCAATGGGCATCACGCCTTTGGCCTCACCCGAGAGCACGCCATAGGCGCATTCTGGATCCATCGAGGGCAGCGAGGCCATCAGCGCCGTGAACTTTACCTTCACGTCTTCAGGCAGGCTTTTGCGCAGCACGATAGGGCCTTCGGGGATCGGCTTGGACTGCCAGATCTTGACCAGATCGTTCATGTCCACCAGACCGGCATCCACAGCGCGACGCAGCGCGCCCGAGTTGTAGCCGTCTTCCCAGTTGCCCAGACCATCGGCCCAAGACACGCCCGCGTCAAAGTCGCCATTGTTGACGCCCACGATGGTCTGCTCGTGACCACCCGAGAATTTGACTTCGCCAAAATAGTCACCCGAGGTCATGGTGGCGCCGGTCTCTTCGGGGATCTCGATCGAGGGGATCAGGAAGCCGGAGGTGGAGTGGGGATCGCCAAAGCCAAAGGTCTTGCCCTGCATGTCTTCGAGCGAGGTGATGCCGCTGTCTTTGCGGGCAAAGCCGATGGAGTAGTAGCCGTAGCCGCCATCCTTGTTGACCTTGACCAGGATCGGCTCAACCGCTTCGGGGTCCGAGAGGTAGGTTTTCGCGTAGCCAGAAGCGCCCAGCCAGGCCATGTCGAGCGTGCCGCCCAGCAGGCCCTGGATCACGCCGTTATAGTCGGCAGGGGCAAAGAGCTTGGTTTCAACGCCCAGCAGTTCTTCGGTTTTCTCACGCAGGCATTCGTTGTTGTTGAGACGGTCCTGGGCGTTCTCACCACCCAAAAGGCCGATGCGGAACTGGGTGATTTCGTCGGCCATGACAGGCGTTGTGAGGGCAGTAGAGGCCAGCGCGGCCAGCAGCAGATTTTTCATCGTATGTCTCCGGTTAAGTTTTCCCGTCCCCCCATCGGGTGCGGGTGATGAAAGTGGGTGTGTTTGTGGGTGTCAGGCCCCGGCCATCTCGGCGCGAATGGTCTGTTCCAGTGTTTCGATCTCGGTCGAGGTTGCCGCTTCTGAGAAGGTGGCATCAGCGCCATAGATCTCGCGGGCAACGCCGGTGGTCAGCTGTTCGGGCAGCCCGTCAAAGACGATGCGACCATCGCGCATGCCCACCACCCGGTCGCAGTAGCGCCGCGCGGTATCCAGCGTGTGCAGGTTGGCAATCACGGTGCGACCGTCCTCTTCGTGGATGCGGCGCAGCGCCTCCATCACGGTCTGGGCGTTCATCGGATCCAGCGAGGCAATGGGTTCATCCGCCAGAATAATCTTTGGGTCCTGCATCAGGGCCCGCGCAATCGCGACCCGCTGCTGCTGACCACCCGACAGGGCCTCGGCCCGCTTGGCGGCATGTTCAGCGATACCGAGACGGTCAAGAATGTCGATCGCCGTGTGGATGTCTTCCATTGGGAACAGGTTGAACATGGTGGCAAAGGTAGAGCGGCGATTGAGCGTGCCATGCAGCACATTCGAGACCACATCCATGCGCGGCACCAGATTGAACTGCTGAAAAATCATTGCACAGTCCGACTGCCAGGCGCGCTTGTCACGCCCTTTCAGCGTGGTGATATCGCGTCCCTGAAACAGGATGCGGCCCTCGCTTGCGTCAGACAGGCGGTTGATCATCCGCAGCAGGGTCGATTTGCCCGCCCCAGAGCGTCCAATCACCCCTATCATGCAGGGCTTGTCGATATCCAGTGTCGCGGTATCCACCGCAATCTTGTCGCCAAAGCGTTTGGTCAGTTTGTCGATACGCAGCACAATCGGTCCCCTTCGTTTCGGGGTCTGACTACGCTGAGCAATCAAACGATTTGTGTCGAAGCGATGAAGGTTTTGTAAAGCTCTGCGGCTTTGTGGCCCAAAACTGCCCCTGTGCAGCGCGGCGGCAAGAGGCTATATGGCGGCGGAACACCCCTCTTTTGTCTTTCCAAAAGGAAGCACTCCGATGTCCTTTGACCGCCAGATCAAGATCGCCCCCTCCATCCTGTCAGCTGATTTCGCCAACTTTGGCCAGGAAATCCAGGCCATCGAAGCCCAAGGGGCCGACTGGGTGCACGTGGATGTGATGGACGGCCATTTTGTGCCCAACCTCACCTTTGGCCCGCAGGCCGTCAAAGCCTTCCGCCCGCATGTCAAAACCGTGATGGATGTGCACCTGATGATCTCTCCGGTGGATGCCTATATCGACGCCTATGCGGATGCTGGTGCCGATGTGCTCACCGCCCATATCGAGGCAGGCCCACATATCCACCGCACCCTGCAGGCCATCCGCGCAGCTGGTATGAAGGCCGGTGTCGCCCTCAACCCCGGCACCCCAGCCGAGGCGGTGGCGCATCTGCTGGATCTTACGGACCTGATCTGCGTGATGACGGTAAATCCGGGATTTGGCGGGCAAAAATTCATCGACATGACCGCAAAGGTGCGCCAGTTGCGCCAAATGCTTGGCGACCGTCCTGTGCATATCGAGATTGATGGCGGCGTTGATCCAAAGACCGCACCGCTGGTGGTTGAGGCCGGTGCAGACGTGCTGGTGGCAGGCTCTGCCGTGTTCAAGGGCGGATCGGTTTCTACCCCGGAGGTTTACGGTGAAAACATGCGCAAAATCCGCGACGCCGCCCTGGGTCATTGGGCCTAGCAGCCTACAGGTAGGTCACGCCAACAGATCACGCCAAAAATCGGACACATCAAATGGGCACTGACCCCCCATCTGACCGGGCCCTGTGCACCATAGTATTTAGCGGAGCGGACCATGGGGTCTGCTCCTTTTTTGTGCCGCCTTGCCCGTCGTTTCCCTCAACTTTCCGCCCCTGCACAAAGGCTGATAGCGCTGTATGCGCCTCGCTTGAATTGACAAAAGAATTTTCAATTTAAAAAGAAATTTACCGAATCAAGTCACTCTGACCCTGTCATTTCGGGGCAGCAGAGCAGGATCATCCTGATCGGGCCTGCCCCTAGGCAAATTGCCCGACTGGTCGCATCGCGATGTATAGAAGGTCCGTTTAGGTGAATAAAAATTCTCTTCTGTTCAAATTGGCGATGCCAATTCCTCTCTGCCTTTGTTTGAGCCTGCTGGTGGCCGGCCTGTTTCTGCCCGGGGCGCTGCGTGACAATGCCCTCATCGCGGCAACCGAAGCCGCAGCCCAGACTGCAAACCAAATCAAGGTCATCCGGGGCTACTACACCGACCATGTCATCAGCGACGTGAACGCCACAAACGGGCTGTCTGCAGGCGTTGCACATCAAAACGACCCCAGTGTGGTTCCTCTGCCTGCAACCCTGGTCCATGACGTCAACGCACTTCTCGCGGGCGAGCAGACCAGCCTGGCGCTCTACAGCCCCTATCCCTTTGACAATCGCGCCGAGCGCCCGCTGGACCCCTTTATGACAGAGGCCTGGGAGGCCCTGTCCAAGGACCCCGACGCCACGTTCCAAAGGACCGAAATCGTGGACGGCAGCACCGTGCTGCGGGTTGCCATTGGCGACCATATGACCTCGGGGGTCTGCGTCGCCTGTCACAACACCCATGCCGCATCCCCAAAGACGGACTGGCAGCTGGGGGATCTGCGCGGCGTGATCGAAGTGCGACGTAATGTCGATACGGTCCTGGTCGGCACCCAGGCTCTGTCTCGCAACATCCTGATTGCCTTTGGCCTCGCAGGCAGTCTTTTGCTCGTCGTTTCCGTCGCAGTTGCCCGCTCGGTGACCCGCCCCATTGATCGCATCTGCACCGATATTGCAGCCGTCTCAAAGGGAGAGTTGAATACCGAGGTCCGGGCCGCCACGCGCCGCGACGAGATTGGCAAAATCGGCAAAGCCCTGGTGACGCTGCAACAGGATCTGCTGCAGGCCCGCGAGGGCGAAGAACGCCGTGCCGCTTTGCAGCAGGAACAGCATGACGTTGTTCAGCACCTCAGCTCCGGTTTGGTCAGACTGTCTCGCGGCGATTTCTCGCGCCACATCGACGCCGAATTCTCCGGGTCTCATGAAAAGCTGCGGCAAAATTTCAACCTGACCATCGACACGCTCTCCGGCACGGTTGCCCAGGTGATCGAGGCTTCCGACTCCATCAGCAACGGGGCGACAGAGATCAGCCAGGCCTCGGATGATTTGTCCCACCGCACCGAAAGCCAGGCCGCCACACTGGAACAGACCGCAGCGGCCCTGGACCAGCTGACCGCTTCGGTCAAAGCAGCCGCCGATGGCGCCCGCAGCGTTGAAAGCACCATGGCAGAGGCCAAGCTCGAGGCCAAAAGCAGTGGTGAAGTGGTGCACAACGCCGTCTCTGCCATGACTGAAATCTCGAACTCTTCCAGCCATATCGGGCAGATCATCACCGTGATCGATGACATTGCCTTTCAAACCAACCTGCTGGCCCTGAATGCCGGTGTCGAAGCCGCGCGCGCCGGTGAAGCCGGACGGGGCTTTGCCGTGGTCGCCTCCGAAGTCCGCAGCCTTGCCAAACGCTCTTCTGAGGCTGCAATGGAGATCAAGGTGCTGATCGACGCCAGCGCTGAGCAGGTTGGGCGGGGCGTTGATCTGGTTGGTAAGACAGGCCAGGCGCTCAACTCTATCGTTGGGCGGGTCAATGAAATTTCAGAACTGGTTTCTGACATTACCGAAGGCGCTGTCGAGCAATCCACTGGTCTTGCGGAAATCAATATCGGCGTCACCCAGCTAGACCAGGTCACCCAGCAGAACGCCGCCATGGTGGAGCAATCCACCGCCGCTGGCCATCTGTTAAAAGCCGATGCAGTCAAACTTACCGAGGTGGTGGCTGGGTTCAAAATTCAGGGCGGCGCCCCAGTGTCTTTATCGCCAGCTGCTAAAAAAGCCGCCGCCCCAGAGCCTGTCACCCAAGACTATTTGGATTGGGGAGAAGAGCCGCAACCACAGACAAGCCCCCCTGCCGTCAGCGGTGAGGGAAAATGGCAGGACTTCTAGCCAGCGCCCTGCCCGCCCATCACCTCCTCAGCCCCGTTTTCTAAAGGCCTGTCCGCTATAGCTCAGACCACCAAAGCCGCGTCGAAACAGATCCCACCCCTGCAGAGTGGCGCCCCACCCCAAGGCAGGCCCGGTTAGGTCGCCTGAAGTCTCCCTAGACTTTACCGGTCACTGCATCTCACTCCAGCTCACCCCAGCTCACTGGCAAATTGTTCCAACAGTTTGTGTTTCAGAATTTTTCCGGTGGGGGCCGCAGGCAATGTCTCGGTGAGAATGATCTGCGCCGGACATTTGTAGCCTGCCAATTGTTGCCGTACAAACCGCATAAGGTCAGACACGTCGGGTCGGTCCTGCCCGCTGACCTGCACAAAGGCCAGCACTTCTTCATCACTTTTGTTGCGCCGACCAACGACCGCAGACTGTATCACCTGTGGATGGGCATTCAGCGCTGACTCAACCTCGGGAGGGAAGACATTGAAGCCGCCATGGATGATCAGCTCCTTTGAGCGCCCCTCAATGTGCAAAAAGCCCTTATCGTCCAACCGCCCCAGATCACCGCTGCGCAGCCAGCCGTCAGCGTCCAGTACCCGCGCGGTTTCTTCCGGGTTGCGGTAATAGCCCAGCATCACATTGCCGCCGCGTATCAGCACTTCGCCAATGCCCTCGCCGCCGCCAGAAACGCTCTCATCAATGCGCACCTCTACCCCCGGCAGAGGTGGCCCGGCAGAGATATCCGGATCGCCCGGCGTGCTGTTCTTGGTGGCACAGACCCCTGCGGTGGCCTCGGTCATGCCATAGCCATTCTGCAGCGCCACCCCGTAAAAACTCTCGGCGCGGCGTTTCCAGTCCGGATCCAGCGGCGCCGCCCCGGACGAAACATATTGCAACACAGAGCTGTCGAGCCGCTCCAACCCCTGTTCCTTGGCAAATTGCATCACCAGCGCATGCATCTGCGGCACCGCCGCCAGCCGCGTCACACCGCGGCGCAGCGCCTCATAGAGTTTCGCCGCCGAAAAACGCGACTCCAGCCAGATCTCGGCCCCCGCATAGAGCGCCGCAGTCATCACAGAGGCCAGACCAAAGACATGGGTCAGTGGCAAAACGCCATAGATCACATCCCCCGGCACCATGTCGCGCAGCTCTGCCGAGGCCTTGCCGCCAAACAACAAGTTGTCCTGTGTCAGCATCACCCCTTTGGGTGCCCCCGTGGTGCCCGTGGTATACAGCAGCACCGCAACCTCAGCCGGGGCGTCGCCCGAGCTTGCATAGGGGCTGGCCATGTGCATCTGACCAAAGCTGCCCGCAATGGGTGCTGCCTCAAGACGCGTGGCATGGGCCTGCGCATCGCCCTCGATCTGGGTCGAAATCAGCACAACAGCAGGGCGCGCGTGCTCAAGGATCCGGGCAACTTCACTGGCGCTCATCCGGGCATTGACCGGTACAGCAACGGCACCGCACTGCGAGCTGGCCATCAGGGCCGCCACCACGGCGCAACAGTTTTCCGCCAGCACCATCACCCGGTCCCCCGGTTGCACGCCAGCCGCCTTCAGGATCTGTGACAGCTCTGTTGCCGCAGCCGCAAGGGCGCCATAGGTCCATGCGACCCCAAGACTGTCGGAAAAGGCCGGAGCCTCGGGGCGGGCCGTGGCCTGCGCCGTCAAAAGGTCATACCAAAGCGTCATCACCGCATCTCCCCGTCGTCATGTGTTGTTTGTTGCCTCAAAGCTGCTGGTTTGAGAGCTTAGTCCGCAGCAAAACGCGGCGCGCGTTTTTCCAGAAAGGCCGAGATGCCCTCGCCCGCCTCAGAGGCCGCTGCCGCCTGAGCCATGGCATCGCGTTCCCGATCCAATTGCGCCGCCTCGGTGGTTTCATAGGCCTCGGCCATCATGTGGCGGATGACGCGCTGCGCCTCGGGCGGGCCCTTGGCCAGGTGATCCGCCAGACCATG
>JAWUWF010000104.1:0-9854 GCA_034111985.1 Pseudophaeobacter sp.
CACGTCCTGGCCCATCCCCCCTACTATCGGGCCGGCGCCCACAGTCCCGCCGAGGATGCCGGGCGCCAGATTGCGCTGGGAGAGAATACGCCGCTGGCGCTCTGGATCGAGACGGCTGCCAAACGGCTGGCCCACAAGGGCTACCTGCATATGATCCAGCGGGCGGCCCGCCTTCCAGAGATGCTGAAGGCCTGCGCGGGGTGTCTTGGCTCGCTTGAGGTTTTGCCCCTTGCGCCCCGCCGAGGACGCGCTGCCGAGCTGGTTTTACTGCGGGCGCGCAAAGGCGGGCGGGCGGATTTTCGACTGCATGCGCCCTTGATCCTACATGACGGAGAGCGTCATGTGCGGGATGTCGAAAGCTACCGGGCCGAGATCAGTGCCATCCTGCGGCAGGGCCGCGCACTGGAGTGGCCCGCATGCAAACCAGCATCTAAGCCGGCGCCAAAATAGGTGTCGACGGGTTGGTTTTCAAGTAAACCCATCAAAGCTGCACAAAATTTATGACCATTTGCGCCATAAAAATAACGAATTTGGCGGGCTTTGGCCGATATGACAAATTCATGACAAAAACTATGCACCTGCGGCGTGACAGGATCAAAAAGTTGTGCTCCACTCAGATCAGCCCCGCAGGCATTGGGGTTATTCGTCTCGCTTTAAAGGAGGAACGCCATGAGCCTCAGCTCGCATCTCACCGAACTGAAAAAGAAGCATGACCACCTGAGTATGGAAGTAGAGCACGCCCATCGATCGCCGAGTACCGATGGGTTGCAGATCGCTGGGTTGAAAAAACAAAAACTAAAAATCAAGGAACAGATTGTGCGGCTGGGCAGCGAAGCCGCCTCAGCATAGTCTTTGGTCACCTGCGGGTGAATCGAGTGAAGTAAGTCCCAGGGCTGCCAGATATGGCGGCCCTTTGTTTTGTCGGCACTGCCAGATATGGTGGCCCTTTGTTTTGACGCTGCTGCCTTTGCGCCCAGTTGGCCTGCGATCAGAGCTTGGCGCCTCAGCCGCTTTTTGCGGCGATCGCAGCCCCTGCCGTGATCAGCGCGGCAGCCAGCGCCAGCGCCCAGCTTGGGTTGGCAACCCCAGCCAGAACCAGCACCAGGGTGGACAGCAGCGGCGCTGCATAGGAGCTGGTGCCGAGCATCTGGATGTCGCCCTGTTTGACGCCGATGTCCCAGACATAAAACGCCAGACCAACAGGCCCCAGTCCCAAGAGCAGCGCGGAGGCCCAGCCCAGAGTGCCCTGCGGCCAGACAGTGTCCTCCAGTGCAAAATGCAGCCCCCAGGAGGCTATGGCTGTGACCACGCAGAACACCGCCACCGAACTGGTCGGCGCATCGCCAACCAACCGGGACAGGACCGAGTAGCCGGACCAGGTCAGCGCACAGAGAAAGGCAAGAATATAGCCGGGCAGGAATTCCGCCTGAAAGCCGCCAGCGCCGCCGGTGATAATTGCGGCAGCACCTGCGAATCCCAAAAGGGCGCCAATCATATGGCCAGGGCGCAGGCGTTCCCCCGGCAGCAACCCGGAAAACAGCACGATCATCAAGGGCCAGAGATAGGCAATAAGGCCGGCCTCAGCCGCCGGGGCCAGGCGCAGCGCGGAAAAATACAGCGCGTGATAGCCAAACAGCCCAAGTGATCCAAAGGCGTATACCTTCCAGGAGACCGTGCGCAATTGTTTCAGTCCCCCCGTGCGCAGCGTCCAGACCATCCCCAGCGTGCCGCCAATGGAAAAACAGATCGCATTGAGCAACAGCGGCGGCGTTGGCGCCGAGCCGACAGTCAGTAGCGCCAGCAGCGCCCAGAGCAAAACAGCAATAAATCCGACTGCGGTGGCTTTTGAACGGGTCATACTGCGGGGATATCCTCTACTGGGATGATTTTGAAATCGTTAGAGATATGCGCGGTTTTCTCGATCTCGGCCAAGAACCAGTCGCGAAAGGCCGCGATCTGTGGGCGTTCTTCAGCGCCTGGCAGGCAGAGAAACCGAAACCGGGCCTGGGTCTCAATCGCGATCTTGAACGGGGCGACCAGGCGGCCCTCCTGCAGGTCCTTGATGATCATTGGTCGGCGTCCAAGAGCTGCGCCCATGCCAGAGACGGCGGCGTTGATGGCGTGATCCGCATTGGAGAAATGGGTGCCGTGATCAGGGGTGAAAGCGATGCCAACAGCGCGAAACCAGGTGGGCCAGTCGCAGATAGGGCGCAGGAAGTCGATGGAATCATCAAAAATCAGCGGCGCGTCTTTCAGGCTCTCAGGGGTCGGAAACTGTGCGGCCATTTCTGGTGTCATCACCGGCGTCAGCCATTCCTTGCGGATGGGCACAGAGTAGAGCCCGTCATCCTGACCATAGCCAAAGCGGATCGCCACATCGACGTCATCGCGCGCCAGATCCATATTGCGCAGGGACGCGGTGAACCGCAGGTCAATCTCGGGATGCGCCCGGGCAAAATCATAGAGCCGCGGCGCCAGCCATTTTGCCGTCAGGGCAGGGCCGGCGGTGACCGTCAGCGTGCTGTTGTCCTGCAGGCGTCTGGTCGTCATCCAGGCGGCTGACAGCGTTTCAAACCCCTCGGCGGCTCCGGGAGCCAGAGTACGCCCGGCCTCGGTTAGCTCAACAGCGCGGTTGAGGCGGCGAAACAGTGGCACGCCGAGGTGCTCTTCAAGGGATTTGATCTGAAACGACAGTGCGGCGGGCGTCACGTTCAGCTCAGCTGCGGCCAGGGCAAAGGACATATGGCGGGCGGCGGCATCAAAGGCGCGCAGGGCGGTGAGGGGGGGCAGGCGATCAGGCATGGTCAGACAAGTATAACTTAACTGAAGGGATGAAAAGTCTCGTTTGTACGTTTTGCGTCAAAGCGGCATATTGGTTTCAGATAGACAATTTTGATCCGAATGGAGGCCGAAACGATGGAATATACTACAAGTAGGGACGTCAAGCAGGCGATGGAGCGGGCACATGATATCCGCAGTCAAACACTTTTTGCCGGTGTCTCCTGGGTCTTTCATTTCTGTAAATCGACGGTTGGTAAGGCCGCCGGAACAGGGTTTTTCCGCTGGGCATAGCGCGCATGTTCTTACGGAATGCAAAAGGGCCGGTCTGCAATGACCGGCCCTTTTTTCGTGGTGCCGTGGCTACAGCGCGCTCGGATCAGACGAAGAACTGACCGCCGTTGGCCGAAATGGTCGAGCCATTGATAAAGCCCGAATCATCAGAGGCCAGGAAGGCAACGCAACGGGCGATTTCTTCGGGTTCCCCCAGACGGCCTGTTGGGATCTGGCTGATGATTGATTCGCGCACCTTCTCGGGCACGGCCATGACCATTTCAGTGGCGATATAGCCGGGGCAGATCGCATTGGCGGTGATGCCGGCGCGCGCGCCTTCCTGCGCCAGAGATTTGACGATACCCAGATCGCCGGCCTTGGTTGCGGCATAGTTCACCTGTGCGAACTGACCTTTTTGACCGTTGATCGACGAGATCACGATGACGCGGCCAAATTTACGCTCGCGCATGCCGGGCCAGATCGGGTGAACCGTGTTGAACACGCCGGTGAGGTTGGTGTCGATCACTTCCTGCCACTGTTCGGGTGTCATCTTGTGGAAGGGCGCGTCCCGGGTGATGCCGGCATTGGCGACTACGATGTCGATGGGGCCCAGTTCCGCTTCGACCTTGGCGATGCCTGCCTGGCTGTCCGCGTAAGAGCCCACATTCCATTTGTAGGTCTTGATGCCAGTTTCCTCGGTGAACTTTGCCGCCGCGTCGTCATTGCCAGCATAGGTTGCAGCCACATTGCAGCCCTGGTCCTTCAGAGCCTTTGAAATTGCTGCGCCAATGCCGCGTGATCCGCCGGTAACGAGTGCAGTACGTGCCATTCAATATTCCTCCAGTTCGAGATTCTCTCGGTAATCTTGCTACAGTTTGATAATGATATGCGCAACAATATTGCGCACTGGATTTTCGCTGCGCTGCCGCGTAAATTGTCGCATCTGCAGCAAAAACCTGTTGTACCAATAAAAAGGGCGCCAAAACGGCGCCCTGTTCTATGTCAAATTCGACAACATTTATGGCCGCTCCAGGCACATGGCGACACCCATGCCGCCACCGATGCACAGGGTGGCAAGTCCTTTTTTGGCGCCACGCCGCTTCATCTCAAACAGCAGCGTGTTCAGCACCCGGCAGCCAGAGGCGCCAATGGGGTGGCCAATGGCGATGGCACCACCGTTGACGTTGACGATTGCAGGATCCCAGCCCATGTCTTTGTTGACGGCACAGGCCTGTGCGGCAAAGGCTTCGTTGGCCTCAACCAGATCGAGATCGCCAACCGACCAGCCGGCTTTGTCCAGCGCTTTGCGCGACGCATAGATCGGACCGGCACCCATGATCGACGGGTCAAGACCTACCGTGGCATAGGAGGCGATACGGGCCAGAGGCTCGATACCGCGTTTTTCGGCCTCATCTGCGCTCATCAGCAGAGTGGCGGCTGCACCGTCATTCAGGCCAGAAGCATTGGCCGCAGTGACGGAACCGTCCTTGGTAAACGCCGGGCGCAGTTTCTGCATCGCCGCCATGGTGGCGCCGTGACGAATGTATTCGTCCTGATCGACAATAATGTCGCCCTTGCGGGTCTTTACCGTGAAGGCAGCGATCTCGTCGGCAAATTTGCCTGCTTTTTGCGCGGCTTCAGCCTTGTTCTGGCTGGCAACAGCGAACTCATCCTGCATCTCGCGCGAAATCTGCCACTTGTCGGCAACATTCTCGGCCGTTTGCCCCATGTGATAGCCGTTAAAGGCATCCCAGAGCCCATCGCGGATCATGGTGTCGATATATTTCATATCGCCCATCTTGTGCCCGGCGCGCAGGTTTGCGGCATGGGGGCTCATGGTCATGTTTTCCTGACCACCGGCGCAGATGATAGAGGCATCTCCCAGCTGGATGTGCTGTGCTCCAAGGGCCACGGCACGCAGGCCAGAGCCGCAGACCTGGTTGATGCTCCAGGCGGCGCTTTCTTGCGGCAGGCCGGCATTGATATGGGCCTGACGGGCCGGGTTCTGCCCCTGGGCGGCGGTCAGGACCTGACCCAGGATGGTCTCGGAAACTTCGGCCTTGTCGATGCCTGCGCGCTCTACCACGGCTTCAAGCACGGCACGTCCCAGATCATGGGCCGGCGTATTGGCGAAGGCTCCGCCAAAACTGCCGACAGCGGTACGCGCGGCGGATGCAATTACAACATTGGTCATTAATTTGGGTCCTCTGTCATCGATTTCTAACATGAAGATGTGCGCGGCTCACGACGAGAATGTTGCCGTGGTCTGTGACATCTCCACCTCCCTGTCTGGGACCGATATAGCCTATTGCTGCAGTTGCAGCAATTGACAGGGTGTCTCAGGCCTTGGGGCTGAGTCAACTGCGATATGTGAAAAACCAAAAAAACCGCCTCGGGTGCCCCCGGGACGGTTTTTTCATGCTGCGTTGCAGCGGTGTTTTCAGCGGGTTGGCAACGGCTTGCGCCTTGCCTGCGCCCTAGGCGCGGTTGGCTTTTTTCATGTCTTCCAGCCAGGGCGGCGTCACGGTTGGCGCGCCATAGAGGAAGCCCTGCAAGCAGTCGACGCCAATAGAAACCAGGAACTCGGCATCTATTTGGGTTTCGACGGATTCCGCCACGATCAGCATGTCGAATTGCTTGGCAATGCCGACCAGAGCGCGGGTCACGGCCTGGTTGTCCGGATTGGAGGTGATGCCCCGAATGAACTGCCCGTCGATTTTTACGGCATCAAAGAAGAATTCGCGGAAATGGCCGATCGCCGTGGTTCCTGCGCCAAAGTTATCAAGCGCAAAGGCAATGCCGTGTTTCTGCATCCGGTTCATAAAGTCGATCACCAGCTCTGGGGCCGCCATGGCGGATGCTTCGGTGATTTCCAGCACCAGGCGTTCGCCAATGCTGCTGTCCCGTTTCAGAAAGGTATCCAGCACTTTGGACCAGCGGCTATAGCCGATTGAGCGGGCTGACATATTGACCGACAGACGGATCTGAGGCGATTTGGCCAAAGCGCGCAACCCGTGCTGCAGCGCCAGACAGTCCAGCTCGCGGCCGATTTCCTTGTCGTCGACCACATGCATAAAATCACGCGCCGGAATCACCCGCCCGGTGGCGTCGAGCACCCGGATATATCCCTCATAAAAGGCGGTGCCATGCGGTGGCATTGCCTGCATGACGGGCTGATAGGCCAGCATGGTCTGGTTGTGTTTGACGGCCTCAGCCACCATGTCCAGCGTTGAGCGGTCCCGCGAGACCACCGCCGCGGAAATCGGATCTTCAGAACCCTCGGCCATATTCGCCAGTCTCAATTTCCGCTTGTTGATCACTCGTATGCCTCCTGGTGCTGCTGTTTTCTTTGAAAACTATAGCGTCACTGCGGACTGTCGCGCAAAAGGGTAAATTGAGGCTTAAATCTACAATCTTAATGGTTTTCACCCGCATAAACGGTTGGCTAGCGGGAAGGCCGCCAAGATCAGAACCCGCGGTTCTCTGGAAACCGGCAAATCAAAACCCTGGCGTGCCCAGATCTTTGGGCGTGCGGGCCAGGTGCTTGGCTTTTATGGTCTCCGAGGTGTCGCGGCTGCCGTCATGGCTGTAGCCGGGGGGCGCAAAGGCATAGGCTAGGCGCTGTTTCAGCGTCAGGCCGGGTTGGGTCATATCGCGGTAGATCGCGACCCATTCGTGAAAGGCCACCCGCAGCGGATTGAACGACGCGATGTTGTAGACCAGCCCGTAGTCGACCGGGTCACTCTCCTGTTCTGGCACAAAGGTGCCAAACATCTTGTCCCAGATGATGAAAACCCCGGCGTAGTTACAGTCGAGATAGCGCGGATTGCGGCCATGGTGGGCGCGGTGGTGGCTGGGGGTGTTCATCACCGCCTCAAACCAGCGCGGCATTTTGCCGATGGCCTCGGTGTGGATCCAGAACTGGTAGACCAGATTGATGCCACCGACAAACAGCACCAGCGCCGGGTGAAACCCCAGCAACACAAGAGGTGCGCGCACCACCATCATAAAGGTAAAGGTGCCGGTCCAGGTTTGCCGCAGGGCGGTGGTGAGGTTGTAGTGCTGGCTGGAGTGGTGATTGACATGGCTGGCCCAGACCCAGCGGATGCGGTGGCCAAAGCGGTGCACCCAGTAGTAGCGCAGATCATCCAGCACAAAACACAGGGCTATCACCCAAACTGACGCGCCAAGGTCCAGCGGCGTGATCCGCCACAGCAGCATAAAAAATCCCCAAGCGATAAAGCCCAGCAGAATGCCAGAGGCGACACTGCCTGCCCCCATGATCAAGGAAGTCACCGCATCGCGGGTCTCGTAACGCCCGCCGCGGCCTTTGATTGCGATCCACAGAAACTCTACCAGGATTGCCGCGATAAAGATCGGAACGGCCAGTTGGGTTACATCCGGGAAAGACAAATGATCCATCAGCTCAGATCTCCTTTGGGGCGGGGGTAGTCGCGCTTGCCGCGACAATTTGGCTGAGCCAGCTATCGGCCTCTGCGGCACTCAGGTGCAACAGAACCTGCGGGGCCGAGAAATCGGCAAAGCGCAGCCGCAGGCCGTGTTTTGATCGCGTTGCGTCTGTGTCTTGCAGGGTACGGGCGACCGTGTCGGCACCAAAAGACCAAACCAGACCTATGGGCGCAGTGGGGTCGTCGCATGTGACCAAGGCTGCCTGTCCGTTTTCGGCGAGGGTCAACTGATCTGCCGGATGCTCAGGAAACTGTCGCAGCCAGGCCTGTCGCGCCTGAGCGGCGGTCATCACCCGTGGCCGGGACCGTCCGGTCAGATGCAGGATCACGGCAATCGCCGCGATGCCGCCAATGACCAGGCTCAACAACAGTTCCAGCGGCATGGGCCCCTCCCCGGCTGTTTGATCGTCAGGATCAGAATGGCGGTGTCACAGGGGTGCTGTCAAAGGTGGCGTTGGGGCAAGGGCGGCATTTGGCCAGATGAGGGGGGCATAAGAGGATGCATGGCAGAGGGCCAGGTGAGCCCCCGGATGATCCTGCATAGAGGCTATATTGGCGCAGGCAGGGGGGGCATCCGGGCGCGCGCAGTGGAGTTATTCAGACGCGATCATGGCGGCGATGATGGCCTTGGCGCTGTCCGAATTCCATTCGGCATCGCCCAAGAGGCGGGCAACCTCTTGTCCTTCGCGGTCCAACAGGACGGTGATGGGCAGGCCGATCACTGCCATTTCACGGGCCAGTGCTTGTTTTGGATCCTGATGGCGGGGCAGGTTGGTGATGCCGTTTTCATCAAAGAACTTTGTTATGCCAGCAGGGCTATTGCGCCCGGCGGCAATGGTCAGCACCTCAAAATCCGCGCCGCCGAATTCTTCCTGCAGCTCTGCAAGCTGCGGCATTTCTTTGCGGCAGGGCGCACACCAGGTGGCCCAGAAGTTCAGCAGCACCACCTTGCCGTGGTAGTCCTGCAGCGTGGCTTTGCCGCTTTCATCTTCTAAGAAGAATTCCGCATCAGAGACCTCGCGGGGCGTTGAATGCACCACCAGACGTTTGAGGCTGTGGTCGCGCAGGGCTTCCAACTGGGCCACATCAGCAGCGATTGCCGCATTTGCACCCAGGGCCAGGGCGATATAAAGGGAAAGGTGACGTAACAGACGCATATTATCTCCGGGATTCCACCATGACAGATCAAGCCTCGAACCAGATGTGGGGCGGCCGTTTTGCCGCTGGTCCAGACGCGATCATGGAGGCAATCAATGCCTCGATCGGTTTTGACAAGCGAATGGCTGCCCAGGACATTGCTGGCTCCAGGGCCCACGCAGCGATGTTGGCCGCAACAGGTGTTATAAGCGATAACGACGCCGAGGCAATTCGGGAAGGCCTGCTCACGGTCTTGTCAGAGATCGAGACCGGAACGTTCCAGTTCTCGACCGCGCTGGAAGACATCCACATGAATGTCGAGGCCCGCCTGAAAGAGGTCATAGGCGAGCCGGCAGGCCGTCTGCACACGGGCCGGTCGCGCAATGATCAGGTTGCCACGGATTTTAAACTCTGGGTGCGTGACCAGCTGGACGCCGCCGAGGGCGGGCTTTTGGCGCTTATCCGCGCGCTTTTGACCCAGGCAGAGGCCGGAGCCGACTGGGTGATGCCGGGCTTTACCCATCTGCAGGTGGCGCAGCCGGTGACCTGGGGCCATCATATGATGGCCTATGTCGAGATGTTTGGCCGTGACCTTAGCCGGGTGCGTGACGCGCGCGCCCGAATGAACGAATCTCCTCTGGGGGCTGCGGCTCTTGCCGGCACCTCCTTCCCGATTGATCGTGACATGACGGCTGCGGCGCTGGGCTTTGATCGTCCTGCGGCGAATTCACTGGATGCGGTCTCAGACCGTGATTTCGCCCTTGAGTTCCTGTCAACGGCCTCGATCAGCGCCATTCATCTGAGCCGCTTTTCCGAAGAGCTGGTGATCTGGTCATCGGCGCAGTTTCGTTTTGTCACCCTGTCGGATCGCTTCTCCACCGGCTCGTCCATTATGCCGCAAAAGAAGAACCCGGACGCGGCTGAACTGATTCGCGCCAAGGTGGGCCGGATCTTTGGCGCCAACACGGCGCTGATGATGGTGATGAAAGGCCTGCCGCTGGCCTATTCCAAGGACATGCAGGAAGACAAAGAACAGGTCTTTGACGCGGCCGACCACTGGTTGCTGGCCCTGGCGGCGATGGAAGGCATGGTCAAGGATATGAGCGCCAACCGCGCCGAGCTGGCCGTGGCCGCCGCCGCAGGTGTCTCAACAGCCACCGATCTGGCCGACTGGCTGGTGCGGGTTCTTGGCCTGCC
>JAWUWF010000105.1:0-11524 GCA_034111985.1 Pseudophaeobacter sp.
CTGAAGCACGGCTTTTTCGGATATCAGGCTCACCGTGGTGCTGCTTTGCGGGCGGATGAGCAGAAAGCCCAGCTTTGCCAGACGCTTAAATGCTTCGCGGACGGGCTGTCTCGAGACCCCCATTTTCTTGGCAACCTCGGCTTCAGAGCTCTTGGTTCGGGGCGGTAGCGCCAGTGATAAAATATTGGCGTGCAGCTCTTCAAAGACATGATCCGCCACCGTTGGCGGGGCGATTGGCCGGAGCTGAGTGAGAGGCAAATCACCGTCTGTCTGCTGTACGGCGTTGTCCATAAGTGCTCCCTCTAACTTGGCGTGACTTCAGATTACTTACACCCTTTCGCCTATTTCTTGCAACTGGGTTATTAGTTGACAGATAAATATTGCCAACCTAGGATATTAGTTAACCAGCCCGATGTGAGTCGAGGATTGGACGCCTGGGAGGGTTTGATGGGACTTTTGAACGAAGATAGGCTGTTGCCGACAGAGCCAGCCGTTCGTGAGTTGGCGCGTGAGCTGTATGAAAACGTCCGCGCGCTTGCGATCATCAGTCCGCATGGCCACACTGACCCGCGGTGGTTTGCCGAGAATGCCGCCTTCCCAGACCCTGCCCGGTTGTTGGTGCCGCCAGATCATTATCTGTTTCGTATGCTGCACAGTCAGGGCATTCCGCTGGAGGCTCTTGGAATTGCCCGCGAAGATGGCGGTGAAACCGAGCAGGACCCGCGTAAAATCTGGAGCCTGTTTGCAGCCAACTACCATCTGTTTCGCGGCACGCCTTCGCGCATATGGGTCGATCACGCCCTGCAGGAGGTCTTTGGCGTGACAGAGGCCCTGTCAGCAAAGACTGGCGATGCCATCTATGATCAGATTGCCGAGTGTCTGACGCAGGAGGCCTATCGTCCCCGTGCCCTGTTTGAGCGCTTCAATATCGAGGCGATCTCGACAACCGAAAGCGCCATTGACGATTTGCGCTGGCACAGGATGATCCGCGACAGCGGCTGGTCTGGAAATGTTATCACGGCCTATCGCCCCGACTCCGTTGTTGATCCTGACTTTGATGGCTTTGCACAGAACGTCGCGCAAATGGGTGAGATGTCCGGGGAAGATACCAGCACCTGGACGGGATATCTTGCAGCGCACCGCAATCGCCGGGCTTTTTTCAAAAGCTTTGGTGCAACCTCCTCGGACCACGGGCACCCAAGCGCGCGCACCGAGGATTTTGCGCAAGACGTCGCTGCTGCCCTGTTCGACAAGGCGCTAAAGGGCACATGCTCGGCTGAAGAGGCCGATGCGTTTCGCGGTCACATGCTGACCGAAATGGCCCGGATGAGCCTGGACGACGGATTGGTTCTGCAAATTCATCCCGGATCCGTTCGCAATCATTCCGACAGCGTGATGGCGATGTTTGGCCGCGACAAGGGTTTCGATATTCCCACCCGCACGGATTATGTCTCGGCCCTGCGCCCGCTGCTGAACGCGGTTGGCAGAGAGCCCGGCCTGACCATCATTCTGTTCACCCTGGACGAGAGCGCCTATGCGCGGGAGCTGGCACCTTTGGCTGGTGTTTATCCCGCGCTGAAACTGGGGCCCCCTTGGTGGTTCCATGACAGCGCCGAGGGCATGAGGCGGTTCCGCGAAGCGGTGACCGAGACGGCAGGCTTTTATAACACGGTCGGTTTCAACGACGATACCCGCGCGTTCTGCTCCATCCCTGCACGACACGATGTGGCGCGGCGCGTAGATTGTTCATTCTTGGCCACATTGGTCGCCACAGGCAGATTGAACGCAGACGAAGCAGCCGAGGTTGCACATGACCTCGCATATGGCCTGGCAAAACAGGCGTACAGGCTCTGAGAGAGCAAATTTTCTGGGAGGAAAAATGAAACTTACGAAAACAATAGGGGCCGCGTTACTGGCCAGTGTTGCAATGGTATCCGCGGCCACGGCCTGCGAGATTACATTGCGGTCTTCTGATACGCACCCCGAAGGCTACCCCACAGTTGCCGCAGTTCAGGCAATGGGCGACATGCTGAAAGAGCGCACCGACGGGCGCCTCTGCATCGAAGTCTTTCACTCGGCGCAGCTGGGCGAAGAAAAAGACACCATCGAGCAGACGCAGTTTGGCGTGATCGACATGAACCGGGTTTCCCTTGGGCCCTTCAACAACATCATCGAAGAAACTCAGATTCCTTCGCTGCCCTATATCTTTCGCTCGGTCGAGCACATGCACACGGTCATGGATGGCCCTGTTGGCGATCAAATCCTGGCCGCTTTTGGTGACCATGACCTGATCGGCCTGGGCTTTTTTGATGGCGGCTCGCGCAGCTTTTACAACTCGCAAAAGCCCATCACATCCATGGAAGATCTGGTGGGTCTGAAATTCCGCGTGATGCAGTCGGATATGTTTGTCGACATGGTCAGTGCCTTGGGTGCGAATGCGACACCTATGCCCTATGGCCAGGTTTATTCCTCGATCCAGACCGGCGTGATTGACGGGGCCGAAAACAACTGGCCCTCCTATGACAGCTCGGGCCATTTTGAAGTTGCCAAATACTATACCCTGGATCAGCACCTGATCGTTCCAGAGGTTCTGGTCATGGCAAAATCCAGCTTTGAAAAACTCACTGCCGAAGATCAGGCGCTGGTCCGTCAGGCCGCACGTGATGCTGTTCCAATCATGCGCAAGCTCTGGGCCTCACGTGAGCTGGAATCAGAGGCACGCGTCCGTGAAGCTGGTGTGGAAATCATCACCGACATCGACAAGACACCCTTCATCGAGGCGATGGTCCCTGTGTATGAAAAATACGTGACCTCGGCAGTACTGCAGCAGATGGTCGCTGATATTCAGGCAACTGAGTAACTCTTCCACGGGCCTGCACCCTATCGTGGTGCGGGCCCCATTTATGTAGAAAGACTGCTCAGTTGAAAGACGTGATGAGATCATTGGCCGTGGGGATCGGATTTGTGTCCCGTGCCGCCCTTTGGGGAGCTGGCGCTGGCCTGGTCCTCATGACTGCGTTGATCGCAGCCCAGGTTTTCTGGCGCTATATTCTGAATGACAGCATTATCTGGACCGAACCCGCCTCGGTCATGATCATGGGCTGGTTCATTTTCCTGGGGGCTGCCGTTGGCATCCGAGAGGGGTACCATCTGTCTTTTGATGTCGTCCTCTACCTGGTGTCCGAACGCACCAAGCTGTTTTTGTATTCACTGTCTGATCTTGTCGTCGCCACTTTTGGCCTCGGGATGATCTGGTATGGCTGGCAACTGGCCGCCAAGACCTCGGGCAATATGCTGCCCAGCCTTGGGATCTCAGGCGCCTATGATTTTGCCCCCCTGGTGGTTGGTGGCGGGCTGATCTTTCTCTTTTCGATAGAACGCGTGGCCCGCCGCGCATCCGGCCTGCCAACAGCACGTTTCGGCGAAGATCCGGTGGAGCAATAGACATGGAACTTTACGTCCTCTTTGGCACATTTGTCTTTTTGCTGCTGATTGGAACACCCGTGGCCTTTTGCCTTGGAGTGTCCAGCTTTGCGACAATCGCCTACCTTGGCCTGCCGCCCGTTGTGGTGTTTCAACGGCTGAACTCTGGCATCTCGGTCTTTGCCCTGATGGCCATTCCCTTCTTTATCTTTGCCGGTGACCTGATGGTGCGGGGCGATATCGCCCGCAGATTGGTCGCTCTTGCCGGGGCCTTTGTCGGCCATCTGCGCGGCGGCCTAGGCCAAGTCAACGTATTGTCGTCGGTGATGTTTGGCGGCGTGTCGGGATCTGCTGCTGCAGACGCCTCGGCTGTTGGCGGGCTGATGGTGCCGCAGATGAAAGAGCGCGGCTATGATGTCGACTATGCGGTCAATATCACCGTTGTCAGCTCGATCATCGCGCTGCTTTTGCCGCCCTCACATAACATGATCATCTACTCAATCGCCGCCGGTGGCCGTATTTCCATCGCGGATTTGTTTACCGCAGGCATTCTTCCCGGTCTTTTGCTGGCGCTGTCGCTGATGGTCGCCGCCTGGTGGGTCGCGGTCCGCAAAGGCTATCCGGTGCAGCCCTTTCAGGGCTTTCGCATGATCGGGACATTGTTTGTCTCGGCGGCGCCGGGGCTGATCCTGGTGGCAATCATTTTTGGCGGCGTCCGCTCCGGTGTTTTTACCGCGTCGGAATCGTCAAACATCGCCGTTGTCTATGCCTTGTTCATCACCTTCTTTGTCTACCGCAGCCTCAGTTGGCATGACTTTGTCGAGGCTACCTTTGCCGCCGTGCGCACAACTGCCATGGTTTTGATGGTGATCGGCTGCGCCGCCGCCTTTGGCTGGCTGCTGGCCTATACCAAGGTGCCGGCATCCATGGTGGCCGCGCTGCAGGGCGTGTCAGATAATCCGATTGTCATTCTGCTGCTGCTTAATGTGGTTTTGCTGATCCTCGGGACATTCATGGACATGTCGCCGCTCATCGTCATCACAACGCCGATCTTCCTGCCTGTGGCCACGGCCTTTGGCGTCGATCCGGTCCACTTTGGCGTCATCTTGATTTTGAACCTCGGCATCGGGCTGTGCACCCCGCCTGTTGGATCCGTGCTGTTTGTTGGCTGCGCAGTTGGCCGCATTCCGGTCTGGGATGCTGTGCGCACGATCTGGCCGTTCTATGGCGCGGCTGTCGGGACACTTTTGATTGTCACCTACATTCCGGCGCTGTCGCTTTGGCTGCCGTCGCTGTTTCACTGAGGAGCACCCATGAGCTATCCAATCACTTCCCCCGACGAGGGTGTCACCCGGCAGGTGCTGGCCGAAAATCCAGAGCTGATGGTTGTCGTCTTTGGCTTTCAGTCCGGGGCTGAAGGCAAGCTTCACAACCACCCACATGTCCAATCCACCTTTGTCGAAAGCGGCCGGTTCCGGTTTCACATGGATGGCACGGACTACGATCTGAGCGCAGGCGACAGCCTGATCATTCCCTCCAATGTGACGCACGGCTGTATTTGTCTTGAGCCGGGTCGGCTCATCGACACCTTCACGCCACGTCGCGATGATTTCCTCTGAACAGAAAAGACCTGAACAATGCTGAAAACCCAGACACGATATGCAATCGACCCCGCAACCGCAAAGACGCTGGATACCGATCAGCTGCGGGATCACTTTCACGTCGGCGGGCTGTTCGCTGAGGGCGAGATCAACCTGGTCTATAGCCACTATGATCGCCTGATCCTGGGCTCTGCAGTGCCTGGAGATAAGACCCTAACACTGGAGAAAATGGCCGAAACCGGCACCGCGACCTTCCTGGAGCGCCGCGAGCTGGGAGTTCTGAATATCGGGGCGTCCGGCACGGTGAGCGTTGATGGCGAAACCTACACAGTGGAAAATGGCGAGGTGCTTTATGTGGGGATGGGCGCAGGGGCTGTCAGCTTTGCAGGCGCGGGACGGTTTTACATTCTGTCGGCGCCCGCGCATCACAGCTATCCGACCAAGCTGATCAAACTGGCTGATGCGCGCCGGGTCGAGATGGGATCACGCGAAACCGCCAACGAGCGTGTCATCATCCAGCTGCTGCATCCCGAAGTCTGCCAGAGCTGCCAGTTGCTGATGGGCTACACCCAGTTTGCCGAGGGCTCGGTTTGGAACACCATGCCCGCCCACCGGCATGACCGCCGCATGGAGGCCTATCTCTATTTCCAACTGCCTGAGGGACAGCGCGTTTTTCACATGATGGGCGAGCCAGATCAGACCCGCCACATTGTTATGGCCAATGAAGAGGCGGTTCTTTCGCCGCCCTGGTCGATCCACGCTGGCGCGGGCACATCCTCCTATACCTTCTGCTGGGCAATGGCCGGGGACAATGTTGATTTTACCGACATGGACATGATCCCGATGGAGGCTTTGCGGTGAGCAACCCGTTTTCAATTAGCGGTCGCCGCGCGCTGGTCACAGGCGCGAACACGGGCATCGGTCAGGCCATAGCGACTGGTCTGGCGCAGGCGGGCGCCGAGGTCATCTGCGCCGGCCGTCGTGCCTGTGACGAGACCGTTGCAATGATCGCTAAGGCCGGTGGCAGCGCCTCCTCCGTGTTGATCGACTTTGCCGATCCAATGGCGGGGCAGGATCTGTTTGCCGATCAGGGGATCGACATTCTTGTCAACAACGCTGGCATCATCCGCCGCGCCGATGCCCTGGATTTTTCCGAAGAAGACTGGGACGCGGTGATGGACGTCAACCTGAAGGCGCTGTTCTTTACCACCCAAGCCTTTGCACGCGAGGTTATTGCAAAGGGTGGCCCTGGCGCGGTGGTCAATATCGCCTCGCTGCTGTCTTTTCAGGGCGGCATCCGGGTGCCCTCCTATACGGCCTCCAAACATGGCGTGTCCGGTCTGACTAAGCTTTTGGCAAATGAATGGGCTACAAAGGGCATCAATGTGAACGCCGTCGCTCCGGGCTATATCGAGACAAACAATACCGAGGCCTTGCGGGCAGACCCCGACCGCAACGCGGCTATTCTGGACCGTATTCCAGCGGGGCGTTGGGGGCAGCCCTCGGATATTGCGGGCGCTGCTGTGTATCTTTGCACCCCCGCAGCCGGCTACATCCACGGCGCCACTTTGAATGTTGATGGAGGCTGGCTTGCCCGTTGAGCACCTGACGACAGAACGCCAGGCCCACGCGCCTCTGGCCGTGTCCAAGGCCCCGCGCCCGGCCACGGGCATTGTGCATCTGGGGCTGGGGGCCTTTTTTCGCGCCTTCGGCTGCGTCTATATCGCGGATGCGATGCGCGCCTCAGGCGGCGATTGGGGCATTCTAGGGGTCTCCCTGCGCAGTGCGCAGACGCGCGATGCGCTGCAGGGGCAGGGCTGGGCCTATACCTCTGTCTCGCTGGGCCCCGATGGTGCAACCCCTCGGGTCATCGAGGTGCTGAATGACGTGCTTGTCGCGCCAGAAGACCCGCAGCGGGTTTTGGATGCCATGTGCGCCCCTTCGGTTAAGATTGTGTCGCTGACGGTGACGGAGAAGGGCTATTGCCACAACCCGGCGACGGGTGCGCTGAATCTTGACCATCCGGATATCCAGCATGATCTGAGCCATGATTTGCCGGTCTCGGCCCTTGGCTATATTGTGCGCGCCCTGCAGATGCGCCGTGCAGCTGGCCTGCCGCCGTTCACTGTTCTGTGCTGTGATAATCTGCCAGACAACGGCCACCTGTTGCAGGGGCTGGTGCGTGAATCTACCGGTTTGATCGACCCGGATCTGGTAGCGTGGATCGACAGCGAAGCGCGCTTTCCCTGCACCATGGTTGACCGTATCACGCCCGCGACCACCGAGGCGGACATCGCAGAGCTGTCCACACTAACGGGCTACTTTGATGCCGCACCAGTGATGCATGAGCCCTTTGCCCAATGGGCGGTAGAGGATAATTTTGTCGCAGGCCAGCGCCCTGATCTGGCGGCGGCCGGGGTGGAACTGGTGCGTGACGTTAGCGCCCATGAGCATATGAAGCTCAGGATGCTGAACGGCACCCACTCTGCCCTTGCCTATACGGGCTATCTCGCGGGCCATGAGACCATTGCCGAGACCGTTGCCGACCCGATCTTTGACGCCTATGCGCGCGCCCTCTGGGCCGAGATCATGCCCACTGTTACGCCTCCCCCCCGCGTGGACCTGGCCGACTATGCGGAGGCGTTGTTGGCGCGCTACGCCAATCCAACCATCCGGCACCGGACCTGGCAGATCGCGATGGATGGCAGCCAGAAATTGCCGCAGCGCCTTTTGGGCACGTTGGAAGACACTTTGGCAGCAGGACGTGCGGCGCCGATGCTCTGTTTGGCCGTAGCCGCCTGGATGCGATATGTCGGCGGAACGGATGAAAACGGAGCCCCCATAGAGGTGAAAGACCCCCTTGCGGCGAGGCTTCGCCAGCTGTCTGAGGCTGCCCAAACCCCCGAAGATCTGGTTGCCTCATTGCTCTCTGTTCGAGAGATTTTCCCAGCCGCATTGGCCGCCAAATTGCTGGACCCTGTCACAGAGGCGGCAAAGGAACTATGGGGGACCGGCGTTCGCGAAGCGCTTGCTGCGGGGGCTAAGCCATGATGGAGAGCTGGCGCTGGTATGGAGAGTTTGACCCGATCTCTTTGGCCGAAATCCGTCAGACCGGTGCAAAGGGCATTGTCACCGCGCTGCATGACATTCCCTATGGAGAGATCTGGCCCGCCTCCGCGATCCAAGCCCGCAAAGCCCAGATCGCAGAGGCTGGGTTCGCCTGGCAGGTTGTCGAGAGCCTGCCTATTCATGAGCGCATCAAGCGCGGCGAGGGAGACCTTGCGCCATTGTTCGCGAATTACCGCCAGTCGATGGCCAATCTCGCGGCACAGGGCGTGACGACGATTTGTTATAATTTCATGCCTCTGCTGGATTGGACACGCACGGATCTTGCGGCGCCCAGTGCGGATGGCGCCACCTGTCTGCGCTTTGATGCGGTCCGTATGGCGGCCTTTGAAATCTATATGATCGGGCGTGAGGCCGCCAAACAGGACTATCCGCAAGAGGTGCAGACTAGGGCTGCTATCTGGTTTCAGCAGGCGACGCAGGCGGACCAGGACAGCCTATTGGCGGCGATCATGGCAGGACTGCCGGGGGCGTTTGATCGCTATGACAGCGATGGATTGCGCAAGGCCCTGTCTGCCTATGAGGGCATTGACCGGGGTGTTTTGCGCAGCAACTTCAAGCGATTTCTGGATGAGGTCCTCCCAGCTGCCGAGGATCTTGGCATCAAGCTTGCGGTGCACCCGGATGACCCACCACGCGATATTCTGGGACTGCCGCGTATTGTGTCCAGCCGGGAAGATCTTGATTGGATATTTGCCGCGAATGACAGCCCTTCAAATGGGTTGACGCTGTGCTCTGGCTCATTGGGGGCAAACCCGAACAATGATGTGGTTGCGATTGCTGCCCGCTTTGCCGACCGCATCCATTTTGCCCACCTGCGCAATGTGCGCAAGGATCCGGATGGATCCTTTGAAGAGTCGGCGCATCTGGAGGGGGACACCAATATGGTGGCTCTCATCCAGGTGCTTTTGGACGAACAGGCCCGGCGGCGCGGGGCAGGACAGCCGGTGCAACAGGGGCATGAAATTCCTTTCCGTCCTGATCATGGCCACCACATGTTGTCTGATCTTTCCCGCGATCTCATTCCCGGCTATCCGCTGATTGGACGGCTGCGGGGGCTTGCAGAGCTACGGGGTGTCATCAGCGGCCTGTCGCATGTTTGAGCCACTGGTCCTGCATTCCAGCGACACGATCGCGGTGCTGACAAAACGCGCCGAGATAGGCGATGACCCGCTGAAGGCCGGCGCGCCACTGAGTGCTGCGATCTCCGCCGGCCACAAGATCGCCCGCCATGACATTGCCACGGGCGAGGCCATCGTTAAATTTGGCCAGTTCATTGGCAAGGCAACCGCTGACATTGCACAGGGCACACATGTTCATTCCCACAACTGTGCCTTTGCCAATCCACGCCAGGACTATGCGACCAGAGAGGGATTAGAGACTGCTATACAGGCGGTTCCCCAACGGGCAGCGCTAACCTTTGAGGGCTATCCCCGTACTGACGGCCAAGTGGGAACCCGCAACTACATTGCCCTGGTGGCGACGGTGAATTGCTCTGCGACTGTGATCAAACGCGCCGCGGCCGAACTGGAGCTATCGGGGGTGATCGCGCAATATGCCAATGTCGATGGCATTGTTGCCCTGGCGCATGGCACTGGCTGCGGCATGGCCGCAAGCGGGCGCGGCTATGACATTCTGGATCGTGTGTTGTGGGGCCATGCCACCCATCCCAACGTGGGAGCAACCGTATTTGTCGGGTTGGGCTGCGAGGTGATGCAGATCGCGCGGATGCAGTCGCATTTTGGCGAGGCGGGCACCGACCGCTTTCATGCGCTGACCATTCAGTCCATGGGCGGCACCCGGGCGACAATCGACGCCATCAAGGCGCATGTCACCTCGATCCTGCCGAGGGTCAATCAGGCGCGCCGGACGCCCCAACCCATGTCAGCCCTGCGGATTGGGTTGCAATGCGGCGGCTCAGACGGATTTTCTTCAATCACCGCAAACCCGGCCCTGGGCGTGGCCAGCAATTTGATCGTCGCGCAGGGCGGCACGGCCATTCTGTCTGAAACACCGGAAATATACGGCGCCGAGCAATTGTTGTTGCGCCGTGCCACCTCTGCCTGCGTGGCGCAAAAGCTCATCGCGCAAATCAAGTGGTGGGAGCGATACGCGGCCGACAATGGTGGCTCGATGGACAACAACCCGAGCCCGGGAAACAAGCAAGGCGGCATCACGACGATCCTGGAAAAGTCACTGGGCGCTGTTGCCAAGGCGGGTGCCACGCCGCTTACGGCCGTCTATGACTATGCGGAGCGGGTGAGTACCCCCGGTTTTGTTTTCATGGACACGCCAGGCTATGATCCGGTGTCTGCAACCGGTCAGATTGCAGGCGGCGCCCAAATCGTCGTCTTCACAACCGGGCGCGGCTCTGCCTTTGGATCAAAACCCAGCCCCACGATAAAGGTTGCGACATCTGACCAGCTGTTCGCCCAGATGCCCGATGACATGGATCTGAACACTGGTGATATTGTCTCGGCAGGGGTGTCGATTGCGGCAAAGGGCCAAGAGATTTTTGACCAGATTCGCGCCGTGGCCTCGGGGCAGGTGACAAAGTCAGAGGCACTGGGCCTTGGTGATAATGAATTTTTACCCTGGCAGATTGGCGCGGTCATGTAGCCAGAGTCTTCAACCCCTGCGCGATGCAGATCGACCCGGGGCTGGCGCCGATTTTACCCTGAGGACCGCAGTCCTGGCAAAATATGAAACGTTTCATATTGACTCATCCGGGAAAGGCGTCATGCTGTGTCTGGGTTGATCTCTGCGTCAGGAGGGCGCGAGTTCGGTCAAATAAAACTCAGGGAGGCTTTCATGAAGCTCATTAATTTCGCTGCTGCGGCAGCGACCGGTATTCTTTTGTCTGTTACTGCGGCCATAGCGGATGACAAGCCCGTGGTTGGTCTGGTGATGAAATCTTTGGCCAATGAATTCTTTCAGAACATGATGGTTGGCGCAGAAGAGCACGAAAAGGCGCGGGGCGACTATAAACTCGTGGCTGTGGGCATGCAGAACGAAACTGACTTTGAATCGCAGATCAATGCGGTTGAGAACTTTATCACCCAGGGTGTTGATGCGATTGTAATCGCGCCTGCCGACAGCCGTGCCATGGTGCGTCCGATCAAAAAGGCAATTGCAGCCGGTATTATTGTTGTGAACTTTGACGTGGCTCTGGATGCTGCGGCCAAGGAACAGCAGGGTCTGGAACTGGCTTTTGTTGGCCCGGACAACCGTGGCGGCGCTAAGATGGCCGGGGATGCGCTGGCGCAGGCTCTGGGCAAAGGCGGCAAGGTTGTCATCGTTGAAGGCAACCCCGGCGCGGATAACGCAAACGAGCGCCGTCTGGGATTTGAAGCCTCGGTGGCTGAGTTTGGTCT
>JAWUWF010000106.1:0-22347 GCA_034111985.1 Pseudophaeobacter sp.
CCGCCACCGTGGTTCACCACCTCAGCGCCAAAGGCCTGCATGGCCTTGGCCGTGTCCAAGACATCATCGCCTTCCAACAGGCCCGAAATCTTGGTCTCACCCACCGCCATAGCGCCAAGGATCAGCGAGCGATGCGAGATCGATTTATCCCCCGGCACCTCGGCAACGCCGTTGAGCGGCGCGGCGCGGTGTGACGTCATCGGGATGGGGGTACCGTGTCCGGACATGGCGCTTCCTTTGTCTCTATCTGATCAGCCAATTTTAGCCGGCCTGTGTTAGTCGGCCAGTAACCCAGCCTGTCGTTCAGCCTGTTCTGTTTCCGCTATCGGTACCGAATTGCACAGCAAGGGTCCAGCGCGGATCCTCTGCGCCGTCCTGAACACCTAGCCAAGGCGACGGAAGGTCAGATAGGTCGGGGTGCGACCCTCACGAAACGCTTTTTGCTCATACCGGGTCGAGATCCAGTCCTCCCAGGGCTCGCGCCAGTCAGCGGCTTCCGTTGCCAGCCACTCAAAACCCGCCTGTGGCACCTCTTCGAGGGTTTGGCGCACATAGTCCGGAATATCAGTGGCCACACGAAAGATCGCACCCGGCTTGAGGCACCGCGCCAGGGGCTCCAGGTGTTCCTGGGTCACAAAGCGGCGGCGATGGTGGCGGCTCTTGGGCCAGGGATCAGGATAGAGCAAAAAAGCTTTGGCAATCGACTGAGGCGGGATCACATCCATCAGATCGCGCGCATCCCCTGGGTGCACCGCGATATTGTCGCAGCCCGCCTTGCGGATCTTGCCCAGCAGCATGGCCACGCCATTGATAAAGGGCTCAGCCCCGATGATGCCCACATCCGGGTTTGAGCTGGCCTGATGCACCAGATGCTCACCGCCGCCAAATCCAACCTCTAGCCAGGTCTCGCGGCCACCAAACAGTGCTTCAAGGTCCAGCGGACTGCGGTCAGGGTTTTCGTCCCAGCCAACGGCTCCGGGGCTGAGATCCGCGAGGTCCTCGGCAAGGTAGCGGCGCTGGCTGTCCTTCAGGGTCTTGCCACTGAACCGGCCATAAAAATTTCGCCAGGGCGCGCCGCTCACATGGGCCCCCTCGGCCTGCGCAGCAGCTTCGGGGCGCGACGTGTCTGATGGAGCGGCAACGGGGGCTGCATCACGGGGCGTTTTATCTTCGGCCATCGGCTGGGCTCATCCTCTGTTCACGCGCGCTCAAAACGGGGTCTTGCAACAAGGCCCGCGCGGGGTTGGCCGTCCATCTGCCGCAAGCCGCGCCTCAGGTCAAGAGAGACAGGGGCGCGTGCCTCCCTGCCCGCTCTGATCCGTCAGTCTCCCACCCGTTCCTAGCGTAACACACCAGCGGCGATCAGTTGCGCCCGCGACGGATACCATTCTTCGCTGGCCACCGCCTGCAGAGTCTCGATGGCAAAACCCGGCTCCACGCCGCGCGAGACCATATAGGCCAGGTGCTCGTAGATCTCGGTCTGGGTGTCGCCATAGATCCACGAGCCGAATTCAAAGGGCGTGGCCCAATCCATCTCTCTGCGCTGGTCGCGGTAGTAGCTTTGCACTGCATGCGGACCCCAGCTGCGATGATGAAAGCCGATCTTGGAGCCACGGGTCATACTGCGGCGATTGCCGGCGAGAAACACATCAACACAGGCGCTGACGCATTCCCCTGCCACATTGGTATCAAGCCCATACTCCATCACGATCCCGGCCATTTCTGAGCCCGCAAACACACTGCCGCCACTGCTGTTGAGCCGCAGCTCTTTGATCTCGGCATGCCGGGCCAGAACCTGTTTCAGCTGGTCGATATCCTCATCCCGGATCTCATCGCCGGTCTTTTCTGTGTCGTATATCAACACCGCACCCTCGACTTCCAATTTGTCAGAGAGCGGCTCCTTGGCAAAAGCTGGGGCAAAAGCGAGAGCAAAAGCGGTGAGCGTAGACGCGGCAGAGGCAGAAGCAGAGGCACGGGCTGAAAGCAAGCGGATCATAGGGTCAGGGTCCAGTCCTTTGGCAGAGGTAATCCCTTATCATGGCCCAGGATTGCCCTGCACACCAAGTGGGAAAACCCCGCCTAAAACGCGCGCGCCCGCGCAGCCCGCCTAAGCAGAGCCCCGCATAAATATAGGGAAGCATAAAAACGGGAGCATAAAAAAGGCGGGCACCTGGCCCGCCTTTGTGAAAAACATTTGCGCCCTTGATCAATTTGCACCGGTGATCAATTTGCGCCGGTATTCAAACCTGTGATCAAACGGCCTTTTTCAAGGCCTCGACCAGATCTGTGCGCTCCCAGCTGAATCCACCATCGGCATCGGGCTCGCGGCCAAAGTGGCCATAGGCGGCGGTGCGCTGATAGATCGGCTTGTTCAGGCCCAGGTGCTCGCGAATGCCGCGCGGGGTCAGGTCCATCGCCTGATCAATCGCCCGTTCAATCGCCGTGGGGTCAACCTCACCCGTGTCATGGGTATCTGCATAGATCGACAGGGGCTTTGAGACACCAATCGCATAAGACAGCTGAATGGTGCAGCGTTCAGCCATGCCGGCCGCCACAACGTTCTTGGCCAGATAGCGCGCCGCATAGGCGGCCGAGCGGTCCACCTTGGTCGGATCTTTGCCCGAAAAGGCACCACCACCGTGAGGCGCGGCACCACCATAGGTATCGACGATAATTTTACGCCCTGTAAGACCCGCATCGCCATCGGGGCCACCAATGACAAATTTACCAGTTGGGTTCACATGCCAGACGGTTTCGTCTGTCAGCCAGCCTTCGGGCAGTACCTCGTGGAAATACGGCGCCACAATGGCGCGGATATCGCTGGAGGTCAGGCTTTCGTCCAGATGCTGGGTCGACAGCACCAGCGAGCTGACGCGCACCGGCTTGCCGTTCTCATAGACAACAGACAGCTGCGATTTGGCATCGGGGCCCAGCGCAGGCTCGGTGCCATTCTTGCGCACCTCGGCGAGGCGCCGCAGCACCGCGTGGCTGTACTGGATTGGCGCTGGCATCAGCTGCGGTGTCTCGGTGGTGGCATAGCCAAACATGATGCCCTGATCGCCGGCACCTTCGTCCTTGTCACCCTTGGCATCAACGCCCTGGGCGATATGTGCGGACTGTTCGTGCAACAGGTTTGTCACCTTCACCGTTTTGTGGTGAAACTTCTCCTGCTCATAGCCGATGTCTTTGATACAGGCGCGGGTGATCGCATCGATCCGCCCCATATAGTCGTGCAGCTTATCCTGATCGGAGAGGCCAACCTCGCCACCAATCACAACGCGATTGGTGGTGGCAAAGGTTTCAGCGGCAACGCGTGCTTCGGGTTCTTCCGCCAGAAAGGCGTCCAAAACAGCATCGGAGATCTGGTCACAGACCTTATCCGGGTGGCCTTCGGACACGGATTCCGAGGTAAAAGTATAGTTCTTGCGGGACATGAAAACGCTCCATTGGGTTCACCTCGTCACGCCAGGAAGCCGTTGTGAGAGGAATCAAACTGATTTACGCGGGGTTGCACTAGAGGTCAATCAATAGTCACCAGACGTTAATCAGCTATGAGCGTGGCACAGATCTTTGCTGCAAATTGGCCCCAAACATTGCCAAAACGAGAGAAAGCAGGAAAACAGGCCAGTCGCCCGTGCGGCTGTAGAGCGTGGCAGGCAGTGGTTTTGGCAAGACCGCATCCACGGCCCCGGCCTGCCCGAGTGGAATACTCTCGCGCATCCGGCCATAGGGGTCGATCATCGCGGTGATGCCGGTATTGGCGGCGCGCAGCATTGGCAAACCCTGCTCCGCCGCACGCATCCGGGCCTGCACCAGATGCTGATAGGGCCCGGAACGGGTGCCGAACCAGGCGTCATTGGTGATCTGAATCAGCATATCGGGCCGCGTTGGCACGGCGTTCACATCCTGGGCAAAAACCGCCTCGTAGCAGATAAGCGGCATCGCAACCCCAATGCCAAGATCCAGCAGCGCCGGGCCGGGCCCTGCCGAATACCCCGCCCCCGACTGCGCAGCAAAGCCGTAGATGCCAAACCGCGCCATCAGGTCGCCAAAGGGGACGTATTCTCCAAACGGCACCAGATGCGCTTTGTCATAGGGCTGGGTCACCGCACCGCCTGCATCCAGCAGGATTGCCGAATTATAGTACCGATTCTCCTGGCGCCGCTGGATACCCAGCAACAGGGGCACAGGGCCAATGCGGCTGCTGATCGCAGACAGGGTGTCCTCCGCGTTGTTGAGCAATTGCGGCACCGCAGTCTCGGGCCAGATGATCAGATCCGGGGTTGGCTGATCCGGTAACGTGGACGTCTCGCTCAACTCGACAGCGCGGCGGACAAAATCCCATCGGCGCTCGGCAAGCCATTTTTCCGCCTGCGGCGCATTGGGTTGCACCAGGCGCACCCGCTTTGTGGTCATGTCCAGCGCGGGTGGAGGCGGTAGCGCATAGCCACCAAGTGCGACCAAAAGCAATGGCGCGATCGCCAGTAAGGGGCGGCGGCGCACCAGAGCCAGCGGCAACAGTACCGCAAGCGTCAGCAAGGACAGGCCCTGCGCGCCAACCCAGGGCAGCAGTTGCGCCGCTGGGGTCTCGATCCAGAATTGCCCAAACCCCGCCCAGGGAAAGCCGGTCAACAGATAGGCGCGGCCAAATTCCGCCAGCGACCACAGCGCAATCAGCACAAGCAGGCGCGGCCCTCCCCGGCTCCATCGCGCAGCCAGGCCAAAGGCCATACCCCAAAACAGCGCCAGACCTGCAGCCAGGAAAACCAGCGCAAAGGGCGCCATCCAGGCGTAGCGCGCCGCATCAATCTGAAAGGGTTCAACGATCCAGGACAGGCCAAAACTGAAATAGCCAAGGCCGATCAGCCATCCAATCGCGGCGCCTTGCACAGCTGTGCGGGCCCAAAGGACAATCATGCCAATGCCGCCAAAGGCCACCGGCAGGCTCAGCAGGATATGCATCGGCGCAAGAGACACCGACAGCAAGGCGCCCAGCCCAAAGGAAGACAGGGCCGCCACCCAGTTTTCGCGACGCCCCGCCGCTTGGGCGAGTCTGGCCGCGAGGCCCATCGTCACGCGGCAGCGCCCGGCAGCATCACCCGCAAGCGTTTGATACGGCGGGGATCAGCGTCCCTTACCTCAAATTCGGGACCTTCCGGGTGCACAATGACCTCGCCACGCGCCGGGACCCGCCCCGACAGCATAAAAACAAGGCCTCCGAGAGAATCAATTTCTTCCGCGTCTACATCCTCGTGTCCGGTCAGCGAGCGACCGATCTCGGCCTCAAACTCGTCCAGAGGGGTGCGGGCCAGAGCAACGTAGCAGCCGGGTTTTTCCAGATACCAGGTCTGATCCTCACCGGGATCATGTTCGTCCTCAATCTCACCGATCACCTGTTCGATCAGATCCTCGATGGTCACCAGCCCGTCCACACCGCCGTATTCGTCGATAACCAAGGCCATGTGGCGGCGTTCTGCCTGCATCTTTGCCAGCAACACGCCAATCGGCATCGAGGGTGGCACAAACAGCAAAGGCCGCAGCATCTGCGCCAGATCAAAGGGCTTGCTGCCGCCATTGAACCCATGGGTGAGGGCAAAATCCTTTAGGTGGGCAAAGCCAAGCGGCGTGTCCAGAGTGCCTTCATAGACCGGAATGCGGGTATAGCCGCTGTCGCGAAACACCTGCACCAAATCGTCGCGTTCGATGGAAACAGGCACCGAGAGAATTTCGGCCGCGGGAATGGCGACATCCTCAACCCGCATTCGACGCAGGTTTATCATACCATGAGACTGAATCTCTGGCTTTTGCTCCTGCGCGACCACCGGCTCCTGCTTCGGGGCGTCTGGCGTAAGAGAGCCAAAAATCCGCTCCCAGAAACCTGGTCGTTCCGCAGCACGGGCTTCTGCCTCAATGCTGGTGGTGTTCTGCAGCGCGCCATGCGCCGCGTTAGAACTGCCTTCTATATCGCCCATCTGTCCTATCCAAAATGCCTCTCAGAGGCTGTCATTGATTGTATATGGGTTATCCAGACCCATGTTGCCAAGTATCTCGACCTCCAAGGCCTCCATCACTGTGGCGTCAAGGTCGCGAATGTGATCATAACCCAAAAGATGCAACACTCCGTGAACGACCAGGTGACGCAAATGATCCGATAGCGGCTTACTTGCGGCAATAGCTTCACGCGCGCAGGTGTCATAGGCAATCGCGATATCCCCCAGCGGGATCTCGCCGGTAAAATCGGCCTCCGGCAGGTGCGGCAGCCCTCCCGGCTCTTCGGCGGCCAGATCTTCGGCTGGCCAGCTCAGCACATTGGTGGCAACTGGCTTGTCGCGAAATTCTGCATTGAGGATGGCGATGCGCGCATCATCACAGGCGAGCAACGCGATCTCACAGTCTTCGCTTTCAAGATCGAAATGGGACAGAGTGGCCGCAACCGCCTGCTGCGCCAGGGCTTCCAGCCCGGCCTGCTGCCAGCGATTGTCCTCAAATGTGATATCCAGCGCCATGGCCTGCCTTCGCCCTCAAATGCAGGCCCCCGATGGCGGCCTCCTCCAAACCAGCCTGCCTTAGGCTGGTGGTGTCTCGGCGTCATAGGCTTCGATGATGGCCGCCACAAGTGGGTGTCGCACAACATCGCGGGCCGTAAAGTAGTTGAAGCTGATTTTCGAGATCGGCGCCAGCAGCCGCTCAGCATCCGCCAGACCCGAGGTCACGCCACGCGGCAGGTCAACCTGCGTGCGGTCACCGGTGATCACCATGCGTGAGCCTTCGCCCAGCCGGGTCAAAAACATCTTCATCTGCATCGAGGTGGCGTTTTGCGCCTCGTCCAGCACAACAAAGGCATTCGACAGCGTGCGTCCGCGCATAAAGGCCAGTGGCGCGATCTCGATCTGCTTTTCTTCCAGAAGCTTGGCCAGCTGCTTACCAGGCAGGAAATCATTCAGCGCATCATAAAGCGGCTGCATGTAGGGGTCTACCTTGTCCTTCATATCCCCCGGCAGATAGCCCAGCTTTTCGCCAGCCTCAACAGCCGGGCGCGACAGGATGATCTTGTCGACTTGCCCGGTGATAAAAAGGTTCACCCCAACGGCCACTGCCAGATAGGTCTTGCCGGTGCCGGCGGGGCCAATCCCAAAGGCCAGCTCGTGTTCAAACAGTGACCGCACATAGGCCTTTTGCGCATCGGTGCGCGGCTCGACCAGCTTTTTGCGGGTCTTGATTTCGACATGGCCGCCCTTGAACATCTCAAGCTGGTCATCAGCCTCAGCGTCCGCCCCCTGCCCCATACGCAACTCGCGATCGACATCACTGCGTTCAACACTGCGCCCTGTCTCAAGCCTGTCATATAATGAGATAAGAACTTCAGAGGCCTGCTCGCGTTTTGCCTCCTCGCCCAGAACCGAAAGCTGATTGCCGCGGCGAATAATCTGGACCCCAATTTTCTGCTCTATTTCCGTGAGGTTGCGATCGTATTCTCCGCAAAGGTCGATCAACAAGCGATTGTCGGGAAATTCGAGCAGCACATCATGCGCGCTGTCACTATTTGTCGGCTCGATCCGGGCACCTGTGGCCAATGGTGGCTCCTATTTCTGGTGTTTCTTTGTTTAGTCTGCCCCCGCCACAAGGCAGGTGCAAGCGCACCGGGCGCAAATTCCCGCAAATGACGAAAAAAGGGGCATCCCAACAAAAATGGCCGCCCTCGATGAGGACGGCCATTTTAAATAGGAACCCTGCAGACCCCTAGAGGGAATCTGGGAAACTCGACCCTGCTTTGAAGGGGCCAGTTGCGACATTGCGCGGCAGCGGGCTGTTACAGACCGGCAAACCATCCGGGGTGCGACGGAGATCGGCGTAGCCCTCGAGGCCATCATCGATAATCCAGTGCTCACAGCCCTGAGGATCGACCCAGATGCCCGCAGTCATGCGTGACAGGTCTGAATTGGAAGAGTCACCAATGTGTTGATCGCGGGTTTTGTCGGCGGTTGGCCCACAGGCTGTCACAGCTGCCAGAGCAAGGGACAGCGCGGTTGCTTTGAAAAAATGCATCTTGATGTCCTTCTTTAGCGCAAGCAGTAGATTTCGACGCGACGGTTCTGCGCCATATTGGCAGCGCTGGTATTGGGCACACGGGGATCACGCTCACCGTAGGCGCGAATGTCAGAGATACGGGCGCCAACAGACTGTGCAACACCAGCCACCGAAGAGGCGCGGCGCTGCGACAGGCGGATATTGTATTCATCCGATGCCCGGCTATCGGTGTGGCCCGCAATCACAAACGAGCGCACCTTGGGCTTGTTAGAGTTGAAAAACTCCTGCAAACGCGCCTTACCTGCGGTGGTAATGTGGGATTTGTCGGTGGCGAAGAACTGATCCGTCTGCATCACACCACACAGATTACCACGGCGACAAACAGGTTTGCCGTCCGGCGTCACATGTGGCGTCATATAGCCCTCGGCGCCATCATCCATCACCCAATGCTCACAGCCATCCGGGTCAACCCAGATGGTTGGAATGTAGCGCTCACCAACGACTGTCCGTGTCGTACTCTGCGCCTGCACCGAAGCAGTCGCCAGGCCCACCGCAGCCACGGCAGCAGCAAGCAGAGTGAACATATTTTTTACTTTAATTGTCATCACAACCAGGTTTCCTTTACCTAAGTCCCCCCCAGGGAGCTTGCCGCTTAAAATTCCTAACACTCAGGTTATCAGCAACAATCTACACGGTATTTTCATAAAAATACCCTCACATATGAGCGCTTTTCCACCAGATTATGCGGTTTCCCGCGACACTCATACAATTTTGTTTTAATTGTCTCCAGCAGCGCTGCAATAATGACTCACTGCTGCATCCACCTGGGTAGAGGTAGCGAGTTTTCCCAGTGAAATCAAACTGCAAACGCCATGCAGGGAATCGCACAGGCAGGCAGGTCCCACCCCGCATGGCAGCCTTGACCGCCAGAGCAGCCCAGATCTCAAAATTTCCAGAGCAAACCCCAGGAGAAAACCGACCTCTATTCGATCAGTTCCCCAGCAAGAGAGTTGGTGCGCGACGCCACGATACGGACCCGTGCCAGATCGCCAGCCACGCGGCTGCAATTGTCCACATGGACCGCATGCAGATATTCCGACTTGCCCAGCATCTGACCGTCAAAGCGACCGGGTCGCTCAAACAACACGCCAACTTCGCGTCCGACCATACTGTCCTGAATATCACGCTGCTGGCGGGTCAACAGGGTCTGCAGACGCTGCAAACGGTCATCGGCCTCGGCCGGGTCCACCTGCGGACGTTCCGCCGCCGGGGTTCCGGGACGGGTGGAGTATTTAAAGGAATAGGCGGTGCCGTATTTGACTTCTTCCACCAGATCCAGAGTGGCCTGAAAATCCTCTTCGGTCTCTTCTGGGAAGCCCACAATAAAGTCGCCGGAGATCAGAATATCAGGCCGCGCCGCACGGATCCGTTCCAGCAGACGCAGATAGCTTTCTGCCGTGTGACTGCGGTTCATCCGCTTCAGGATCTTGTCTGATCCCGCCTGCACCGGCAGATGCAGATAGGGCATCAGCTTTTTGCAGGTGCCATGCGCCTCGATCAGATCGTCCATCATGTCGTTGGGGTGGCTGGTGGTAAAGCGGATGCGTTCCAGCCCGTCCACCTTGTCCAGCTCCCAGATCAGCTGTGCCAGGGTCAGATCGCCATTGGCCCCGGCGCCGTGATAGGCATTTACGTTTTGGCCCAGCAGGGTGATTTCGCGCACGCCGCGCTCAACCAGATCGCGGGCCTCGGTCAGGATGCGATCCGCCGGGCGCGACACCTCGGCACCACGGGTATAGGGCACCACGCAAAAGGCGCAGAACTTGTCGCAGCCTTCCTGCACCGTGAGAAAGGCCGTGGGGCCGCGTTTTGCCTTGGGGCGACGTTTCAGTTTCTCGAATTTGTCTTCTTCAGGAAAATCGGTGTCGATCACCTTCTCGCCACCACGCGCCTTTTGCTCCATCTCTGGCAGGCGGTGATAGCTTTGCGGGCCGACCACCAGATCAACAGCCGGCTGGCGGCGCATAATCTCTTTGCCCTCGGCCTGTGCCACACAGCCCGCGACGCCAATTTTCAGATCCGGCTTTGCCACCTTCAACTGTTTCAAACGCCCCAGTTCGGAATAGACCTTTTCAGCCGCTTTTTCACGAATATGGCAGGTGTTGAGCAAAATCATATCGGCGTCATCCGCCGTTTTCGTCTCGACATATCCCTCCCCGCCCAGCGCCTCGGCCATGCGTTCACTGTCATAGACATTCATCTGGCAACCATAGGTCTTGATAAACAGCTTCTTCGGGGCGGTCATGTCTGAGGTGCCTTCCAGCAGGGGTGGGAACAACGGCCTGCCATAACGGCAAATCTCGCGGCTTGCAATGCAGGCGGGATTACCCGATTTTAGCAGCAAATGCCAGAACGGCACCTGATGGGCAGAGACACAAGACCATGATGCACTCTTCGCTGGACGATTTTCTGCAACACCAGGCAGCCCTACTGGTCAAAGGACCGGTGGCGCTGATCTTTGTCGAGGACGATGTCGAAGTCGCCACAACCCTGCGCCATCATCTGCAATCGGGTTTTCAGACCATTGTTGCCCTGATGCCAGATGCCTTTGATCTGCCGGGCGATATCAAGGCAAAAATCCACCGGGTGACGTTTGACTGCACCGTCCCCGAGAGGGTATTCGAGGCTATCAACCGGATGATTGCCGCAGCACAACCGGGCTGCTGGCTCTATTATTGCTACAATGCCGAATTCCTGTTCTTTCCCTTTTGTGAAACCCGCTCGGTGGCAGAAATGCTGACCTTTCACACCGAAGAGCGGCGCTCGGCCATGCTCACCTATGTGGTCGACATCTACGCGGGGGATCTGGACAAACACCCAAATGCGGTCTCGCTAGAGACAGCCTTTCTCGACAAATCCGGCTACTATGCCCAGGCACGACAGGATGAGGTGACCAAGGCCCCACGCGAGCGGCAGCTCGACTTTTTTGGCGGGGTACGCTGGCGCCATGAGGAACACATTCCTTGGGCCAGCCGCAAGATTGACCGGGTCTCGCTGTTTCAGGCGAAACGCGGGCTAAAGCTGCACCCTGATCACACCTTCAACGATCAGGAATACAACACCTACGCCTGCCCCTGGCATCACAACCTGACAGCCGCCCTGTGTTCGTTCCGCACCGCCAAGGCGCTGAAACGCAATCCCGGTTCGAAGTTTGCCATCGACAGCTTTCGCTGGCACAACTCGACCCCCTTTGACTGGCACTCGCGGCAATTGCTCGATCTTGGCCTGATGGAACCGGGGCAATGGTTTTGAGCGCGTTCCGGCAGCCCCTTGAGCTGCCCTGCTGGAGCTTGCCTCGGGACCCGGACCTTTTAAGATAAACGCTCAAAAAGGCCAGGTCGGAAACCGTAGTTTCAGCGCTGCAACAACACCGGAAACCAATCCTCGCGCAGGCGCTGGCCGGGCTGCATCTCGTGGCCGGGGTATGGCGGCGAGGTTGGGCCGGGGCGCTCGACATAACGGACATCCTCGCCCACCAGACGCAGGGAGAACGCCCGGCGGCGGCTGTCGCTGGTGTTGGCGCGCGCGCCATGCAGGGTTTTATAGTTAAAGGCCACGGCATCCCCCGGCTGCATCTCCCATTCACGAATACTCATGCCTTCGGCGTCCGGGTCGGGCACCGCCATGTACTGGCCTTCATCAGCAAAGAAGCCATCTTGCGAGACCCAGCGGGTTGGCAGCACTTCTTTTTCCCATTTATGCGAGCCTGCTACGCAACGCAGAGTGGCCTCTGTGACCGGATCAAGCGGCGACCAGAAACTGACAGTCTGGGCGCCTTCGACAAAATAGTAGGGCCCATCCTGATGCCAGGGGGTGGCCATCGAGGTGCCGGGTTCCTTGACCAGCACATGATCATGGAACATCTGCACCCGGTCTGATCGCATCAGGTCTGCCGCCACTTCGGCCACCGGCGAGGCTTTGATCGCCTGCTCAAAATCAGGGATGCGCGGCCAGTTGCAGTAGTCATCAAAAAAGCGCCCGGTCTGGCCTGGCTTTTCATTGTTTGAGGCATAGGGGCCCGGGTCTGCCATGTTCTGGGCCACCCCCTGACGCAGCTGCTCCACCTGATCCTTGAACAGGTCTTTGATGAGGACCACCCCGTCGCGCTGAAACTGATCGATATGATCCTGGGTGATAAGAGCGTGCACCATGATGGCCTCCTCCGGCAATGTAGGGTTTGTTGCGCCGAACCTGCCCATATCCTGCGCGGGTTTCAAATCATATATTTACTGGAAAGGTACACAGCACTGGCCAAAAGAGCATTCTGCCTCAGCCTGGACCACGGATGCATTTCTCTGGATGAGTTTCTCTGGGTGAATGTCACTGGACGAATGGCACTGGCGGGCAACCTCTTTGACAGATTTGGCGCAAAACACCGCAAAAACCGATTCGCCACGGTGGCGCCACTGCCCCCATGGGCCAAGGTTTTTCAGTGCTGTTTTGATCGTCTGACAGCTGGCGGCGGCTGACGCCTGAGAAAAAGTAAGCCGGGGAGCAATACTAAACGAAACCCTGCCCTCGGGCTTAGATCTTGCGCAGGCGGATCACCACGTCAACCGAGGCAATCTCCATGCCTTCGGGCGCTTCCGGCAGGCGCTGGATCACCAGTTGGTCAGAAGGCGCATCGGTCACCAGACTGTTATCTTCCCAGAAATAATGCGGATGATCATGGGTATTGGTGTCAAAATAGCTTTTTGAGCCATCAACCGTGATCTCCTGCAACACGCCCGCCTCGCAAAACGCCCGCAGCGTATTGTAGACAGTGGCGAGGGACACACTGTCCCCTTTGGTCTTTGCCGCGTCAAACAGGCTTTCGGCTGTGACATGCCGATGCTTGCCGTCGCCAACCAAAAGCGCGGCCAGCGCAAGCCGTTGCCGCGTCGGGCGCAGCCCGGCCTCAACCAACCATTTTGTGGCCACATCTTCGCTGTTTGGCGTCATGAGCGGATCCTGCATCGCGTTGCTATTGGCATTTATAATGCGAATGAGTTGCGATTTTCAAACGGAATCCCCAAATCCGCTTAACATCAGGGCTATCAGCGTGACACATTCTCCCCGCACTGCAAGGCTCACTCCCCTTGCAGGACCCTTAAGCTGGGTGCTACATGAAGAAAAACCCATGAAACACCTCAGGCAGGAGACGCGCCAGCATGGCCGATTACCCTAGCAGCTTTGACAAAGACGACTTGCTGAAATGTGCCCGTGGAGAGCTTTTTGGGCCAGGCAATGCCCAGCTCCCCGCCCCGCCAATGCTGATGATGGACCGCATCACCGAAGTCAGCGCCGATGGCGGCGCCCACGGCAAGGGTCACATTGTTGCGGAATTCGATATCAACCCGGACCTGTGGTTCTTTGAATGCCACTTCCCCGGCAACCCGATCATGCCCGGCTGTCTTGGCCTAGATGGTCTGTGGCAGCTCCCCGGGTTCACCCTCGGCTGGCGTGGCTGGAAGGGTCGCGGCATGGCTGTTGGTGTTGGTGAGGTCAAACTCACCGGCATGGTACGGCCAGAGCGCAAGATGCTGACCTACAAGATCGATTTCAAAAAGGCGATCCAGACCCGCCGCCTGACCATGGGTGTTGCGGACGGCATCGTCGAGGCCGATGGCGAGATGATCTATGACGTCAAGGACATGAAAGTCGTTCTGTCAGAGGCCTAAAACCCAAAGACAGACAAAAGCTGAAAAGAGGCCGACCGGCCTCTTTTTTATTGGAGGAGTGTCCGTTTTGAAGGCATCTACACCGCAAGACTGCGATGCTACGGATGAGTACTGTCTCACATAACAACGCAATTAGTTGGGCGTCAGGTTTTTCGCCTATTCTGCAGAGGCCACACCCGAAACATATTTTGCGCTGAATGATTTTTCGCCGAGACGCTCAATGAGGCTCAGTTGCAGCTCAAGCCAGCTTTTGTGTCCCTCTTCGTCAAGGACAATCTGTTCGAACAGCGTCCGGGATCCAATGTCACCCGATTTCATCGCATGTTGGGCCGCAAGGGTGTAAAATTCAATGGCTTCTTCCTCGTCAGCCAAGTCAGATTTGAACATATCCACAAGGGTGTCGGCCTGCACAGGTTTCTTATAAAAATCCAAGTCAGGCTTACCGTTGAAGAACATAATTCTTGCAATGTACAAGTCAGCGTGCCCCAACTCTTCTTGCATTTCCGTGCGCATTTGAATGGCAAGCTTATCCAAGCCCCAATCATCGAGAACATGGGAATGTAGCTGATACTGGTGAGCAGCTGTCAGCTCCATGTGCAGTGCCTTTTGTAAATAATCCATTGTTTTGATGTCGGACATTCTTATCTCTCCTTTTTCGAAGACCATGCGCCTAGGTTCGCAAGAACTATGCACATGAACCAGGCGAATATACGTTGACTTACATCAAGCCTCGGCAGGAGCAGCCATAGCAATTGCGGCGATCAAAGCCCGCACAGCGAACGGTCACTGCAAATCCAGCACCCAGCCCCAGCCTGCGCCGCCAACCCATCTTGCACCTCTCCCCTGCAATGCCTACTAAGGCATAAGCAATTAAGGGAGTGCACCTATGCGCCGTGTTGTCGTTACTGGATTGGGGATCGTCTCCTCCATCGGAAACAATGTTGAAGAGGTTCTGACCTCGCTCAAATCGGGCACCTCCGGCATCGTCGCCAGCCCGGAAATGACCGAGCACGGCTTTCGCAGCCAGGTCGCGGGTACCCTAAAGATAGACACCAAAGAACATGTCGACAAACGCACCCTGCGTTTCATGGGGGATGGCGCCGCCTATGCCCATATCGCCATGAGTCAGGCGATTGCCGATGCTGGCCTTACCGAGGATCAGATCGTCAACACCCGCACCGGTCTTGTTGCAGGCTCCGGTGGGCCCTCGACCTCGGCCATGCTGGCGGCGCATCAGGTGGTTGCCAAAACCGGCGCCACCAAACGCATTGGGCCTTTTGCGGTGCCAAAATGCATGTCCTCGACCATCTCGGCCAACCTTGCGACGGCTTTCAAGATCAAGGGCATCAACTATTCCATCACCTCGGCCTGCTCAACCTCGCTGCACTGCATTGGCAACGCCGCAGAGCAGATCATGATGGGCAAACAGGACGTGATGTTTGCCGGCGGCGGTGAAGAACTGGACTGGACCCTGTCCTGCCTGTTCGATGCCATGGGGGCGATGTCCTCGAAAAAGAACGATGATCCAACCCAGGCAAGCCGGGCCTTTGACCAGAACCGGGATGGCTTTGTCATCTCTGGCGGCGGTGGTATCGTGGTGCTGGAAGATCTGGATCATGCGCTGGCGCGTGGCGCCAAGATCTACGCCGAAGTGGTCGGCTATGCCGCAACCTCAGACGGGCACGACATGGTTGCACCCTCTGGTGAGGGCGGAGAGCGCGCGATGCGTCTGGCGCTGTCCACGGTTCCTGAGGGCCGCAAGGTCAGCTATATCAACGCCCACGGCACCTCGACCCCCGTTGGTGATGTCGGCGAAGTTGAGGCGGTACGCCGCGTCTTTGGTGAAGGCCAGACGCCGCCGATTTCCTCGACCAAATCCATGACCGGTCACGCCCAGGGCGCGGCTGGCGCTTTGGAGGCAATTTTTTGCCTGCTGATGCTGGACCACGACTTTATCACCCCCTCGATCAATGTGGACACGCTGGCAGAGGGCATTCTGCCCGGCGAGATCGCCACCGATCTTGTGGAAAACGCAGGCCTCGACTGTGTCATGACCAACAGCTTTGGCTTTGGCGGCACCAATGGCTCGATGGTTTTGAGCAAATACAAAGGATAACCTCATAATGTCAGGATTGTTGACGGGTAAACGCGGATTGATCATGGGCGTTGCCAATGAGCGTTCTATCGCCTGGGGCATTGCCAAGGCCATGGCTGAAGCCGGTGCCGAGCTGGCCTTTACCTACCAGGGCGAGGCCTTTGGCAAGCGCCTGGCCCCACTGGCGCAGAGCGTTGGCAGTGATTTTATGGTCGATGTGGACGTCACCGATGACGCCTCATTGGACGCCGCCTTTCAGCAATTGGGCAGCCGCTGGGACAGTATCGATTTTGTTGTCCATGCCATCGCCTTTTCGGACAAATCCGAACTGACGGGACGGATCCTGAACACCAGCCGGGCCAACTTCAAGAACTCGATGGATATCTCGGCCTACTCCTTTATCGAAGTGGCCCGCCGGGCGCATCCCTTCATGAAGGACAATGGCGGCACCCTGCTGACCCTGACCTATGGCGGCTCAAACCGGGTGACCCCGAACTACAACGTCATGGGTGTGGCCAAGGCCGCGTTGGAAAGCGCTACACGCTATCTGGCCAATGACCTTGGGCCCGAAGGCATTCGCGTCAATGCGATCTCGCCCGGCCCAATGAAGACCCTGGCTGGTGCCGCCATTGGCGGGGCCCGCAAGACCTATAAGCACACGGAGCAAAACGCGCCGATGCGCGCCAATGCAACGCTTGAGGCTGTGGGTGGCACGGCTGTCTACCTGGCTTCGGATGCCGGCGCCTGCACCACCGGTGAGATCATCCATGTCGATGGTGGTTTTCATGTGCTCGGCATGCCGCAGCAAGAGCATCTGTAAAAGCAGCACCAGACTGGATGCAACACCAGACTGGACAGAGACGAAAAAGGGCGCCTCAGCGGGCGCCCTTTTCTATTCAGGTCATTTCTTTTCAGGACATTCTGAAACCCCTTAGCCGATTGCGACCAGCTCGATGTCAAAGTTCAGGTCCTTGCCCGCCAGCGGATGATTGGCATCCAGCGTCACGGTTGCCTCGGTGACCTCAACAACGGTGACCGGCAGGACATGGCCTTCGGGGCTTTGCATCTGCAACTGGATGCCCACCTCCAGCGGGATATCATCGGGGATGCCTTCGCGCGGGATCGCCTGACGGGCCTCCGAGTTCACCGGGCCATAGGCATCCTCTGCCGCAATCTCGAGGCGCTTTTTGTCCCCAACCTTCATGCCGGGCAAGCCGCCATCCATGCCCGCGATCACCTGCCCGGTGCCAACGGTGAACTCCAGCGGGTCGCGCCCCTCGGAGCTGTCAAAGACAGAGCCATCCGCCAATGTGCCAGTGTAGTGAATGCGAACGGTATCGCCGCTTTTTACCTCGGTCATGTGAGTTCCAGTTCCGGTACAAATTACAATGGCCGGCACCCTACAGGCCCCAGTGTCAAAGTAAACCCGCCCTCAGCGACAGGTTCCCTCGGCCTGAAACCGCAGGACAGGGAATTGTATCCATCACAAGTTCCCGCTTTGCGCATCTCGCAAGCCCATGACAGGATGCAGCAAAGGGAGAATTTCATGCCTATCACCACCTGCGTTTTTGATGCCTATGGCACTTTGTTTGATGTCGCCGCCGCTGCCCGTCAGGCCGCTGATGAGCCTGAATTCCCGCAACTACAGGACAATTGGGCCACTTTGGCCAATCACTGGCGGCTGAAGCAGCTGCAATACACCTGGCTGCGCGCCATTACAGATGCCCATTGCGGCTTTTGGCAGGTGACGCAGGACGGGCTGGACTGGGCGCTAGAGGCCACCGGGCTGGACGGCGATGCCAAACTGCGCCAGCACCTGCTGGATCTCTACTGGCAGCTGCAGGCCTATCCCGAAGTGCCCGCCATGCTGACAGCCTTGAAAGAGGCCGGGCTGCAAACAGCCATCCTATCCAATGGCTCCCCCGACATGCTGCAGGGTGCTGTGCAATCGGCAGGCATCGGCGCGATGCTGGATGATGTGCTTTCAGTCGAAAGCGTCGGCATCTTCAAGCCTGACTCCCGGGTCTATGATCTGGTGGGCAAACGCTTTGACTGCCAGAATGACGAGGTGCTGTTTGTCTCCTCCAACGGCTGGGATGCGGCCGGCGCCGCGGGCTATGGCTTTGCCACCGCCTGGGTCAATCGCAGCGCAGAGCCGGTTGATCGGCTGCCCTGGACACCTGACCATATTCTGTCTGACCTCACGACCATCCCCGATCTTGCAACCGCCTGAAAGAGCCTTGTTTCATGAGCCATTTCACCACCACTGACAGCCTGTCACTGTATTTCAGCGACAGCGGATCTGCGAGCGGCCAGCCGCTGATCTGTCTGGCAGGCCTCACCCGGGACAGCCGCGATTTTCGCTATTTCACGCCACATGCGCAGGGCTATCGTCTGATCACGCTTGATGCCCGGGGCCGGGGCCAATCTGATATTGATGCCAACTGCCACAATTACAATGTGCTGCGTGAGGCGCAGGATGTGCTGGAGCTGATGGACCACCTTGGCCTGGAGAAATCCGCCATTCTGGGCACCTCGCGCGGTGGGCTGGTGGCGATGATGCTGGCGGCCAGCGCCAAATCCCGCCTGTCGGCTGTGATCCTCAACGATGTTGGCCCGGTGATCCCGGCGGATGGCATTGAGCGCATCATGCACTATGTCGGCCGCCGCCCGGCTGCCAAAACCCACGACAAAGCCGCCGAAACCCTCGCAGCCCTGATGACCCCCGCCTTTCCCGACGTGCCCACCCAGCGCTGGCGTGAGGAGGTCGAGACCTTTTATGACGCCAGCCCTGACGGCCTGCAGCTGCGCTATGACCCGCGCCTACGCGAGGCCCTGATTGCCCAGGCCAAGGCAGGCCCGGCGCCGGATCTCTGGCCGCTGTTTCTGGCGCTTGAGGGCCTGCCCTGCGGTATCATTCGCGGTGCAAACTCAGATGTCTTGAGCCATGAAACCTACCTGGACATGCAGCACCGGCTGCCGGACATGCAGGCCGTAGAGCTGGCGGATCGTGGCCATGTGCCCTTTCTTGATGAGCCCGCAGCGCTTGCCCTAATACACTCTGTTCTGGAGCAAGTCTGATGTCTTCATTTGAAAAAATCCAAGCCGCCGCAGAACGCCTGCAAGGCCATGCCCGCGTCACCCCAATGCTGACCTCGCCCTTTCTGGATGAGATCGCCGGACGGCGCGTTCTGGTCAAGGCCGAGTGCCTGCAACATACCGGATCGTTCAAATTTCGCGGCGGCTGGGCTGCGGTCTCAGCCCTGAGTGAGTCGGAATGCAAAAAGGGTGTCATCGCCTTTTCCAGCGGCAACCATGCCCAGGGGGTCGCTGCGGCTGCCAAGGCACATGGGGTTCAGGCTGTCATCCTGATGCCAGCAGATGCACCGCAGCTGAAAATTGAAAACACCCGCGCGCTTGGCGCTGAGGTGGTATTGTATGACCGCGCAAGCGGTGAGGACCGCGACGCGATTGGCCATCAGTTGGCCGAGGACCGTGGCCTCACCCTGATCAAACCCTATGACGAGCCAGAGGTGATTGCAGGCCAGGGCACCACTGGCCTTGAGATCGCCGAACAGGCCGCCGCCGACGGGGTGACGCAGGCCGATGTCCTCGTCTGTTGCGGTGGCGGAGGCCTGACCAGCGGCGTAGCGCTGGCCCTTGAAGGAGTAGCCCCAGGCCTGCGGGTGCGCCCGGTAGAGCCTGAGGGCTTTGACGATGTGGCCCGCTCGCTGCAAAGCGGTGAGATCGAGAGCAATGCCGAAATATCTGGCTCGATTTGTGACGCCATCCTCACGCCAGCGCCGGGTCTTTTGACCTTTCCGGTGCTGCAGCGGCTTTGTGGGCCGGGGATTGTTGTCACCGAAGACGAAGCCCTGCGGGCTATGGCGCTGGCCTTTTTGCGCCTGAAGATCGTGGTTGAGCCGGGGGGTGCTGTGGCGCTGGCGGCGGCAATGTTTCATCCGGATGAATTCAAGGGCGAGGCGGTGATTGCGCTGGCAACCGGCGGCAATGTTGATGCCGCGCTGTTTCAGCAGGCGCTCAGCCGCTACGCCTGAGACACAGGGATCCGGTTTGGGGAGCGATAGTCGCGCACCGCCCTAGCAGGTGTCAAAGCATCATGCGCGCAAACCTCCCGACGCCGTCGGGTAAAGATTGCACCAAAGCAGGCTTTACCCCAGCGCCGTGCCCCGCGTAGATTGCGCCCAACACAGACCGGAGAAGACCACATGCAGATCGCAGACCTGGGCGATGTCCAGCTTCACTACCGCATCGATGGCGACCCCAATGGGGCGCCCATTGTATTTGCCAACTCCCTTGGCACCGATCTCAGGGTCTGGGACGATGTGGTGGCGCGGCTGCCTGCGGGGCTGAAGATTCTGCGCTATGATAAGCGGGGCCATGGGCTGTCCTCCTGCCCGCCTGCGCCTTATTCCATGGGCGCACTGGTGCGCGACGCAGAACGGCTGCTGGATCACCTTGATCTGCGCGACTGTGTCTTTGTCGGGCTGTCCATTGGCGGCATGATCGCACAGGGGCTGGCGGTCAAACGCCTTGATCTGGTGCGCGCGCTGGTGCTGTCCAATACCGCCGCCAAAATAGGCACCGCCGAGATGTGGCAAGAGCGTGTCACAGCGGTCCAAGACCATGGCATCGAGCCTATGGCGGACACAGTGATGGAGCGCTGGTTTGCCCGCGATTTCCACGCCAAACCAGAACTGCAGCTCTGGCGCAATATGCTGGTGCAGCAGTCCCGCGCGGGCTATGCCGGCTGTTGCGCCGCCATTGCCGGCACTGATTTTTACACACCCACCAGGGGGTTGCGCCTGCCCTGTCTTGGCATTGCCGGCTCAGAAGATGGCGCGACCCCGCCGGATCTGGTACGAGAGACTGTGGATCTTATCCCCGGCAGCCAGTTCCACCTGATCCGCCGCGCCGGTCACATCCCCTGTGTTGAACACCCCGATGAATATGCCGAGCGCCTGACCCAGTTTCTGCAGGAGATAGGCCACCTTGACTGATTTCTTGTTGATCCATGGCTCGTGCCATGGGGCCTGGTGCTGGCGCGATGTCATCCCCGCCTTAGAGGCACGCGGCCACAGCGCCCGTGCCATTGATCTGCCCGGCCACAATGCCTCCCGCGGCCTGGCCACCATAACCTTGCAGGAAACTGCCGAAGCGATTCTGGCGGCAGCAACGCCTGACACCGTGGTTCTGGGGCATTCCTGGGCTGGCTATCCCATTTCTGCCGCTGCCGAGATTGATCCTTCGGCGCTGCGCGGCTTGATCTACCTCTGTGCCTATGTGCCGACCTCTGGCCAGTCGCTGATCGACATGCGCAAGGCAGGCCCGCGCCAGACCATCGGCGCGGCGGCGATCAAACATCCTGATGGCGCCAGCTATACAATTGATCCCGCCGAGGCGCCGCGCCTGTTCTATCACGACTGCCCCGCCGAGGCGGTGGCCTATGCGCTGCCCCGGCTCTGTGCGCAGGCCATTTTGCCGCAAAATACCCCGCTCACGCTTGGCGAAAACTGGCAAGGCACAGCAAAGGCCTATATTCGCTGCACCGAAGATCAGACCATCCCGCCAGAATATCAGGCCGCAATGGTGGCCGACTGGCCCGCAGGCTCTGTTCACGACATGCACTGCTCTCACTCGCCCTTTTTCGCCGACCCCGAAGGTCTGGCCGATCTGGTCGGGCACATCGCAAAGGACTTCTGATGGCGGCTTGCGTCTTTGACAGCCAGATCTATGGCGACCTCTTTACCTCTGGCGACGTGGGTCGCCTGTTTACCGATACGGCCGAGACCCGCGCCATGCTGCTGGTCGAGGGCACCCTGGCCCGCGCCCAGGGTGCTGCCGGGGTCATCCCCGCCGAAAGTGCTGCCGCCATTGGGCGCGCCGTGATGGAAGTGGCACTGGACCCCGCCTCGATCCGCAAGGCCACCGGGCAAAACGGCGTGCCGGTTCCGGGACTGGTTGCCGCCTTTCGCGCCGAGATGAACGCGCCGGAGCACGCGCAATATGTACATTGGGGCGCCACCTCGCAGGACATCATGGACAGCGCGCTTATGCTGCGATTGCGTCAGGCGCTGGCCCTGATCGAGGATGATCTGAAACTGGCACTGGCTTCCCTAGGCAAACTGGCACAGGCGCATGCCGCCCTGCCAATGCCCGCACGCACCTATGGCCAGCACGCCACGCCCACCAGTTTTGGCGCAGTGGTCGCCGCCTGGGGCGCGCCGATCCTGGACCTTTTGGCCGAGCTGCCCGCCCTGCGCCTGCGGTGCTTGCTGATCTCGCTCTCTGGCGCGGCCGGTACCGCAGGCGCACTGGGGCCGCATGCAGCGACAGTGCGCGCCGAAATGGCAAAGGCCCTTGGCCTCTCAGACCCAGAACGCAGCTGGCACAGTGATCGCACACCGCTCTTGCGTCTGATGGACTGGATGGTGCGGGTTAATCTGATGCTCGGAAAACTGGGAGAAGACTGTATTGCTCTGG
>JAWUWF010000107.1:0-17431 GCA_034111985.1 Pseudophaeobacter sp.
CAGGGCGATGGCGCCGATGCTGTTTTGTCCCGCTCTGAGGATGCAATCAATTCAGGTGACCTCGACATCGCTTTGGCGGAACTGGATACGCTGCCAGAATCCGCGCGCGCCGCCCTTGTGGATTGGCAAGCCTCTGCCCGCGCCCGCCTTGCAGCGCATGTCGCTGTTGATCAATTGGCCCAAAGCCTGCACGCAAAATAAGGAAGCTGCCATGCTCTGGTCATTGCTGAAAATTCTCGTCTTTGTTGCTATTGTCGCGCTGCTTGCTTTTGGCGCCGGCATTCTGATGGAGACCTCTGGCGGTGTGCAAATCACCGTAGCCGGTGTCGAATATACCCTTGGTGCGCTGCAATCCGTGCTGGCGCTGGCCGTTCTGGTTGTGCTGGTCTGGGTGTTTTTCAAACTGCTGTCGCTGCTGATTGCGACGCTCAAGTTCCTCAATGGTGATGAGACCGCGATTTCGCGCTATTTCGACAAAGGGCGCGAGCAAAAGGGCTATCAGGCCCTGTCAGAAGGTCTGATGGCCCTGGCCTCGGGTGAGGGACGTTTGGCGATGGCCAAGGCGTCGCGTGCCTCACGCTACCTTGAAAAACCGGAACTCACCGATTTGTTGACCGCGCAGGCGGCCGAGATGGCAGGGGATACCAAAAAGGCCGCCGAAGCCTACAAACGTTTGCTGGGCAACCAGAATACCCGATTTGTCGGGGTGCGCGGCATCATGAAGCAAAAGCTTTCTGAAGGCGACAAAGTGACCGCGTTGCAGCTGGCCGAAAAGGCGCTGGCCTTGCGACCCAAACACGAAGAGGTGCAGGACACCCTGCTGCAGCTTCAGGCCCAGGCCGAGGATTGGGCCGGCGCGCGTAAAACCCTGTCCGCCAAGTTGAAATCAGGCTCGCTGCCGCGGGATGTGTTCAGGCGCCGCGATGCGGTGCTGGCGCTGTCGGCCTCGCGGGCGATTGTCGACGAAGAGGCCACCGTGGAGCAGCGCGAACAGGCGATCGAGGCCAACAGGCTCTCGCCTGATCTGGTGCCGGCGGCTGCCATGGCGGCCCGTGCCTATCTGCAGCAGGGCAAGAAACGCAATGCCATCAAGGTGTTGAAAAAGGCCTGGGAGGCACAACCGCATCCGGACCTTGCGCATGTCTTTGCTGAGGTCGAGCCGGATGAGACGCCTGCACAACGGGTAAAGCGTTTTGAGCAACTGGCGCGGCTAAAACCACAGGATGATGAAACCCGGCTACTCATGGCCGAGCTGAACATTGTGGCCGAGGATTTTCCCGAGGCGCGCCGCGCGCTGGGCGATCTGGTGGAGCGTGCCCCTGATGCACGAGCGCTGACGCTGATGGCAGCGATTGAAAAGGGCGAGGGTGCAGATAATGCGGTGACCCAGGCCTGGCTGGCCCGTGCGCTCAGCGCGCCGCGTGGGCCACAGTGGGTGTGCAGCAACTGCAACCATATTCACGCCGATTGGGCGCCTGTTTGTGAGCATTGCACCAGCTTTGACACGCTCAGCTGGCAACGGCCCGAGACATCCGAGCTGGCCAGCGCCACGGCTGTACATATGCTGCCGCTGATTACCGGTGTGGGCGCGGATGCTTCTGCTGCTGTGGTAATGCCGGAAACGCCTGACGCCGATGACATCGTAGAGGTCTCCCCTATGGAGGGCCCTGTTACAGAAGAGTCGGATTTGGTTGAGGCCGATGCTGAACAGGACGCAAAACCCAAATAGCCCCCTGCAAGAATGGCGCGGATCAGTTGAGCCGCGCCACTTGTGTGGTCTGGAATAACCTTCGATCTTTAGGCTGTATTGCGGCGCAATTGTCCGCCGTCAGAGTGGACACAAAACGTTCCCGGTATGACGAGACGTGTTACGCTGTGTGAAACTGGACAGGCTCCTATTATTTGGGTCTTCTGGCGTCATAAATTGATGTCTCTGGGAGGGGGCTGAGGGGGAAATGATGCAATTCGACTATGTCATTGTCGGGGGAGGATCCGCAGGATCTACCTTGGCGTCACGTCTCAGCGAAGATCCGGAAATTACGGTCTGCTTGATTGAGGCGGGTGGCAAGGGCGATGGCCTTTTGGTGCGCGCACCTGCGGCGGTTGTGGCGATGCTGCCGGGGCGGCCAAAAATCAACAACTGGGCCTTTGAGACGGTGCCGCAATCGGGGTTGAACGGCCGCAAGGGGTATCAGCCGCGCGGCAAAACACTGGGCGGCTCCAGCGCGATCAACGCCATGCTTTATATTCGAGGTCACGCCAAGGATTATGACGAGTGGTCAGATCTGGGGTGCACTGGCTGGAATTGGGATGCGGTACTGCCCTATTTCAAGCGGTCTGAAAACAACGAGCGCGGCGGCGATGATGCGCATGGCGGCAAGGGGCCGCTGCAGGTCAGCAATCAAAAATCGCCCCGCCCCATCACCCGCGCCTTTATTGAGGCGGGCAAAGCACTGCAGATCCGTGAGGTTGCCGATTTCAACGCCGGTGACAACGAAGGCATTGGTGAATATCAGGTCACGCAGTTTCATACGGCGGATAAAAACGGCGAGTGGTGCTCGGCAGCCGCCGCCTATCTGCATCCGGTGATGGCGCGTGAAAACCTGACGGTGCTCACCAAGGCCCATGCCACAAAGGTGCTGTTTGACGGCAAGCGCGCCACGGGAGTGGCGTACCGGCAGGCAGGTCGCGACAAACAGGTCATGGCGCGGCGCGAGGTGGTGCTTTGTGGCGGGGCGTTTAATTCACCGCAGCTGTTGCAGCTGTCGGGCGTGGGGCGGCGCGAGGATATTGAGCCCCACGGCATCAAGATGGTGCATGAGCTGCCCGGTGTCGGACAGAACCTGCAGGACCATCTGGATTTAACTCTTGCGTATAAAAGCAAGGACCGCGACAATTTTGGCATCTCACTGCCGGGCAGTGTGTCGCTGCTGAAACACATCCTCAGCTGGCGCAAAACCGGAGAGGGCATGATTGCTACTCCTTTTGCCGAGGGCGCGGCGTTCCTCAAGACTGAAAGCCATCTGGATCGTGCCGATGTGCAGCTGCATTTTGTCATATCGATTGTGGATGATCACGTCCGCAAATTGCATCTGGGCCATGGGTTCAGCTGTCATGTCTGCGTGTTGCGGCCCAAATCGCGCGGTTCGGTTGGGCTGAATTCGCCTGACCCGCTGGCTGCGCCACGGATTGATCCGCAGTTCCTGTCACACCCCGAAGATCTGGCGGTGCTGATCAAAGGCGCGCGCAAGATGCGGCAGATTGTGCAGACAGCGCCACTGGCCGGATATATCCACAAGGAACTCTTTATCGAAGAGGAGCCGGATGACGCAGCGTTGGAGCGGCACATCCGGGCGCGCTCGGATACCATCTATCATCCGGTGGGAACCTGTAAGATGGGCCAGGACGATATGGCCGTGGTCGACCCGGAATTGAATCTGCGCGGCATGGAGGGGCTGCGTGTTGTGGATGCCTCTGTGATGCCCCGGCTGATCGGCGGCAACACCAACGCGCCCACCATCATGATTGCGGAAAAGGCTGCGGATATGATCCGGGCAAACGCGGCATACGCCGCTGAATGAACTTTGAGGAGACAGGCTGATATGCTTGGCAAGATGATGCACAAACCGCTGACCATCAGTTCACTGATTGAGCATGCGGGCCGCTACCACGGCGCAACCACGGTGACTTCGGTCGAGACCTCGGGCGAGGTGGTGCATTCCAGTTGGGGTGAAATTGAAAGCAACGCGCGCAAGCTGGCGGCGGCTCTGGAACGGCTTGGGGTGGCGCAGGGAGAGCGCTGCGGCACCATTGCCTGGAACAACCGGCGCCATCTTGAGATCTATTTTGGCGTCGCCGGTGCCGGGATGATCTGCCACACGATCAATCCGCGTCTCAAGCCGGAACAGCTGATCTACATCATCAACCATGCCTCCGATCAGGTGTTGTTTATTGATGCCACCTTTGTCGCCGCCGTGGGGCAGCTGAAACAGAATCTGACCACCCTAAAGCATATCGTTCTGATGGGGCCACGCGATGAGGCCGCTGCTCAGGCGGTGCCGGGTATCCTGTTTTATGACGAGCTGATCGCCGCCGAAGGGGACGATTACAGCTGGCCTGAACTGGACGAAAACATGCCGTCGAGCCTGTGCTATACTTCTGGCACCACCGGCAATCCCAAGGGCGTGCAATATACCCATCGCACCACGGTTCTGCACTCGCTGGGGGGCAACCAACCTGACGGTCTGGCGATTTCTGCCAGGGATACCGTCATGGCGGTGGTGCCCATGTTCCACGTCAACGCCTGGGGTGTGCCCTATATTGCCGCCGGTGTAGGGGCCAAGCTGGTGCTGCCCGGCCCCAACCTGGACGGCGAAAGCCTCGTCAAATTGATCGACGGCGAAAAGGTGACGCTGGCGCTGGGCGTGCCAACCATCTGGATGGGGCTGCTGCAGGCGCTGGAAAAAACCGGCAGCATGGCAGAGAGCCTGAAGCGCACTGTGGTTGGCGGCTCTGCCTTGCCGACGGTGATGATCCCGGCTTTCCGCGACAAATACGGGGTTGAGCTGATCCATGCCTGGGGCATGACCGAGACCAGCCCGCTGGGAACCATCAATAACCTGCTGCAAAAGCACGAGGACCTGTCGGACACTGAAAAAGGCAGCCTTCGCGAAGGCCAGGGGCGTCCACCCTATGGTGTCGAGCTGCGCCTTGTGGATGAGGCGGGGCATGTGCTGGCCAATGACGGTGTTGTGCAGGGCGAGCTGCAAATCCGCGGTCAGTGGATTATCGACACCTACTTTGGCCAGGACAGCTCTGCGCTGACCATGGATGGCTGGTTTGATACAGGTGACGTCGCCACCATTGATCCTGATGGCTATATGATCATCCGAGACCGCTCGAAAGACATCATCAAATCCGGCGGTGAGTGGATCTCGACGGTTGAGCTGGAAGATATCGCCATGTCCCACCCCAAGGTGGCGCAGGGGGCTGCAATTGCAGCCCAGCATCCCAAATGGGACGAACGTCCGGTGCTGATTGTGATAAAATCCGACGAAGGTCTGACCGAAGCGGAGCTGCTGGCGCATTACGAGGGCCGCGTGGCCAGCTGGCAAATCCCCGATAAGGTGGTTTTTGTGAGCGAGCTGCCTTTGGGAGGCACCGGCAAGGTGCTGAAGAACAAGCTGCGCGAATCGTTCGGATCTATCCTGCTGGACGCCTAAAAACTGCCCCTGCTCCCTGGAACTTGGTTTTGGGGGCAGGGATCTTTTGCCTTGTTTTCGCCGCAATGTTGACGCGTGGAGGGCAAAACTGACCAAGCATCCTCTGTTTAGAAGTCTTAACTGCCGGCAAGTTTATCTGTTAGGGGCCAGTTAATATCCCACCTGTTATCCCAAATGTGGGTGAAACATAGTGGTGGTGGATATGAGCGCACAAAATGGTATGGCGCCGATTATCATCAAGAGGAAAAAAGTCGTTAGTGGCGGTGGCCACCATGGGGGTGCCTGGAAGGTGGCCTATGCGGACTTTGTGACTGCCATGATGGCATTCTTCTTGTTGATGTGGCTGTTGAACGCAACAACTGAAAAGCAACGCAAAGGTCTGGCGGATTATTTTTCGCCGTCCATCCCTCTGAGCCGCATCTCGGGCGGGGGCAATGGCGCCTTTCAGGGCGACAGCATGTTCACCGAAGATATTCAGCCGCAGTCGGGGACTGGGGCAACTGACATCAATCCGATGGATGCGCAAAAGTCGCAGGGTGATACGGGCGTCAGCGATGATGAGGAGAGTGCAGAAGACGTCACCTTCCGAGCCGTCGAAGATTCGCTCAAGGGGCGGGGTGGCGAGAGCATGGTCTCAGTTGAGATGTCGCGCCATATCATTACGCGTGTCACCGACGAGGGCCTGATCATCGAGCTTTTTGAGACTGACGGTGTGTCCCTCTTTTCCGCAGGTGGCGCAGAGCCAACGCCGCTGTTCAGGGATCTGGTGCGCATGGTGGCACGCGTAAGCACCAGCGTGACCAACAACATTGCCATTGGCGGCCATATTCAGTCGCATCCAGTTGTTCTGGCGCAGAACCCGGTTTGGGAGGTGTCCCATGCCAGAGCCAATGTGACCCGTTCGCTGCTCGAATCAGGGGGGATGAAGGCCAACCGAATCCACCGTGTCACCGGACATGCGGATCGCAAACTGGCAGTGAGAAATCCAATGGCGGTGCGCAATAACAGAGTAGAAATCATCCTTTTGCGAGAGTGATGCCCTACTATAGTTGCCTGCGGGCGGCGCTGGATGGATTGCATTTTATCTGTTAGCCGCCCGTTAAGTGCTGATGCGCTATCTGTTGCTACAGAAAGACTTATTGCAGCAGAAAGGCGCAACATGACAATATCTTCCGCTCTGAATGCCGGCGTAGCCGGATTGAGTGCAAACGCGAGTTCGTTGGCCGCAATTTCGGACAACATCTCGAATTCTTCGACCCGGGGCTACAAGAGAGTCCAGACGGATTTCCAATCCATGGTCGTTGGTGCCTCTGGAGGTAAGTATACCGCAGGCGGCGTTGCGAGCTCCAATATGCGACTTATTGACCAGCGCGGCGCTCTGGTCGGGACCAACAACTCAACGGATCTGGCCGTCAGCGGGCGTGGTATGCTGCCAGTGGCAAGCCTGACCGAAATCGAGAGCGGCAATGGCTCTCCAACCATGATGATGACCACCACAGGGTCTTTCCGTACCAATGACGAAGGTTACCTGACGACGCAGTCTGGCCTTGTCTTGCTGGGCTGGCCTGCAAATGCGGATGGCACCGTGTCTGATGGTCCACGCGACACCGCCGAGGGCCTGGAGCCGGTTCAGTACAACATGAACCAGTTGTCAGGGACGCCAACCACCGAAGTTGGTTTGGGTGTCAACCTGCCTGCAACCTCTACTGAGTCCACATCTCTGGGGGATGACCAGAACCTGACGGTCGAATACTACGACAATCTTGGCAGCTCGCAAACCCTTGGAATCGCATTCACCCCGACCGTTCCCGCAACCGGGTCGTCGAATGAATGGACCATGATAATCACTGACAGTGCCTCGGCTGGCGCCGTGGTGGGTGAATACACCGTGACCTTTAATGACAGCCGTACTGCGGGGGGCACGCTGGCCTCAGTCACAGACGTTTTTGGTGATCCCTATGACCCGGCGACCGGCACTGTTGTGGTGACGGTTGATGGTGGTCCAATGGAAATCAACGTTGGCATGCTAGACGACAGCAATGGTTTAACCCAGCTTTCGGATACTTTTGCGCCGGCTTCTATTACTAAAAATGGCTCTGAAGTGGGCACCATGGTTGGCGTCGAAGTTGATCCGCAAGGCTACGTCCGTGCCAACTACGATTCCGGTGCGACCCGGATTATCTACAAGATTCCTCTGGTGGATGTCCCGAATTTGAATGGGCTGAAATCACTGGACAACCAAACCTATCTTCCTTCGTCAGACAGTGGATCCTACTTCCTCTGGGATGCGGGTGAAGGGCCAACGGGTGAAGTCGCTTCCAACGCGCAAGAGGAATCAGCGACCGATGTGGCGACCGAGCTGACGGATATGATCAAGACGCAGCGCGCCTATTCCTCCAACGCCAAGGTAATCCAGACCGTCGATGAGATGCTTCAGGAAACCACTAATATCAAGCGGTAACCACCGCTGATACTTTGACAACGGCTTAGAAAGAGCAGCCTGACATGTCTATCACAAGTGCACTAAACTCCGCGATGACCGGGCTCACCGCCAATGCGCGGCTATCCCAAGTGACCTCGGAGAACCTGGCCAATGCATTGACGCCAGGCTACTCTTCTCAAAGACTGAATCTGAGCACCGGGCAATATACGCCCGGTGTCAGAATCGGCGATGTCGAACGTAGCATTAACCCGGCGCTGCAATCTTCTGCACGCAAGGCAGAAGCAGAATACTCACAAACAGGGGTCTATGCTGATTTCTATGCCATCATGTCCGGTTTGGTCGGGACCGTGGATGACAGCACCTCGATTTCAGCGCAGATGTCGAATTTTGACGCCGCCTTGGTGGAAACAATTTCGCGACCGGATTCGACAGAGCGTTTGCACGATCTTTCGGTCAAGGCCGATTTGATCGTGCAGTCCATCACCAATGCGGCTGATGGGTTGAACCAACAGAGACTGGTCGCAGAACAATCTATCGATTCTCAGGTCGAAACTCTGAACGGTCAGTTGAAGGAGCTTGAAAAACTCAATGCGCGCATTGTTGTTTCCCAGGCTGCCGGATCGACAACTACAGCAATGGAAGATCAGCGGGATCTGATTATTGACGCCGTGAACCAGGCGATTCCCGTCAATGTTGTTCAGCGCGATCAGGGACGCGTGGCGCTCTATACCGTTGGTGGTGAAGCTCTTCTGGACGGTAAAGCAGCAGAACTGAGTTTTGATGCAAAGCGCAATATCGAACCGGAGATGACACAGGCCAATGGTCTGTTGTCAGGGCTGGAAATCAATGGTCGTGCGGTGGATACCTCCACGACTGGTGCCTTGCGCGGCGGCACCCTGATTGCGCAGTTTGATATTCGCGACAACGTCGCGGTTGAGGCGCAAAACGACCTGGATGCCATCGCAATGGACCTTGTCCAACGTTTTCAGGACTCTGCACTCGACACTTCAATTTTTCCCGGAGATCCTGGAATCTTTACGGATGGAGGTGGCGCGTTTGATCCTGCAGACGTGATTGGCCTGTCAGCGCGACTTGAGCTGAACGATCAGGTTTCACTGAACGGACAGGCGGAAACCTGGCGGTTTCGCGACGGGCTTTATGCCGCCACACAAGGTGAGCCAGGTAATGCCAGCTTGCTGATTGGCTATGGCGATGCTCTGGCAGATAGCCGGACTGTATCGACCACCAAACTTGGGACAATCTCTGCCGATATTAACACGCTGAGCGCCTCTTTGATGTCGCGGTTTGCCCGCGACAGTGACGGTGCAAACAACTCATTGAGTTATGCTGCCACCAGCTACACCGAGATGGCCCAGGCTGAGTTGGCCCTTGGTGTGGATTCGGACGCTGAACTGCAGAACATGATGCTCATCGAAAACGCATATGCGGCAAATGCCAGGATGCTTTCGACGATTGATGAGATGATGCAAACCCTTCTGAGGATGTAATTTTATGATCTATAATTCCTACGGTGATCTGACCTCGCATTCCTTTCTGCGCAACCGGAATGCGGAGCTGAAGTTGGATCTTGCAACGCTGTCTCAAGAGGTTTCAACGGGCAAGAAATCGAACCTAACAGAAGAGTTGGGCGGTAATTTCTCTTTTCTCGCCGATATTGAGAACAATCTGAATCGTATCGAAAGCCAGATGGTCGCTACTGGAGAGACTGAGCTTTTTGCACTGAGTATCCAGGATAGCTTGGCGCGTGTTCAGGAGGGGACACAGGGGCTGCGTGATAACATCTATTCTTCCTTTTCAAACGTAAATGAAAGCACTCCACTCCAGTTTGCCAACGAGGCAGACCGGCAGTTGGAAGTCGCGATCAGTGCCTTCAATGGCAGTGCCGGTGGCCGCAGTCTTTTTGCCGGTACGGCAACAAGCACGGTGCCGTTGAACGGTGCAGATACCCTGATGACTGAGCTGTTGGGCGAAGTTTCCGGTCTCACGGATGCTGATGACATCATCCTGGCGGTAAAGGATTGGTTCGCGGATCCGGCTGGATTTGATACCGCGATGTACAATGGCTCGACCACCGATATTTCGCCGATCGAGGTGGGGGATGGCGAGCAAGTTGCGCTCAATGTGCGGGCCGACAACGATGATCTGAAGAGCGCTTTGCAAAGCTTTGCGATCATAGCTTTGCTTGACGAACCATCCCTCGGTCTGTCGGCCGAAACGCAAAGGGAACTGGTGAGCAAGGGTGGAGCGGAACTGGCCGATAGCACGGAGCGCCTGATCAACGTTCAGGCTGACATGGGATTTATGGAAGCCCAGCTGGAGCGGGTCAGCACGCGAAATCTGGCCACCAAAACCGCCCTTAGCCTGGCATTCAATGACATCGTTCTGGCGGACCAATACGAAGTCTCCTCCAGATTGAAGTCAACCGAAACGCACCTGGAAATTCTGTATACTGTGACCGCCCGCAGCGCCCAGCTCAGCCTAGTGAAGTATATGTGATGATGAAATTTCTGCGCCTTTTGATCGCCTGCCTGTTGCTGCCTACATTGGCACAGGCCAATGCAATCCGCCTTAAGGATCTGGTCGAATTCGACGGGGTTCGCGGCAATGATCTTGTTGGCTATGGGCTGGTGGTTGGTCTCAACGGTACCGGGGATGGGTTGCGAAACTCTCCCTTCACCGAAGAAATCATGACCAATATCCTGGAACGCCTTGGGGTCAATGTGACCGGCGAACAGTTCAGGCCAAAGAATGTGGCGGCGGTCTTTGTGACCGCGACGCTGCCTCCCTTTGCCCGAGTTGGCGGAACTGTGGATGTTACAGTTTCGGCCATTGGGGATTCCAAAAGCCTGCTGGGCGGTACCCTGATCATGACGCCGCTGAACGCGGCAGATGGACAGATCTACGCGGTGGCGCAGGGCAACATTCTTGCTGGCGGTGCCGTGGCCGAAGGTGACGGCGCCACGGTGACACAGGGCGTGCCAACCTCTGGCGGAATTCCGTCCGGTGCGCGGGTTGAGCGAGAGATCGACTTTGACCTTTCTTCCCTCACCACCATGCGTTTGGCTTTGCGGGAACCTGATTTCACCACGGCCGAGCGGATCGAACGCGTTATCAACAATGAATTTGGTCGCACTGTCGCTTTGATGCGCGATTCTGGCACTGTTGAAATTGATATCAACCGGACCAATACCCGGTCGACCGCACATGCGCTGGGACGGATGGAAAATCTCTTGGTGGAACCGCAGCGCAAGGCGCGTGTGGTGGTTGATCAGCGCTCTGGAACCATTGTGATGGGCAGCGATGTTCGAATCTCACGTGTGGCTGTTGCTCAGGGCAATCTGACATTGCGGATCGAAGAAGCTCCGCTGGTGTCGCAGCCCAGCCCCTTTGGACAGGGTGAAACGGTTGTGGTGCCCCGTACTGTGGCCGCCATCGACGAGGAAGAAGGCGTCCAGCTGGCTGAAGTGCGCGAGACCACATCTCTGTCTGAAGTGGTGGGTGGGCTCAACGCGCTGGGTGTGTCGCCCCGCGATATGATTGATATCCTCAAAAGCCTGAAGGCCGCAGGCGCGCTGCACGCGGAATTCGTGGTGCGCTGATTGCGGATACAGACCGGCGCCTAGGCTTGTTTCCAGGCGCCTGATCCCAAGAATGAAACCCCGGTCGGCCATTGGCTTACCGGGTTTTTTTCTGTCAGGTTGGGCAGGCAGATCTATGTATGGCCAAGCTATCCTTGCCTCGGGTGACATTCTGGCGTTCCCTATTATGAGACTTCTTCTCAAAGGAACTGGCATGCCTAACAAAGAATACGCTCTCACAATGGCCAGATATAACCTCTGGCAAAATGAAAACCTGCTTTCAGCCGCTGACGGTCTCTCTCGTTCTGAGCGTGAGAAGGATCGAGGCGCTTTCTTTGGCTCAATCCAAAAGACAGTTTCCCATCTTTTCTGGGGTGACATGCTCTGGATGAGCCGGTTTGCGGGCACACCGGCACCAAAAGGCGGTATTACCGAAACCACCGAGATGATAACACGTTGGGAAATTTTCCGTGCGGATAGGACGTCTTTTGACAAGCGGATATTACGCTGGGCGCAGGAGGTCTCTCCTGATTGGTTCGAAGGCGAGTTAACCTGGTTTTCGGGCGCAATTGATCGCGAGATTACAAAGCCAAACAGCCTTCTGGTCATCCAGTTCTTCAACCATCAAACACATCACCGCGGGCAAGTTCATGCAATGCTGACAGCTGCGGGTGCCAAACCCGGTGACACGGACCTTCCCTTTATGCCAGAGAGCTTTCTGACCATGTGACCCCCTATGGGGGAGCCTTGAACGCAGGGTCTATTGGCTAACCTTTGCCATTTCGGCGGGTTAAGCACCCGCTGTTTTTGCCAAAACCTAAGAAGCTCTGCATAATAAAAAGCCCCCCGACCTGTTGGGTCGGGGGGCTTTTGAATAGATGGGATCCGCAGAGTTAAGTGCTGGATTTATGTCTTATTTTAACGGCTAGGGATAATAGCTGCGCACCAGGGCGGTTGCGATCAGGCTCCAGCCATCGGCGACCACAAAGAAGGCCAGCTTAAACGGCAGGGCCACTACAGCTGGTGGAACCATCATCATACCCATCGACATCAGAACAGCTGCGACAACCAGATCGATTACGAGGAAGGGGAGAAACACCAGAAAACCAATCTGAAAGGCCCGCGAGATTTCAGACAGCAGGAAGCTGGGGACCAGCACTGAAAGCGGTGCTTCCGGAGTGGGGTCGGTGGCTTCCAGTCCCGGACGCAGATCGGCAATCGCATAGAAGGTATCGGGATCCAAACGATTGGCCATAAAGCCACGAAACGGCTCTAGACTACGCATTATGCCGGTTTCCACGTCAATCTGCTCTTCGATCAGCGGGCTGATGCCGTTCTGCCAGGCCTCGGTAAAGACCGGTTCCATCACAAAATAGGTGAGAAACAGCGCCAGGCTGATCATCATCATGTTCGGTGGGGCCTGCTGCAGGCCAAGACCCTGACGCAGGATTGACAGCACTGTGACCAGAAAGGGAAAGCAGGTGATCATGATCAGCAGGCCCGGAGCCAGGCTGAGCACCGTCAGGAGCAAAATGAGCTGAATGGAACGGGCAGAGATGGATTGCCCATCGCCCAGCGACAAGTTCAGTTCCTGCGCCATTGCCGCCTGCGGCAGCATCAGGGCTGCGCAGGAGACAAGGATCGTGAGTATGATGGCTGTGCGTGTCATCCCAGGCCGTTTTGCAAATCAGCAATCTCGGTCAGACGAACTGCCAGTTGACCGGCCTGATCGCCTTCCATTTCTTCAAGTTGACCACGGGCAACCAACCGGTCACCCACATAAAGATCAACGGGGTCTTCAACACGTTTATCCAGTGGCAGAATGGCATTCTCTCCCAAAGCGACAAGATCGCGGATCAGGGGGCGGGCTTTGCCAACAGAGACCACCACTTCGACGGGCACGGATACAAATGGGTTGCTGGCGTCTGTGGCTTTCATGTTGAGATCCTTTTGGTCATCCATAATGGCTGTCCTCTCTGACGTGATAGGTGAAAGCGTCAATTGAATCGCTAATGGATTCAATCAGTGCTGAGCTGTTGATTTCGCGTTCGGAGGATCCGACACGCAGATAGGCTTGTCCGGGTGCCAGGCTCTCGTCTTCCTGAACCTGAACCGGAGTGGCAAAGGCCTCGGGGAGCAGGGCACGGACACCGGCGCCTTCGCCTGGAGAGACAAAGATGCTCATGGGCTTATCGGTTTGGAACTTGGCCATCTCGGTCATCTGATCGACAATGTGATGACCAAAAGTTGCGGCCATTGTGTCTGTCAGGACTGAACTGGTCAGAACCTTGAACATGGGATCCAATGATTCGATCAACTGGGATTGGGCCTCTTGATAGGTGAAGTTCAGATCCTCAAGCGAGCTTGCCAGAGTGGCTGAAATCCGGACGGTGTCCTTGTCCTTTGCGGTCACCGCATCATCCCAGCCGGCAGAATATCCTTTTTCAAAGGAGACCAGCCGTTCCTCTTCGATCTCCTCTTCGGAGATCTCGGGAGTTTGAGAGGGCATTACGGTGACGTGACCAAAATCTTCCAGAAGATGTGTAATTCCCATTAGACCCGCTCCTCGTTCTCTTCCAGCCAACCGCGCAGGATCTGGACAGTCTCTTCCTGACGTTCGCCAATCATTTCACGCAGACGGTCGACTGGGTTCTCGCCGCCGCCAATTGCCGGGAGGCCACCCATGCCACCCATATCGCCCATTCCACCCATATCGCCCATGCCGCCGAAGCCGCCGCCATCCTGGATTTCGCCATCCAGGGCAAGGTTTGCGCCCAGATCCGAGTTCATCATGAAGTCACCCATGCCCGGGGCCGAGCCCATGGCAGGCAAATCGGGAAGACCACCCATGTCACCCATGTCAGGACCTGCAAGAGCGGGAAGCGCCGCGCCTTTGCCGACGAGAATCGGACGGACCACAAAGAGACCAAGAATCAGGGTCACCAGGGCGAGAGCCGCCATCTGGATCAGCCCCATGGCATCAAAGTAGATATTGTCAAAGAAAGACGAGGAGACCTCAGTGCCAGCGGGTTCGATGCTGGGCAGATCCATCGACTTCAAAGTGATGACATCGCCTCTGCTCTCATCAAATCCGATGGCAGCCGAGATCAGTTCCCGCAGGTTTCCAAGCTCTTCTTCGGGGCGCGCCTCAAACACAGCTTCGCCAGCCTCGTTTTCGACGGTGGTCCCATTGATCAGCACGGCAATCGTCAGCCGTTTGATCGCACCTGGTCCGCGAATGATTTCCTTCTCGGTTTCCGAGACTTCATAGTTAATCCGTTCCCGGGTGGCAGAGGTGTTATTTTTTGACCCCTGACCCGAGGCAGCATCGCCATCCGGGATATTCGAGGCCACGGTGACCTCGCCAGATTGGTTGCTGGAGACATCGGCGCGTTCTTCAACATCAGTACTGATCGCGACGCGGCTTTCCGGATCCACGAATTTTTCGCGGATCGATTCGGTGTCGGTGACGATATCGACGCTGACTTCTACCACGGCATTGCCGTGACCCACGCGGGCCTCGACCAAGCGCATGACGCGTTCCCGAATCGACTGTGACCGGTCATCGGTGCCTGCGCCCGCTGCAGCGGCGGCTTCAGGGGAACCGATAAGAGAGCCATTGGCGTCGATTACGGCGACATCGTCGACCGCAAGGCCGGTCACAGCTGACGCAATCAAAAACCGAATCGCATTGGCCTGTGACGGTGTAATTGGGGATCCCAGAGGCACCACAGATACGGAGGCTGTTGGATCTACGGTGCGTTGAAAGGGATTAGAGCCGGTATTGGCAATATGGACACGGGCCTGGCTAATATGGGGGCTGGCGACGATGGTTCGGGCCAGCTCTCCTTCTTTGGCGCGCCAGTAAGCCGCGTCAAACATTTGTGATGTGGTGCCAAAACCAGTGAGCGAATCGAGCAGCTCATAGCCTTTGCCGCCATTGGCAGGCAGTCCTTCGCTCGCCAGCGTCATCCGCAACTCATCGCGGCGATTGGACGGCACATATATAGAGCCGCCACGTACTTCATATTCTGTGCCGGTCTGTTCCAGGGACCGGACTACATCTCCTGCTGAGCCGCTTTCCAGCCCGGCATAGAGCAATCTCATGGTTGGCTTGCTCGCCACGTGGGACATCGCAAGCACACTCGCAATAACGGCTATTGTGGCACCAACCGCAATAACCTGCTTACGCGTATCCAAACCAGTCCAGACATTCTTGATCTGCTGCAATTTAACCTCCGTCGCACCGGCATTCTGTCCGGCGTGCAGCCTTTTTGACTGACGGGCCTTAACATTCGGTTAGTTCCTCGCGGGTTATGAAGGCTTTGCACGACGTTTTAGGGAAAGCCATGACAGACGCTGTAGTGAATGCGGAAGAAGACGCACCGGGTAAAAAAAGCAAACTGCCTCTCATCATTGGGGTCGTCCTTGCAATTGCAGGCGGCGGCGGCGGATTCTTTGCGGTACAGTCAGGGCTTCTTCCTTTTGGTCAACCCGCAGAGTCCGAAGAGACTCATGCGGATGTAGAGGCGCCAGAAGGCGTAGATAGTGGTGAGACGGCGGAGGATATCGCCAAGCTCGCCTTCATCGAGATGGAACCAATAGTGATTACGCTGCGCAAAGGCGGCGCAACCAAGCACTTGAGGTTCAGCGCACAGTTAGAGGTGGATCTGATCCACCAGGCCGAGGTCGAAAAAGTCCTCCCCCGTGTAGTCGATGTACTGAATAGCTATCTTCGCGCTTTGGAGCTGGAGGATCTGCCTGATCCGATGGCACTGCCAAAACTGCGCGCACAGATGCTGCGGCGAATCAACATAGCCACCGGACAGGGGCGTGTAAGAGATTTGCTGATCATGGAATTCGTACTGAACTAGGAGAACGGGATGGACCTTATTGCTGATATCCTGCTTGCAGCGGGGGCCCTCGGGGCCGGATTTTATTGCTTGGTGCTGTCGCGCCGGCTCAAACGATTCAATGATCTGGAAAAGGGCGTCGGCGGAGCCGTCGCAGTGCTTTCCTCGCAAGTAGATGACTTGAACAAATCTTTTGCCACTGCGCGGCAAGTCTCGGAAGGCTCCAGCCAAGCGCTGGATCAGCTCACCGGGCGCGCCGAATCGGTGGCGCAACGGCTGGAACTCATGATGGCCTCGATGCATGATGTTGTGCCCGAGACAAATGTACCGGCACCGCAACCCACACGGGCTGTGACAGCTGAGGCAGAAGAAAGCGATGCCCTGGCCGTTGCCTATGAAACCGAAGTTGTCGCTGAGGCACCGGTGGAAGAGCCAAGCAAATCTGCGGGCGTGATGTTTGTACGCCATAACCGTGACAAGGATCGGGTGGCGTGATGAGCAAGAAAGCAAAGGTAAAAAAGCCCGGACGCAGCCGCAGCAGCACCCTGATGATGCTGTCTCTGCTGCTGATCGGTTCGGCGCTGGTGCGCTTGGGTATGGAAGCGGGTCCCGCGATCGCGCGCGAAGTTTCAAATATCAAGGATGGCAAAGCAGAAACGACCACTGCGGATAGGTCTCTGAATAGTAAAAGCATGCCATCTTCGGCTGAGCTGCAGGCGATGCTTGCAGCCTTTAAGGAGCGCGAAGCGGCTCTCGCCCTGCGCGAAGCGGAAATCGAAGACCGTATGAAGGCCCTGGGACTCGCAGATGAGGCGATTGACCGGAAACTTGCGGCTCTGGAGCTTGCGGAGGACGAGCTGCGCTCGACTCTTGCCCTGGCGGATGGCGCGACAGCGGCTGATGTGGAGCGCCTGACCACCGTTTATGAGCGGATGAAGCCAAAAGAATCGGCCGCTCTTTTTGAAGAGATGGATCCGAATTTTGCGGCCGGCTTTCTGGCTCGTATGCGACCTGAAGCTGCGGCGGGAATCATGGCCGGTCTGAGCCCTGAAGCCGCCTATACAATCAGCGTTGTTATGGCAGGCCGCAACGGCAATGTCCCCAAAGAATAACTTGGGTTCTGATGCTCAGGCTTTCTTAATCCGACTCGCCTAAGCTCATATAAAGCAATTAGATTTGGAGTGGCCGCATGATCGGTTTAGTTGGCATTGTCGTAATTTTTGTCATGGTTTTCGGCGGCTACATTCTTGCCGGTGGCAAGATGGGTATTATCCTTAAAGCGCTGCCTTTTGAAATGATGATTATCGGTGGCGC
>JAWUWF010000108.1:0-11091 GCA_034111985.1 Pseudophaeobacter sp.
GGGGTCGACGGTTGCTTGAAAAGGAGCTGGAATGGGGGTGCAAAATGACCTCATTCTGGACTTGACCTCACCCGGGCCGAGGCTAGTGTCGTGCCATTGATAATTTTAGGCCGAGATCAGCGCCTCTGTGTGCCACTGGGCGCATATGGGTGCCTTTGAACGATCTGGCCCTTTTGGGGATAGAATTGATGAGCGCGACATCCAGCCCAACTGGCAACCCGTCTGCCAACCTAACTGGCAACCCATCTGCTAACCCATCAGGCGGGCGGCCCTACCTTGCAATTCCCGGCCCATCCGTGATCCCTGATCCGGTTCTGCAGGCGAGGCACCGGCCCTCGCCAAATATTTATGCAGGTGAGTTGGTGACCCTGACGGACAGCCTGATTCCAGATCTGAAGTCTCTGGCGGGAACGCAGCATTTTGTGACGATCTATATTTCCAATGGCCATGGCGCCTGGGAAGCGGCGCTGATGAACACTCTCAAGCCCGGTGACAAGGTTCTGGTGCCAGCCTCCGGACGGTTTGCTATTGGCTGGGCCGAAATGGCAAATGCCCTGGGGGTCGAGACCGAGATCCTCGATTTTGGCACTGCCGCTGCCTGGGATCTGGATCAGGTGGCCGCGCGTCTGGTCGCTGATCCCTCGCATGAAATTAAAGCGGTGCTGGGCGTGCATGTAGATACCTCCAGCTCGATCCGTAACGATGTAGCAGCTCTGCGCGCGGTGATGGATGCGGCGCAGCATCCGGCCTTGTTGATGACGGATTGCATTGCTTCCCTTGGCTGTGATCGCTTTGAAATGGATGCCTGGGGGGTCGATGTCATGGTCTCGGCCTGCCAAAAGGGACTAATGACGCCGGCTGGTGTCAGCTTTGTTTTCTTTAACGATAAGGCGGCCGCTGCGCGGGCTAAACTGCCACGGGTCAGTCGCTATTGGGACTGGACGCCGCGGGCCACTCCACAGGAATTCTATCAGTATTTTGGCGGCACGGCACCGACGCACCATCTCTATGGGCTGCGGGCCGCTCTGGATCTCATCCACGGCGAAGGGGTAGAGGCCGTCTGGGCCCGCCATGGGCGACTGGCTTCGGCGATCTGGGCCGCCTGCGAGGCCTGGGGAAAAATTGACGACCCGGCGCAGGGTCTGCGGCTTAATGTGGCCGACCGTAGCCTGCGTTCGCATGCGGTGACGGCGCTGCAGCTGCCAGCGCCGCGCGCCAGTGATCTGCGGTTTTGGCTGGAGCAAAACCTTGGCCTGACCCTTGGAATAGGCTTGGGGCTGGCCCCGTCTGACAGCCCTGAATGGCATGGCCATTTCCGCCTTGGCCATATGGGACATGTGAATGGTCATATGATCATGGGGCTTTTGGGCGGGATCGAATCGGGGCTGCTGGCGCTGGACATCCCGCATGGCGCAGGGGGGCTCTCTGCGGCTGCCAGTGTTCTGGCCAAGCCAGGCTGAACTGGCGATCTTTGGCCTTTGACACATTTGGCCTGACCGGCAGAGTATTGATAGGGGAGGGGAGCAGATGGCGCGGGCAGCGTCAGCTCTTTCCCGGCTGGCTGTGATCCTCAATGCGGGTGATCATATGGTTGAGAAACAGCGCCAACATCAGCACTGGCACCATGCCAAACAGCAGCCAGCCGGCAAAGAAAACCCAGATCAGATTGAGACCAACAAAGGACAGAGTGTTGGCAAAAAGCGCAAGCGTGGCCTCTTCATGCTGCCCGGGGTGCTGGTCGCGTGATGTGTCCTGATCGTAGCCCATGGGGCGTCCTCCTGAATGCTTACTCTGGAGAAACTAGCGCAGAAGGAATGAAAGCCCGGTAAAAGTGCCGCTCATTCGGTAGCGGCCTCCTTTTTTGGTCCAATCAGGTCGTTGGGGCAGCCCGGGCCGATTTCAGGGCAATTGGCAAGGCAGCGGCAAACAGGGCAAGGTCGTCCTGCGGGCCACAGCTGACGCGGATGCAGCGGTTTTGCGGCGCGGCAAAGGGCATGCGTACAAAAATATCCTGCGCCAGTAAGGCCTCAAGCACAGCCTTGGCAAAATCTCCGTCGCGGCCGCAGTCGATGGTGACAAAGTTGGTCGCGGAAGGCAGCGCCGTCAGGCCGTTTTGCGCAGCGATCTCGCTGATACTGTCGCGGGCGGTGGCAATTTCGCCCACTACATGACGCAGCCAGTCCTGATCCATAAGGGCAGCCAATGCGCCGGCCTGGGCGGCGCGGTTCATGCCAAAATGATTGCGCACCTTGTTGAAGGCGCGGATCAGATCGGCCTGTCCAAGGGCATAGCCCACCCGGGCCCCGGCCATGCCATAGGCCTTTGAGAAAGTGCGCATGCGGATGACGCGAGGATCATTGATGTCGACGGGTGCTGCAGTGCCTGCCGGGGCGCATTCCACATAGGCCTCATCCAGCAACAAAAGTGTGCCCTCAGGCAGATCATCCAGCGCTGCAACAAGGCTTTTGCCTGAGTGCCAGCTGCCCATTGGATTGTCGGGATTGGATAGGTAGACCAGTTTCGCACCGACCTCTGCAGCCTTGGCAAACAGGGCTTGCGGGTCTTCATGGTCGCCCTTGTAGGGCACCATGTGCAGGGTGCCGCCGAAACCGGCCACATGATAGTTGAAGGTCGGATAAGCGCCTGCAGAGGTCACAACCGCATCGCCGGGGCCGACCAGCAACCGAACCAGATAGCCCAACAGCCCGTCGATGCCTTCGCCCACCATAATGTTTTGCTTCGGGATGTCGTGATGCTTCGCCAGAGCCTCGATCAGATCATGGTTTTCCGCATCGCCATATTTCCAGATGTCTTCAGCGGCCTGTTGCAGGGCCTTTACAGCCCGGGGCGAGGGGCCAAAGACATTCTCGTTGGCGCCAAGACGGGCCGCAAAGGCAGCGCCTCGGGCACGTTCCTGGGTTTCGGGGCCAACAAAGGGCACCGTTGAGGGCAGGGAGAGGGCAAGCGGGGTGTAGCGTGGCGTTTTCATGCCGTCGAGATAGCGCAAATGATAAGGATACGGCAAGGCTTGCATTGCAGGCGCCCCCCAGAGCAGACTGCGCCAAACTCTGGGGGGAAACGATGAAGAAAATTCTGCTGGCGGGTCTGGCTCTTGGCCTTGGCTATCTTGCGTTCTGGCCGGTGCCGGTCAGCCCCGAGGTTTATGAGCCACTGAAGGGTCCCGGTTTTACAGGCGATTTTGCGGCGAATGACGCGATGGCAGCACTGGACGAAGTGGTGTTGCCTGGCGGGGCCGTTGGTCCAGAAGATCTCGCGGTGATGCCCGATGGCACGATCTACACCACCGATCTTGCGGGGGTGTTGTACCGGATTGATGGCGCGGCTCCGCAAAAGGTTGAGGATCTGGGCGGCCGTCCTTTGGGTCTGAAAGCCGGGCCAGATGGGGCGCTTTATATTGCGGACAGCTATCGGGGCATTCTGCGCTGGACTGGACCGGGCCAGCTGGAAACTCTGGTAACCGAAGTTGACGGTGCGCCCCTTGTCTATGCCAACCAGCTGGATATTGCCCGCGACGGGACCATCTATTTTTCCAACTCCTCCGATCGCTTTGATCCTGAAACCATGGGCGGCACCAAACCTACCTCGGTGCTGACCATCTGGGAGCAATCCACAAGCGGCTATGTGGCGCGCCGCCTGCCGGATGGCACGGTGGAAAAACTCGCGACTGGCTTTGTCTATACCAATGGCGTGGCGCTGTCGCAGGACGAGGACTTTCTGCTGATCAATGAAACAGGCCGCGCCCAGGTGCATAAACTCTGGTTGAAAGGCGACAAGACAGGCGAGCTTGAGCTGTTTTTGGGCAATCTTCCTGGCTATCCGGACAATCTTGAGGCGCAGGGAGACGGCACCTTCTGGCTGGCCTTTGCCAGCCCGCGCGTTCCGGCGGAGGTGCTGATGCCCTATCCCTTTTTGCGCAAGGTGATTTGGCGTCTGGGATCCTTGGTGCGCCCGGCGCCAATCCATCGGGGTATGGTGATCCAGTTCGACGAGAGCGGCAATATCCTGCGCAATCTGCAGGACCCTTCGGGACGGTTTGGCGTCACCACCAGTGCGCTGGTGGTGGGAGATCAGTTCTATGTGATGTCGCTGGATGGCCCGGGTTTTGGGCGCGGCGATGTCAGCGATCTGCCTCCGATCCTGCCATAATCACCTTATCCGCTGCAGATCCTGCCCGTTGCCATGCCATCTCAGGTTGGTTTGCCCCGGCGTTATGCTGGATCACGCGGGGCAATCAGGGCAGTCTTTTGCGCAACCAAAACAATTGAGGAGGTGCCACAATGGCGCGGGTATCCGTAGAGATCAAAGACCATATCGCCCATGTCACCCTGACCCGGGGCGATAAGATGAACGCGCTGGATGACGCCATGGTCAAAGCGATCCTGGCCGCCGGTGCCGAGGTTGCCGCCTCTGATGCGCGGGTGGTGGTGCTGGCCGGGGAGGGCAAAAGCTTTTGCGCCGGCCTGGATTTGGCGAGCTTTATGCAGATGGGCAAATCTGATCCTGAGGCCTGGTTGATGGAACGCAGCCACCATGACGCCAATGAGATGCAGGAGGTTGCCATGATCTGGCGCCGTCTTGAGGTGCCGGTGATCGCCGCGCTGCAGGGCGCGACCTATGGCGGCGGGCTGCAACTGGCGCTCGGTGCGGATATCCGCATTGCGGCACCGGATACCAAACTGGCTGTGATGGAGATGAAATGGGGTATCATCCCGGATATGGGCGGTATGGTGCTGTTGCCAAAACTGGTACGCACCGATGTGCTGCGCCAGCTGACCTATACTGCTGCACCCATCGGGGCCGAGCAGGCGCTGGCCTGGGGAATGGTAACTTCTGTGGCTGAGGACTCGCTGGCGGCGGCACAGGCGCTTGCGGCTCAGATTGCGAGTAAGGGGCCAAATGCCATTCGGGCCGCCAAGCGGATAATTGATTTTGCTGAGTCCGGTGCCTCGCAATCCGAGGTGCTGTTGCGCGAAAGTTCCGAACAGGTGGCCCTGATCGGCAAGCCGGAACAGATGGAAGTGATTGCGGCACAGATGCAAAAACGCGCTCCAGTTTTTAGCTAGCACGCCTTTACATAGCATTTTTCAGACCTATATGAATTGAAGCAGTCCTCCCTCCCAGACTGCCTAGACTTCTTTTCCCCTTCAGTGGGTTGCAGAAGAAAATGGCGGCGTCATGTCCCTGGCGCCGCCATATTTATGTGCTGACATCGCTGATGTTATGGGGGCGATCCTTTGCCCTGCGCGATCACCTCATATCCGGGCTCTTCGGCCTCATCATCCGTCATTTCGGGCGGAAAACCGGGCGCCAGGATTGACAGGCCCGTGGCGTCTTCCAGGCGGCGGATTATGTTTGGCGACAGCTCCCGCGCGCCATATTTGGCAATACCGTCTTCAAAGATTTTGACAATCAGAGGACTGATCTCCAAAGGCACCTCGTTGCGCTCGGCGATCTCCTGAAACAGGCCCACATCCTTTTTCACCAGATCCATGGTGAAGGAAATATCGCGGCTGCCGTTCAGGATGACCTGGCTTTCGGTGATATGTGAAAATGAGTTGCCAGAGCTGATCTTGATGGCCTCATAGGCGGTGTTGAGGTCCATGCCAGCCGCCTTGGCGGTCACCAGCGCCTCGGCATTTGCCACCAAATGCACGGTGGCAAGGTAGTTGGTCAGCACCTTCAGTACCGAGGCGGAGCCCAGCTCTCCGGTGTGCAAAATGCGTCGGCCCATGGTGGTGAGAAAGGGCAGGATGCGCTCAAACGTGGCGCGATCACAGCCGGCGAAGATGGCGATATTGCCGGTATCTGCCCGGTGACAGCCGCCCGACACCGGACAGTCCACGGCAGCGCCGCCAGCTGCGATGACCAGAGCGCCCAAGCGCTTTACCTCGGCCTCGTCGGTGGTGGACATCTCCATCCAGATTTTGCCTTCCGTGACCTCAGGCAGCATTTCCTGCATCACCGCGTCCGAGGCCGCAGGCGAGGGCAGGCAGGTGATGACCGCATCGCAATCGCGCATCATTTGCGCCGGGCTCTGGCCCGGTTTGGCGCCTTTGGCAACAAACTGCGCCACCAGATCAGGGTTAAGATCATGCACGGTGAGATCAATGCCATTGCGCAGCAATGAGCCGGACAATTTGGCGCCGACATTGCCCAGTCCAATAAAGCCTACTTTCATCTATGTTCTCCCACATCGGTTTAAAGCCAGCCCAAATGGGTGGCAGCGCCTTTTGTGAGAGCAAAGAAAAGGCGCGAGCCGGGAAAAGTAAAACGATAAATTCGTTGAACGGGGCATCTAACTAGGAAAACTTAAATTGGAGACCAGGCGAGCCATCGTAGCCAACAGTTTCAGCCGGGCCAATCCACATGTCCTGACGAGGCCATACTGGTGCAGCCTAGCCCGTCGAGAGGTGCAGACATAATTCAGGGGACGTCGTCGGGGCGGGCAGTGTGGAATGCACAAAGGCCGCCCCATTGGGACGGCCTTGAAACAAATCTAAGCGCTGAGGCTTTCTGTGAGCCTCACAGTGAGGCTTGGTAGATCTTGTCGATGTTTGTGCCCAGGGCAGCGTTGTAGTCAGCCTCGGACATGGCAACATTCAGACCTTCGGTCAGTGCCCGGCTAAAGGAGGCGATCATCTTGGCGTTCTGTGTCAGCTTAGCGCAGGCGTCATCGGTGCTGTAGCCACCGGAGAGGGCCACAACACGGACCACGGCGGGGTGACCGGCAAGCGAGTCATAAAGACCAGCCGCATTGGGGATGGTCAGTTTTAGCGAAACCTTGGTGCCCTCGGGCAGCGCATCAAGCTGGTCTTGCAGCTCTGCCTTGAGGAAGATCTCGGCTTCGCCTTTGGTGGGGGAATGGATGTCGACTTCGGGTTCAATGATTGGCACCAGACCGGCGGCGGCAATCTGTTTTGCAACTTCAAACTGCTGCGCCACAACGTCTTTGATGCCCTGCGGATTGGCCTCTTTCACCACCGAGCGCATCTTGGTGCCAAAGATGCCTTTCGCAGCGGCGCGAGCCAGCAGAGCGTCAAGATCGGGCATCGGCTTCATCAGCTGCACGCCGTCGGCCTCGTCTGCCAGACCCTTGTCGACCTTGAGGAATGGCACGACGCCGCATTTTTCCCAAAGATACGCGGGCACTGAGGTGCCGTCGATGGCATTATCCATGGTCTTTTCAAATAGGATAGCGCCAAGGATCTTGCCAGAGCTAAAGTCCGGCGCGCAGATGATGCGGGCGCGCATCTTCTGGATTTCGCCATACATCTCGTCGTCGTTTGAGTAGGCCTCTTCGGTGACGCCATAGAGGCCAAGCGCCTTAGGGGTCGAGCCGCCGGATTGATCCAGTGCCGCAATGAAGCCTGCGCCATTTGCGATACGGTCAAACTGTTCCTGGTTGATCTCTTGCGCCATGATCCGGTCTCTCCGCGAAAAACGTTGTTATATCTGGCCCTTTCTATAGCGCGCCTGTCGCAAGAAACAAGTTGCCGGTGAAAGCGCTTGCGCTAACGGAGACGGGTTTTCCGCAGATCAGGCTCAAGCCGTACCAATGTGGCGATAGCGCCACAAAAAACGAGCCCCCGAAGGAGCCCGTTTCAGATGCGTATCGCAGCACGTTGCTGGATCAGACCAGACGTGAGGTCTCTTTGGCTGCGCGCACGAAATCCTTGAACAGCGGATGCGGCGCAAAAGGTTTGGATTTTAGTTCCGGGTGGAACTGGACACCGATGAACCAGGGATGATCGCTCCATTCCACGATTTCTGGCAGGCTGCCATCAGGGGACATACCAGAGAAGTTCAGACCACAGGCCTCCAGCTTGTCTTTGTATTTATTATCGACCTCATAGCGGGGACGATGGCGCTCTTCTATATGGGTGCTGCCATAGATCCCGGCCACTTTGGAGCCTTCGGTCAATGTGGCGTCATAGGCGCCCAGACGCATGGTGCCGCCCTTGTCGTCGCCGCTCTTGCGCTGAATTTTGTGGTTGCCCTGCACCCATTCTTTCAGGTGGTAGACAACGGGTTCAAACCGTTTCTGGCCCGCCTCGTGGTCGAACTCTTCCGAGCCGGCCTCGGCGATGCCTGCCACGTTGCGGGCGGCCTCGATGACGGCCATCTGCATCCCGAGGCAGATACCCAGATAGGGCACCTGATGTTCCCGGGCATATTGCGCCGCCTTGATCTTACCTTCGGTGCCGCGCTCGCCAAAGCCGCCGGGCACCAGAATCGCATGGAAACCCTGCAGATGCGGCGTCGCGTCTTCGCGGTCGAACAATTCGGCATCGACCCATTCGATCTTGACCTTGACCCGGTTGGCCATACCACCATGGGTCAGCGCCTCGGCGATCGATTTATAGGCGTCTTCCAACTGGGTGTATTTGCCAACGATGGCCACCCGTACTTCGCCTTCGGGATTATAAATCCGGTCCGCCACGTCTTCCCAGCGCGTCAGGTTTGGTTTGGGGGCAGGGGAGATGCCAAAGGCATCCAGAACCGCCTGATCCATGCCTTCGCGGTGATAGGCCAGCGGGGCCTCATAGATGGATTTCAGATCCTGTGCCGCGATCACTGCATCGGGGCGCACGTTACAAAACAGCGCCAGCTTATCGCGCTCTTTTTGCGGGATAGGGCCCTCTGAGCGGCAAACCAGGATGTCTGGAGCCAGACCAATAGAGCGCAGCTCCTTGACCGAGTGCTGGGTTGGCTTGGTCTTCAGCTCGCCGCTTGCCTTGATATAGGGCAGCAGCGTCAGGTGCATAAACAAACACTGGCCACGGGGTTTATCCTGAGAAAACTGACGGATGGCTTCAAAGAAGGGCAGGCCTTCGATGTCGCCAACAGTGCCGCCGATCTCGCAGAGCATGAAATCAACCTCGTCCTCGCCAATCGAGATGAAGTCTTTGATCTCGTTGGTGACATGCGGGATCACCTGGATGGTCTTGCCCAGATAGTCGCCGCGGCGCTCTTTCTCCAGCACGTTGGTGTAGACCCGGCCGGATGAGATCGAGTCGGTCTTGCGGGCAGGGACGCCTGTAAACCGCTCATAGTGACCCAGATCGAGATCGGTCTCGGCACCATCATCGGTGACAAAGACTTCGCCGTGTTCAAACGGGCTCATGGTGCCGGGGTCGACGTTGAGATAGGGGTCCAGTTTACGCAGACGGACGGAATAGCCGCGGGCCTGCAAAAGTGCACCAAGAGCGGCGGACGCCAGACCCTTGCCCAGAGATGAAACAACACCACCGGTAATGAAGATGAAACGCGCCATGAGTGTCGGCTGCCCCCGTGAGAAGTCAGAATATAGCTGCCCGACGGTTGTCAAAAACCGCTGCACCACGGGGCTATACCCATATAGGATTCGCGCGACATGCGCAAGGGAACCGCAAGATGCTGTTACGGTCCCCGGTCTGAATTCTAGGTCTTGTAGATATTAGTCGGCGCTGGGAACCAGCGGCGCGTTGTCGCCCTCAGCAGGCGGCAACAGATCGCTGCCCAAGGGGGCCAATGGAGCGCTAGCGGTTCCGTCAGTCGCCTCAACAGGGGCTTGAATGCCATCCGCGACAGAGGAGCCAGCGGAGCGTTGTGCGGCCAAAACGGTCAGGGTGATTGATGTCACGATAAAGGCTGCGGCCAGGACCCAGGTCACTTTGCCTAGCGCGGTTGCGGCTGAGCGGCCAGACATGGCACCCCCACCTCCGCCACTGCCCATACCCAGACCTCCGCCTTCGGAGCGCTGCAACAGCACGATAGCGATCAGGCCAAGAGCCAAAAGAAGATGGATGATGAGAACAACGTTTTCCATAGGTTCCTGCGGCTGTTGGCAAAAGTATCGGGCGGTAGATAGGCAAGAATGACGACCGGGGCAAGGGCTCAGTTCGCTTTGTTTGAAGAGACCCGGCGCGCGGATGTTAAACCACGCAGATCCGTAGCAAAAGTGACTGGACGTGGGTGGCATGGCTGGGGCAGGCTACCGCCATGCCTCATGATCATTCAGACCACCCGCACGCCCTTTTGCCACCAGAGCCCGCTTTGCGCGTAAAAGCCCTCGAAACGATTCTCACACGCAAGGGGCTGATTGATCCTGCTGCGCTGGATGAGATCATTGATACCTATCAAAACAAGATCGGCCCACAAAACGGCGCTCGCGTTGTTGCTAAGGCCTGGAGTGATCCAGCCTTCAAGGCTGCTCTGCTTAGCGATGCGGATACTGTGCTGGCTGATCTGGGCTACTATGGCCGTCAGGGCGAACATATGGTGGTGGTCGAGAACACGCCTCAACAGCATAATATGGTCGTTTGTACCCTGTGCAGCTGTTACCCGTGGCCGTTGTTAGGTATCCCACCCGGCTGGTATAAATCCGATGCCTACCGCGCCCGGGCTGTGCGTGAACCACGCGCGGTTCTGGCGGACTTTGGCGTTGGCCTTCCCGCCGAGACCGCTGTGCGGGTCTGGGATTCGACGGCCGAGGTCCGCTATCTTGTCCTGCCCATGCGCCCGGCTGGCAGTGACGGGATGAGCGAAGAGGACCTGTTACCGCTGATCTCACGAGATTCCATGATCGGCACGGCGCTTGCCGCCACACCACCCACAACACCGCCAGCAAAGCCACCTGCCACAGCCGGAGCGCAGACATGAGCCGCCTGCATGACATGGGCGGACGATTCGGCGATGGCGCTGTGGTTCCTGACCCTGCGGGCGCGCCGGTGTTTGAAACAGACTGGCATGCCCGCGCCCTCGCGGTGACACTGGCCTGCGGTGCTCTGGGCAGATGGAACATAGATGTGTCGCGCCATGCCCGCGAGCGGCTTTCGCCAAAGGACTACAGCCGCTTCTCTTACTACGAGAAATGGATCTCGGCGCTGGCTGACCTGCTGGTCGACACTGATGTGCTGAGCCGCGAAGACCTGTTGGGGAAGGGGAGCGATGATCTGCATGCCCTGGCCTCCAACGCGTGGCGCGCCGACGCCGTTGCCGCCACCCTGGCCAAGGGCGGTCCAGCCAATCGCGACAGTGACATTGCCCCCCGGTTTGCAGTGGGAGACGCCGTGCGCACCCGCCGTCCGG
>JAWUWF010000109.1:0-7257 GCA_034111985.1 Pseudophaeobacter sp.
GAAGAAGAGCTGATCTGGGCTGAAAGCGGCATGCTGATGCAGGCAGGCACAGGCGGACCTGATGGTGCCTTTAAGGAACTATCCCTGTCTGAAACCCGGCAAATTCTGGCCAGTGAAGAAGGTCGTGCGCTGGCCCTGACCGGTCTTGCACTCGAAAACGCCCGCTACCCTGACCTGCTGAAAGAGCTTTTGGCCACCCCGAAAGCCGCCGCCTGATCCACACCCTCTGGTTTTTCACAGGCGGCATTACCCCTGTCTGCCTCGTAGAATGACTCTCTGCACGCCCTGGGTGCAACAAGCCCCCAATTGATACGCCAAAGCAGAAACTGTGCCCGCAAAGGCAGCACAATATTCAGTTGTCCCAACAGAACAAAAAATGACGCAGGAAAAACCCTGCTTTCTTCTGTATTCTGCTGCCCATCCAAGCTAGGAAGCCCCTGCAGAGCCACGGCAACGCCAGGGGACCTGCAGCAACCGAACAGCAACGCTACAGTGAAATTGGAGCCATTCAATGTGCGGGATTTTGGGGATCGCAAGCCGACAGGACGAGGTTTTTGCGGAACTTTACGATGGGTTGCTGATGCTGCAACATCGCGGCCAGGACGCCTCAGGCATTGTCACCTACACCGGCGAATTCTTTCGCGAGCGCAAGGCCAATGGGCTGGTCAAGGATGTTTTCAACGCCTCTGACGCAGACACCCTACGCGGCAAGGTCGGCATCGGTCATGTACGCTACCCAACTGCAGGCTCTCTCTCAGCCTCTGAGGCGCAGCCGTTCTTTGTGAATGCCCCATATGGCATCTACCTGGTACATAACGGAAATATCACCAATACAGCGGAACAGCGCGACAAGGTAACGGCCAAATACAGCCGCCATTTGCGCACAACTTCGGATTCCGAAATCCTGCTGAACGTGCTGGCAGACAAGATTTCTGACAGCATCAAAGTCAACGGAACCAAGGACCCAATCCGCAATCTATTTGCTGGCGTGAAGATGACCATGGAGCGCATTCAGGGCGCCTATTCGGTGATCTGCCTGGTCGCCGGTGTTGGCATGCTCGCCTTTCGCGACCCACATGGGATCCGGCCCCTGTCCATCGCCCGTCGCGACGCTGAGGGTGCGGGCGACGACTATGCCTTTGCCTCTGAAGACGTGGCCTTTGGCATCAACGGCTTTGAAAAACTGCGGGATGTGAACCCCGGCGAGGCGATTCTCATCGACCTCGAAGGCAACATGCACAGCTTCCAGGCGGTTGAGGGCAAGCTGACGCCTTGTATTTTTGAGTATGTCTATCTTGCCCGTCCAGACTCGATGCTGGATGGGATCTCTGTCTACAAGACCCAGCTGCGCATGGGCCAGACACTGGCCCAGCAGATCAGTGAGGCCAATCTGGAGATCGACAGCGTCATTCCCGTGCCCGATTCCGCCCGTCCGGTTGCGCTGGAAGTGGCAAACTCACTGGGCATCCGCTACCGCGAAGGCCTGGTAAAGAATCGCTACATTGGCCGGACCTTCATTATGCCCGGTCAGGCCGAGCGGCAAAAATCGGTACGCCGCAAGCTGAACGCCATCCCGCTTGAAATGAAGGGGCTCAACCTGCTTTTGATTGATGACTCCATCGTGCGCGGCAATACCATCCAGAAGATCGTTCAGATGTGCCGCGACGCCGGCGCCAAAAAGGTCTATATCGCCAGCGCCTCGCCGCCGGTGAAATATCCCAATGTCTATGGCATCGACATGCCAACCAAACACGAGCTGATCGCGGATGGCCGCACCACCGATGAAATTTGCGAAGAGCTGGGTGCAGATGCCCTTATTTATCAGCGCCTTGAGGATCTGGTCTGGGCAGCGAAAGAAGGCAACAACGAAATCGAGGCCTTTGATTGCTCTTGTTTTGATGGCAAATATGTCACCGGAAGCGTCAGTGCAGACTATCTGGACTCGCTGGAAACCAGTGGCCGGGTGAGCGAAAAAATCAAAGACATGCCAGCACCCGGAGAATCCTGGAACAGCATGAAACTCGTCACCTAGCCCCATCTCTGCCTGCAACATCGGCGCGCTATGTTTGGCTGGATCTCGTGTCAGGGCCCTTGCCCTAAAGAGGCTCCATTGGGGGTCTCACTCAGGGGTTTGAATTCGCGGCGCAAGCAGGATAAGAGGTCCCCCAACGTCATTCGGGAGAGGCGCTGATCCAATCGGTCGGCGCCTTTCCCTTGTTTTTGCAGCCCGCCCCCGGGCCACTTGAAAGATCCGCCCCTTGGATGCCCATCTCGCCCGTATGCTGACCTCCTCGCGCCAATGCCGCTGTTGTGGCGCGACCTTTGCGCAGCTGCTCAGCCTCAGTTGTGACCGTCCTGACATTTGCTCAGAGGATTTGGTTGTACAGGATAATTCTGCCATTCTGGCACAATCCGGCGACGTGCTGACCGATGACTTTTGCCGTCTTGGCGATCTGAGGTTTATCCGCGCGGTCCTGGCAATCCCGGTGACCGGAAGTGACGGCGAAGAATTTATTCTGGGCACCTGGGCCAATCTCGGGGTCGAGGACTTTGACGCCTATCTTGATCTGCTGGACATGCAGGAGACCGAAAGCCTGGGCAGTCGCCCCGCCTGGCTCTCCAATGCGATTCCGCCGGAAGATGGCACGCCCGTTGCCTGCATGCTGCATATGCGTCCCGAGGGACAGTATCCCGAACTGCAGATCTCTGAGCCAAAACACCCGCTGGCCGCTCTGCAAAACTCTGGAGCCGAGCTGGAAGAGCTGTTTGAACTGCTGCATGCCTATGGCCATGATCTCGCGTCCCTGGTGTATGATTCCTGACGTTTGCCAAAGCCGCCGCTTTGTTCGGTACCCGCGAATCCCTCCTCACCGGACACCAGAGAATTGCGCGTTGACCACCGGCAAGAGGCCGCCATTTTGCCTGCCAACCTGCAAGGTTCCGCCGATCCCAGCCATCACTAGGGCAGCGGATTCCCAACCGGGGCTCGCAACCTGGAGCTAACAGAGCTATCTGCGCCCCTATCCTAAGCGCGGGCCTAGGGACTGACCAGAACGTAGGCCCAGAACGCAGGCATAGGAAAAATGCGCAACGGACGGACCGGCTGCGCGGGCTCTCGCGACCACAAGAAAAGACACGCTCCCCACCAAACCACACATCACGCCCCCCACGCCCTTCGTTACCCCGCCCGCTGCCCTGTGCAACCGGCGGTATGGACCCCAAAACGATGACAAACAGTATTGCAGCTTCCGAGACCTCAGACCTGGTGGCCCGCAAAGCCACTCAATCCAGCGCCCTGCCGCAAAACAGCCTCAGCCTGCTTGGGTTGTTTGGCGCCAAAAGCGACCTCAGCGCCATGGTGCGTCTGCCCAGCGGTCGCGTAAAGACAGTGCGCCCTGGCAGCCGAGTCGCCAATGGCAAGGTTCTCGGCATCGACGCCACCGGCATCGTGCTGGAGAAATCAGGTCGCACGCAAAGGCTGGAAATGCCAGGCAGCTAGTCGCAAACCACCGGGAGGGGCAAAGAGCTCACAGCGTTCAGCGCCTTTTCAAGCTGTCCTTTTCAGGCGAAACAGCAAACACCCAGCAGTTATCAGGCCCCCCTGCGCCAAGATGGAGGCTTGACCCCTTAGGCCAAGCGGATCAAAAGGCAGCCCATGACACAGAAAATCGCTCTTATCACCGGTGCTTCGCGCGGCCTGGGTGCCGCCCTGGCCGAGGCCCTTGCACCGACGCATCACATCATTGCCGTCGCGCGGACAACCGGCGCGCTGGAAGACCTCGATGATCGCATTCAGGCGGCTGGTGGCTCTGCCACTTTGGCGCCGATGGACATCACCGTTCCGGCAGCCATGGCCACCCTGTGCCGTGGTATTCATGATCGCTGGGGGCATCTCGATCTTTGGCTGCATACCGCAATCCATGCCGCCCCGCTCAGTCCGGCCACGTCAGTTGCGGAAAAAGACTGGGGTAAATCCTTTGCCATCAATGCAACGGCGCCCTCTGTTCTTATCCCCTATGTCGCACCCCTATTAGGTCAGACTGGCCGTGCGGTCTTTTTCAATGACCCCCGGGCGGGCGAGAAATTCTTTGGTGCCTATGGCGCCAGCAAGGCAGCCCAGATGGCATTGGCCAACAGTTGGCAGGCTGAAACGGTCAAAACCGGCCCAAGCGTCCGGATCCTGCAGCCTAACCCCATGCCAACGGCCCTGCGCGCCCGCTTCTTTCCCGGCGAAGACCGCGCGCCGCTTGCAGATATTCACGGCGAGGCCAGTCGCCTGCTGCCAGAAATTCTGAGCTAGAGCAGCAAGCCAACACATCGTCGCTGTGTTCCACGACTGCTTGGGGCACGCCTGCAGACGCCGCCTGCCGGGCCCGAGAGGACAGAAAAAGGCGCTGTTCTTTGGCGCAGGAGCGCCCGCTTGCTGCTTATCTCTTCCCCGAGACACCCGTGCCCCCATCTCTCTTTAACCAAGCACCTGCCTTGTTGGAGCGATACCAGTACCGCATGGCGCCTAAACCTGTGGCACAGCTACCCGCTCTTTGCCCTGATCCTTTCTCCTATTTGGTCGAAACACTTGCCCCTCTTCCCGCCAGTGCCTATTCAGATCAAAACAACGTCCAGGGGATTTTATGCGCATTCTCATCACAAATGACGACGGCATCAGTGCACCCGGCCTTGTCGTGCTCGAACAGATTGCTCAGGAACTGGCTGGACCGGATGGCGACGTCTGGACCGTTGCCCCTGCCTTTGAGCAATCCGGCGTTGGCCATTGCATCAGCTATACCCGCCCCTCCATGCTCAGCCAGCTGGGTCCCCGACGCTTTGCCGCCGAAGGCTCGCCTGCCGACTGTATTCTCGCCGGGCTACATGTGGCGATGGAGGGTGCGCGCCCCGATCTTGTGCTATCGGGCGTGAACCGGGGCAACAACTCTGCTGAAAACGCCCTGTATTCCGGTACCCTGGGTGGTGCTATGGAAGCCGCTCTACAAGGTCTGCCTGCCATGGCGCTTTCACAGTATTTTGGCCCCCACAACAAAGATCTCGACACTCCTTTTGAGGCCTCTGCGCAACACGGGGCCGAGGTGGTGCGTAAAATTCTCGCCGCCGCTCCCAAGGCCGAGGAAGACTACCGGTTGTTTTACAACATCAACTTCCCCCCCGTCCCCGCCCAGGCCGTCAAAGGCAGTCGCGTGGTGCGTCAGGGCTTTCGGCGTGGCAGTCATTTTTCTGCCGAAGAGCAGCTCTCCCCCAACGGGCGCCGCTATCTCTGGATCCGGGGCGGCGATCAGCACGTGCACACGGCGCCCGACTCGGATGCCAGCGTCAATCTGGACGGCTATATCTCGGTGACACCAATGCGCGCCGATCTCACCGCTCATGACATGCTCGACGGGTTCAAAGAAATCGAATGAGCGGCCCCGACCCGGAAACCAAGATGCAGTTCCTCTATGCCCTGCGCTCGCGCGGGGTGACGGATAGCCATGTTCTGGAGGCCATGGAGCAAATCGACCGGGGTCTTTTTGTTCGCGGCATCTTTGCGCAGCGCGCCTATGAGGACACGCCGCTGCCCATTGCCTGTGGCCAGACCATTTCCCAGCCCTCTGTTGTGGGATTGATGACCCAGGCGCTGCAGATCTCACCGCGCGACACCGTGCTCGAGGTTGGGACCGGATCAGGCTATCAAGCTGCAATTCTGGCAAAGCTCGCCCGCCGCGTCTACACGATCGACCGCCATGCCCGCCTGGTGCGTGAAGCGCGGCTCGTGTTGAAAGCGCTGCAGTTGCCCAATATCACTTCTCTTGTGGGCGATGGCAGTTTTGGCCTGCCGGATCAGGCGCCCTTTGACCGCATCATTGTCACCGCAGCTGCCGAAGACCCCCCGGGGCCCTTGCTGGCACAGTTGAAACCCGGCGGCATCATGGTGGTGCCCGTGGGCCAGTCTGACACAGTTCAAACACTTATCCGGGTGCGCAAAAGCGACGATGGGCTGGACTACGATGAGCTGCGTCCGATCCGTTTTGTGCCGCTGCTTGAAGGCCTGGGCAAAGAGACCTGAAATCCGGCAAAGGCGCGCCGATTGTGCCATGGCGACTAAAAAACCATTGACGGTAACCATATTGTCAGCACATGAGGCCCTAGACCGGCAAAAAGCCCGGTGGTAGCAAAACACGATAAGGAATGAGGACAGCATGATCACAGGCAGCCCAAAGCTACGATCCGCGCGCGCTCGGATGGCGCTGGCCACTGTACCCATGCTGGCCCTTCTGGCTGGCTGCGAAGGACCACTGGACTATGACCTGCGGGGCCAGATTGGCGGCTTCAACACCACCGCGGCTGCGCAGACGGCCACCACCCATCGCCCGGCGCCCGATGCGCGCGGCTTGATCACCTATCCCTCCTATCAGGTGGCCGTGGCCGAACGCGGCGACACCGTCTCGGATCTTGCGCGCCGCATTGGCCTGCCCATCACTGAGGTGGCCAAATTCAACGGTATGCAGCCGGGTGATACCCTGCGCAAAGGCGAGGTTCTTGTCCTGCCCCGGCGCGCCCCTGACAGCCTGCCCGCCGTCGCCACGACGGCCTCGCCTGGTGCTGTTGATATTGCCGCCCTGGCCGGAAACGCCATTGAGGCCGCGCCTGCGACCTCGCCCAACCCCGGCTCTGTCACCCCAACCATCATCCAGCCGTCTGCAAAACCCCGTCCTGCACCGGTTCAGGACGGTCCAGAGCCTCTGCGCCATAAGGTGAAGCGCGGCGAGACCGCCTATACCATTTCCCGCCTCTATCAGGTGCCAGTGAAATCGCTGGCGGAATGGAACGGGCTCGGCAGTGATTTTACCATCCGCGAAGGTCAGCAGTTGCTGATCCCTCTCAAGGATCAAAAGGCAGCCCGCAACACCCCAGTGGCCGCGGCAACCACGGCCCCCGGGCAGGGCAGCGCCACGCCGACCCCGCCAAGCGCCACCAAACCGCTGCCACAGGAAAACATTGCCCCGGCAAATGTTGCGGCCACGAACCTGCCAACGGTGGATGTGCCCGCGCCAAGCCGCCCTAGTCAGGCGGCCATGGCCTATCCGGTGCAGGGCAAGATCGTAAAAACCTATTCCAAGGGTCGCAATGACGGCATCGATATTTCCGCAGCGGCTGGTGCTTCTGTCCAAGCCGCCGAAGCCGGCCCCGTGGCGGCGATCCCCAAGGATTCACAAAACCTCCCGATTGTCGTCCTTCGCCATGATCCCAAGCTTTTGACCATCT